>JAJYCJ010000016.1 GCA_021778515.1 Acidobacteriota bacterium
CCGTTCGTCTCGAGGCGCTCATCGACCAGTGGGATGCGGAGCTGCCACCCCTGACCCAGTTCATTCTCCCCGGCGGGTGCCCAGCGGCCTCGGCGCTGCAAATCTGCCGGGCCGTCTGCCGGCGGGCGGAGCGGGCCGTCGTGCTCCTGGAGAGGAGTTCGCCCGTGAATCCGGAGGTCGTGGTCTACCTGAACCGCCTGTCCGACCTCCTCTTCGTGCTGGCCCGGTGGGTGAACGCGAAGAGGGGAGTCTCGGAGCCGGTGTGGAGCCCGCCTAGGGAGCCCTGACCCGGCTTGCGCTCTTCCGCCGGAGAGTCGGCGGCCGCGGCCCGGCGGGAGGCTCGGCCTTCGGACATTTCACGGTGAGTCTGCCGCGTTGGCCATGGGGCGAGCGGTGCCGTCTTCGAGCTCACGCCGACCCCAGAGTCCTTCGTGGTGACGGCTCTCTTGGTGCCTGCGTGCCTCTGCGGCTATCTGCCCTGGAATCCGGCCTCAGCCGCGCGAGCGGCGACGGTAGTGCGGGAGCCGCCCCTCGGCGGTGGTCTGGAGCCAGGAGCGGATGCGGGCGGCGTCCCCGAGGCGGGAGTACTTGCCCTGCGAGTCGAGCAGAATCATGAAAACGGGTCTGTCCAGGATGGAGGTCTCCATCACGAGGCAGAAGCCCGACTCGTTGATGAAGCCCGTCTTGCTCAGACCGATGGACCAGTGGTCGTTGTACATCAGGCGGTTGGAGTTCCCGAAGAGGCGGGGACGCCCGGAGATGCTGGAGCGAACCTCATACCGTTCGGTCGTCGTCATCTGGCGGATGAGGGGATAGGTATAGGCCTCGCGCACCATAAGGGCCAGGTCGCTGGCGGTGGAGACGTTTTCGCTGTGAAGGCCCGTGGGGTCGAGGAAGTAGGTGCGCTGCATCCCCAGGGCATGGGCCTTGGCGTTCATCTGTGCCACGAAGGCCGTCGTTCCTCCGGGGTAGGTCCGGGCCAGGGCGTTGGCGGCGCGGTTCTCGGAGGCCATGAGCGCGAGCTGAAGCAACTCCTCCCGGCTGAGGGTCCAGCCGACGGGCAGGCGGGAGAGGGAATTGCGCAGGGTGTCCACGTCGTCTTCGGTGACGGTCACGGGAGTATTCATGGGGAGGTGGGAGTCCAGAAGCACCATGGCCGTCATCAGCTTGGAGATGGAGGCGATGGGGGTCACGGCCTCGGCGTTCTTCGCGTAGAGGTCCCGTCCGCTCTTCCCATCCACCACCAGAGCCGCTGCGGATCGAAGGCGGAGCCTTCCGGCGTCGAGGTGAGGCCAGGGGCTGTCGGTGAGACGCACGAAGCCCGCCCTCCGCACCACGTGAGCCTCCTCGGGTGCGGATCCCGCCCGCGCGGGGGCAGACGATTCGGCCAGGGAGCTGAATCCTAGAAGGACCGGGAAGAGAAAGAACAGAAACCCCACGGTCAGCGGCTTACTCTGCATCACGAACCTCGCTCAAGTAGGCCTTCACGAGGAAGGCTGACTTCAATCAGCCGTTTACGTTAGCATCACCGAGGTATGGAGGCAAGAGGCTGGTGATGGTGCGGACACGTGCCCGAAGATAATGGAAGAGAGATCTCTGGGCTTTCTTGGTGGGCGGCTGTGTACCGCGTTATCGGAGGCCTCCGACGCCCCGCCGAGATCGGGTGTACCCTGAGCACGGGAGGCTGAAAGGGTCGCGGCCCGTCCACGGGAGCCCGGAGGTGAGATCCATGCGCCTGCTACTGCTGAGCAATTCCACCAATGCCGGGGAGGGTTATCTGGCCTGGCCCGAACCGCACATCCGCGCCTTCCTCGGGGAAGGCCCCAAGCGCATCTTTTTCGTCCCCTTCGCCGGCTTGCGCGCCTCTTGGGACGAATACGCGCAGCGCGTTCGGGAGCGGTTCTCCGCCATGGGGCACGCCCTGCAAGCGGCCCAGGAGACGCGGACCCCTCTCACCCTCGCGGCGGAAGCCGAAGTCCTGGTGGTGGGAGGAGGGAACTCCTTCCAGCTGATGAAGGAACTTCACGAGACGGGCCTCGCGCCCCTCATTCGGGAACGCGTGCGCGCGGGCATCCCGTACGTCGGTTGGAGCGCGGGGTCCAACGTGGCCTGCCCCACGATCCGCACGACCAACGACATGCCCGTGGTGGAGACACCGAGCCTCTCGGCCATGGGGCTCGTCCCCTTCCAGATCAATCCCCACTTCACCGATGCCCATCCCCCGGGCCACGCCGGGGAGACCCGGACGGAGCGGCTCCTCGAGTTCCTGGAGGCCAACCCGGCCGCTACCGTTGTCGGGTTGCCCGAGGGGACGGCGCTGCGGCGGGAGGAGGAGCGTCTCTCCCTCATCGGGAGTAAGCCGGCCCGTCTCTTCCGAAAGGGCCTGGCGCCCCGCGACCTATGGCCCGACGAGGATCTCAGCTTCCTGCTGGACTCCTGATCGGCGCCGGCAAGGGGGCAGACGCAAGGTCAACGCCGGGCCGCCTGGGGAGTGTGCACCGAAATCGGCGGGAGTGTGTCACCTGCGCCCGTTGTGCCTACAGCCCCTGGCGGACGGCCAGCCAGAGGCCCGCGATGATCGCCACGGCGATGGCCACCGACCAGGCGGTGCTCCGGACGAAGTAGGGGTAGATCATCAGGGCCAGGCCGCTGATGAGCTGGGGGAGGCGCCCCTGCTTCTTTCCGTAGATGAACAGCGCCGTGCCGACGCCGCCTACGATGAGGGAGAGAAAGAGCCAGCCGGGGCTGAGGTTCATGGAGCCGCCCAGGAGCTGCTTTGGGTTCATGACGGATTCCTCGGCTCGGGGAGGGGCGGCGCCGAGAGGCGGCTCCTGGCCAGGGCCTCCTGAAGATCCTTGGGCATTTTCTCCCCCCGGGAGGCGTGCTCACGAATCCACTCCATGCTCTCCAAGGAGAGGCAGGCGGCGTTCAGTCGGTACTGCTCGAAAGCCTCGTAGGCCATGGGGGCCACCGCCCGTGCCATGGCCGCCATGACCTGCGCGTACTGACGGATCTCCCACTGCGCGTGGGCGTCCATGCGGAGGGCGAGGAAGTGGAAGAGGTTGTGCAGGTCGATCTGCCAGTACCATTCGGTGTAGAGGCTGAGCGGGAGGGCGATCCGCGCCACCTCCCGGGCCAAATCCTTGCCGAGCATGGCCTCGTAGCGGGTGTAGGCCTCGCGCTGCCCGGCCTCCATCTCCCGCACCATAGCCTCGGCCTCCTGCGCGGGCACGGGCGTTTGGGCCCTCCCCTGCTTGTTCGTGGTGCTCTGGGTCCGGAGCGTGTCCGCGGTGGGGAGGTAAAACTCGTCCTTCATGACGGAGTAGCGGCCCGAGATCTCGTTGAGCCGGGCCGTCCGGTGACGGATCCACTGCCGGGCCACGAAGATGGGCATCTTGCAGTGGAAGGTCAGCACCACCTGTTCGAAGGGGGATGTGTGCTGGTGGCGCATGAGGTAGTGGATCAGCCCCCGGTCCTCGCGCGAGGTCTTGGTGCCCCTGCCGTAGGAGACCCTGGCCGCCGCCACGATGCGCTCGTCCGATCCCAGGTAGTCCACCAGGCGCACGAAGCCCTTGTCGAGAACGGCAAACTCCTTGTCCAGGATGGCTTCGGCTTCAGGTACGAGGACGTGGGCCACGACTGCCTCCTTGGAGCCCAAGCTTAGCGGCGGGGAACCGCCTCGTCAACGGCCGCGCTCCGGCCGATGATTCATCGCCGCGGTCTCCGGACGGGCGCATGTGCTTCCTTGCGCCGGGCGTGAAGCATGAGCAGGCTGGCGGCGAGGGCCTGCGGAAAGACGGTGAGCGCGGCGGAGAGAAAATACTGGCCCGCGTGGGCCCCGCTGGCCATGGAGAATCCCGCGGAGACCAGGGCGCTGGCCAGCCAGAGAACGGCTCCGGCCTCGCGGCTGCGTTTGAGCCCCCACGCCATGAGCAGAGGAAGGGCCACCGGTCCGCCGGTGATTACCATGGCCCCCGGCAGACTGGCGGGAGAGAGGCTGCCGAAGAGACCGAAGCCGGCCACCCAGGCGCCGATGTAGATCGCCTCCACGAGAACGCCGACAGCCAGGGCCCAGGAGCGCAGGCTCATGGGCCCTGCTCTGCGCCACGTGCGAGGGTGTGATCGTCACCGGCCATGGGGACCTCCCCAGAAGGACGCGGGCAGTGTAGCAAAGGCGAATCGTGAATTGCGAGCGAAAAAAACGCCCCAGAGGCAATGACGGGATTGGGGATCTTTGCGTCTCGCCTAATCGCTCAATCGCCCAATCGCTCAATCGCCCAATCGCTTAATCGCGTCATCACCTCCCGGGGCGGGCGGATCGCCGATGGCTCTAAAGCTTGTGCAGCTTGATGACGTTCGTCACCTCCGAGTTGCCGGAGAGCATGGAGAGCGTGACGAGGACCGTCTGGCCCGGGCGGACCAGGCGGGCCCGCAGGGCGGCGTCCAGCGCCATGGTCACCGCGCGTTCGGTGTCGGCGGCGTGCTCGACGGCCAGGGGTGTCACTCCCCACACCACGGCCACGCGCCGCAGGACCTCTTCTCTCGCGCTGCACGCGATGATCGGAGCCGCCATGTGAAACTTGGAGAGCAGGCGCGGCATGCGCCCCGTCGGGGTGATAGAGAGCACCGCCGAGGCGTCGAGGTCGCGGGCCGCCGAGGCCGCGGCGTGGCTGGCGGCCTGGTGGAAGTCGGTGACCCCGGTGAAGGGCTCTCGGACGGGGTGGTAGAAGCGGCTCGTTTCGGCCTGATCGGCGATGGTCTTGAGCATGGCCGTGGCCTCCACGGGATAGCGTCCCGCCGCCGACTCGGCCGAGAGCATGACGGCGTCGGTGCCGTCGTAGATGGCGTTGGCCACGTCGGAGACCTCGGCCCGTGTGGGCCGGGCGTGATCCACCATGGACTCGAGCATCTGGGTCGCCGTGATCACGAACTTCCCCCGGCGGTTGGCTTCTGCGATGATGGTCTTCTGGGCCTGCGGGACGTGCTCCAGGCCCATCTCCACGCCCAGATCGCCGCGGGCCACCATGACGCCGTCCACCTCGGCCAGGATCGCATCGAGATGGTCCAGGGCCTCGGGCTTCTCGATCTTCGCCACGATCCAGGGGGGATCGGGGCTCTCGGCGAGCCTCCGTCGCAGCGAGCGGACGTCCGCGGCGCGCCGGACGAAGGAGAGCGCCACGAGGTCCACCCCCGCCGCCAGGCCGAAGGCCAGGTCCTGCTTGTCTTTGGCCGTGAGCGAGGGAGTGCTCAGCCGCACGCCCGGCAGGTTGATCCCCTGGTGGTCGCGGATGGTGCCGCCTCGCACCACGGTGGTGCGCACCTCGCCCCCGGCCACCCGCTCCACCAGCAGCTCCAGGGTCCCGTCGGCCAGGAAGATCCTATCGCCCCGCCGCACGTCCTTGGGCAGACGCTCGTAGCTGCAGTGGGCCCTGGCGGCAGACCCGGGAACGGGCCGCGTGGAGAGGACGAAGGGACTGCCCTCGTCGAGCTGGGCGCTGCCTCCCCGGAAGGTGCCGAGCCGGATCTTGGGCCCCTGGAGGTCCTGCAGAACGGCCAGGTGGCGGCCACTCTGGCGACCCACCTCCCTCACCGCCCGGATCCTCTCCCCGTGCTGGCGGTGATCGCCGTGGGAGAAGTTCAGGCGAGCCACGTCCATCCCGGCTTCGGCCAAAGCCCGAATGCATTTGCGGGTGTCGCTGGAGGGCCCCAGCGTGCAGACGATCTTGGTGTGAGGCATGCGCGTCCCTCTCGTCCATTCTACCACCGCGAGATGGCGGGACCGTGTGACTCTCACGGGGCGAAGCTTCAGTTCATGGTGATCCGGATGGGCAGGACCATGCTCTGCATGCCGCCGAACTGAAGGCGGCGCTGAATGGCGTAGGCCGTGTCGTTGTGAAGCAACCGGTAGAAGAACTTCTCCTTGGCGAAGATGAGCTTGCCGAGGAAGAAGACGGTGTGGGGATACTCCTTTTGAATCTCCCGGGAGAGTCGCTCCGCCTCTTCGACCACATCGGTACCGATGGCGTAACGAAACTCGGCGTTCAGTCCGAGGCCGTTGGCGAAGGCCACGTACCGGCGGAGGTGCTCCTCGGTCTCGCTGCGCAGGGCCTCCACGGCATCCGCTCCCTTGAAGTGGCCCGAGTCCACCACTCCCAAGGAGATGAAGAGGACGTTCTTGTAGTAGCCGGGGAAGAGCCGCTGGATGGAGAGCACGGAATGGATGCCCAAGCCTCCGTACCCGGAGACCATCAGGGCGGCCACTGGCTGGCTGGGGTCCAGGGCCCCGCCGGTCGCGACCTGTGTGCCCGAGGGCAACTGGCCCAAAATGCCGTCCAGCTCTCCGATCTGCCGGCGCACGCGCCCGTAGTGCGCCCGTACGAGGAAACACAAGACGATGAAGGAGCTGGTGATGACGAGCGTGAGCCAGCCGCCCTCCCGGAATTTCTCGAGGGTGGTGATCACGAGGATGGTGAGGCAGAGCGTGAGTCCCGTCCCATGCACCAGGAGGTTCCTCAGCCAGTGGGGGTGCTTGTGCCGCTCGCTGACCCAGAAGCGGCTCATCCCCATCTCGGTCAGGCTGAAGGTGAGAAAGACGTTGATCGAGTAGAGGACCACGAGGTAGAACACCTCGCCTTTCGTATAGAGGATCAGGAGGCCCGAGGCGATTCCCATGATCACAATGCCGTTCTTGGTGACCAACCGGTCGGAGAGCTGGGCAAATCGGTGGGGAAGCCAGGAGTCCACCGCCATGTTGGCGAGCACCCGCGGGCCGTCGATGAAGCCGGCCTGGGCCGCCACAAACAGGAGCGCCCCCTCCGAAGCGAGCGCCACGATGACCAGCCAGTGTCCCGCGGGGAAGCCGAGGAGGCTCCAGCTCCCGAACACGCGGTCCAGCAAGACTGCATTCATGGTCTTGCCCGCGGTGGGCATGGCGTGCCACAAAAGGTAGAGGAAGAGGATGCCCCCGGCCGTGAAGGCGAGCGAGACGGCCATGTACAGCATGGTGCGCTTCCCCGTGGCCACCCTGGGTTCCCGAAGGATGGACAAGCCGTTGGAGACCGCCTCGATCCCCGTGTAGGTCCCTCCCCCGAGCGAATAGGCCCGAAGAAAGATGAGAAGGAGCGCCACCCAGCCCAGGGTGCCCGCGTCGTGGGCGATCTCCGTGTGCGTCCGGTGGAGGACTTGGGGCATGGCCCAGAGATGCACCGAGATCCCGTAGACGATCAGGAGGAGGTGGGTCAGAACGAACACCATGAAAATGGGCATCAGAATCTTGATCGACTCCTTCACGCCTCGGAGGTTCATCAGCAGGAGGATGGCGAGGATGGCCAGGTCCACGGGCACCTTGTAGGGTTGCCACGGCAGCGGAAGAAAGCTGAACAGCGCGTCGACCCCCGATGCGATGGACACCGTGATCGTCAGTACGTAGTCCACCACGAGGGCGGAGCCAGAAACGACGCCCGCCTTGGGCCCCAGAAGCTTTGTGGAGACGAGGTAGCCGCCCCCGCCGCTGGGGAAGTGCTCGATGAGAAGGCTGTAGGCGAAGGAGATGATGCCCACGGTGATGGCCGTCATCAGGGCCAGGTAAAAGGCGAGGTACTCGTGGCCCTGAATCGCGCGGAAGGCCTCATCGGGTCCGTAGCACGACGAAGAGAGCCCGTCCGCTCCCATGCCCACCCAGGCCATGAAGGCCACCAGGGAGAGCTTGTGAAAGACCTGGGGGTCTGTGGGGTCCTTGGGATTCCCGATGAAGAACCGCTTGAGCGAGGCCATGGTTTCGTTGCTTTCCTTTAGGTTAGTTCATGATCATGCGGATGGGCAGCACGACCGTCTGGAGTCCGCCGAACTGCAGGCGGCGCTGGACCGCGTAGGCGGTGTCGTTGTGCAGGATGCGGTAGTAGAGCTTCTCCTTGGCGAAGATGAGCTTGCCGAGGAAGAAGACGGCGCGCGGGTACTCCCTCTGGATCTCCTGGCAGAGCCTCTCCGTCTCCTCCAGCACATCGGTCCCGATGGCAAATCGGTAGCCGGCGGTCAGCCCGAGGCCGTTGGCGAAGGCCACGTACCGGCGCAGGCTTTCCTCGGTCTCCCGATGCAGGGTGACCACCTCGTCGGCCCCCTTGAAGTGGCCCGAATCCACGACGCCCACGGAGATGAAGAGGATGTTCTTGTAGTAGCCGGGGAAGAGCCGCTGGATGGAGAGGACCGAGTGGATCCCCAGCCCTCCGTATCCGGACACCAGAAGGGCGGCCACGGGCTGGGCGGGATCCAGCTCGGAGGCGGCCTTCGGGGTTGACGACGAGGCCGGAACCTCGGCCAGGATCGAATCGAGCTTGCCGATCTCCCGCCGGATTTCGGCGTAATGCCGCTGGACCAGCAGGCAGAGGGAAATGAGCGAGGTGGTGATGACGACCGTGAGCCAGGCCCCCTCGTGGAACTTCTCGAAGATCGTGATGGTGAGGATCGCGACGCAGAAGAGGAGCGCCACGCCGTGTACCACCAGGTGCCAGACCCACCGCCCGGACTTGTGGCGCCCCTCCCCCAGCCAGAAGCGGGACATGCCGAGCTGGCTGAGGCTGAAGGTGACGAAGACGTTGATCGCGTAAAGCACCACCAGGAATCGCACGCTCCCTCGGGTATACAGCATGAGGATCGCCGCGGAGGCGCCCATGATGAGGATGCCGTTCTTGATGACCAGCCGGTCGGAGAGCTGGGCGAAGCGGTGCGGGACCCAGGAGTCCACGGCCATGTTGGCGAGGACCCTCGGGCCGTCGATGAAGCCGGCCTGCGCCCCCACGAACAGCAGGGCGCCCTCCGAGAGGAGGGTGAGCACCACGAGCCAGGTGCCCACCGGATGGCCGCTCCACTGCCATGCGCCGAAAACCTTCTCCAGGAGGACGGCGTTCATGGTCTTGCCCGCCGCGGGCTTGGCCTGCCACAGAAGGTAGCTGAACAGAATGCCGCCGGCCGTGAAGGCTAAGGAGACGGCCATGTAGAGCATGGTGCGCTTGGCCGTGGGCACGCGCGGCTCCTTGAGGATCGTGACGCCGTTGGAGACCGCCTCGATGCCCGTGTAGGTTCCTCCGCCCAGCGAGTAGGCCCTCAGGAAGAGCATGAGCAGAACGAGCCATCCAAGCGAGGCGCTGTCCCTGGCCATCTCGGTGTGGGCCTGGCGGACCACGGCGGGCAGGGCCCAGAGGTGGCTCGTCAGGCCGTACAGGATCAACCCTACGTGGGTGGCCAGAAAGAGCAGGAAGATGGGAAGCAGGACCTTGACCGATTCTTTGACGCCCCTGAGATTCAGCAGGATCAGGACGAGGAGGATCGTCAAGTCTGCTGGGACCTTGTAGATGTCCCAAGACAGGGGCAGGAAACTGAAGAGGGCGTCCACACCGGAGGCCACGGAGACCGTGATGGTGAGCATGTAGTCCACCACCAGGGCGGAGCCGGAGACCACCCCGGCCTTGGCGCCGAGGAGCTTGGTGGAGACCAGGTAGCCGCCGCCGCCGCTCGGGAAGTGTTCGATGAGCAGGCTGTAGGCGTAGGCGATGACGGCCACCGTCAGGGCCATGAGCAGCGCCAGGTAGAAGGCCAGGTACTCGTGGCCCTGGAGCGCGCGGTAGGCTTCGTCGGGGCCGTAGCACGAGGAGGAGAGGCCGTCGGCGCCCATGCCGACCCAGGCCAGAAAAGCCGCCAGCGACAGCTTGTGGAAAACCTCCGGGTCCGAAGGATCTTTCGGGCGCCCGAAGAGCAGGCGTTTGAGGGAGGGCATCAGGCGTCCGAAACCGTGCCCCCTCCGCCGGCTGGGCGTCGGAGGGGACGGGAAAAGACGGGCATGAAGTACCTCTCTCCGCCTAACGGGTTAGCTGACGGGCTCAGGCTGAGGCGGCCTTACGCTGGTGCGATTCGCCCCGATGGATCGGGTCCCCGTCGCCCCGCACGCGCGGGGCCTTCGGCGGGAACCTTTGTACTCCTTCGGGGCAGGGAGGTCAAGGGCCCGGAGGGCCGGCTGGAACTCGGAGGTCGAATTCGGATAGCAAGCACCACCACCAAGGCGCCACGACACGAAAGAGCGCCGATTCCAGGGGGGAGCGCCCTCATTCGCGTGTAGGATCGCTCTCCAGAGCGCGACGGGTGAACAAGGCACGTCGGATCGATTTCTGGAGGAGCCTCCTGCCAAATGACCGGCGCCGCCGGATGGATCTATCATGGCCCCATGCGAGCCATCCTCTGGACCTCGGCGGCGTGGACTCTCTGGTGCGCCCTCCACAGCGGGCTGATCGCACGCCCCGTGACGGAAGCGCTGCGGAGGCGGCTGGGGGCGCGATTCGGATACTACCGCCTCCTGTACAACGCCTTCAGCGCGGCGAGCCTGCTGCCCCTGGCCGCGCTCCACTGGTGGCTGATGGGGCCTCTCCTCCTGCGGTACCGAGGCGCCTGGATGCTGCTGGCGATTGTCCTGAACGCCGTGGCGGCCCTGCTCTTCGTCCTGGGAGCCAAGGCCTACGGGATGGCCGACTTTCTGGGGCTGCGCTCTGCCCGCGCCGCCTGGCGCGGGGAGGACGCGGAGGAGAAGGCGCCCTTCGCTTCCGCCGGAGTCCTGCGCTGGGTCCGTCACCCCTGGTACCTGGCTGGGATCCTCGTTCTCTGGGGCCACGACCTGGACGCCCCCGGTCTGGCGGCCGCCATCGTCCTCACCCTCTACCTCCTGCTCGGCGCCTGGCTGGAGGAGCGCAAGCTGGTGGCCACCTACGGGGAAGCCTACCGGGCTTACCAGCGGGAGGTGCCCATGCTCATTCCAAGGAGACCGGGCGGCGGAGGAAGGGCCGATGAAGGATGAGGGATGATGGATGAGGGAGGAAAGGCCGCGAGGACGGGTGACCACTGACCACCGATACCCGGCAACGGTCGCCGCTCTCCACCCTCCGCCGCATTATCGCGACGCCGCGGGGATCCGGCTCATGGCGTACTCGGCGAGGGCCGTGATGGTGAGGCTGGGGTTCACGCCGAGGTTGGCGCCGATGACGGAGCCGTCTATCACCCGCAGGTTCTCGTAGCCGAAGAGCCGGCACTCCTTGTCCACGACGCTGTCCTCGGGTCCTGCCCCCATGGGGCAGCCGCCCAGGATGTGCGCCGTGGTGGGCACGTTGAGAAGCACCTCGTTCAGGGAGCTGAAGGGGAACCCCCCCAGGCGCCGCGCCACCCGCCGCGTCACCTCGTTGGCCACGGGGATGTAGGCCGGCACCTTGGGCTGGTCGGGCGGCTGCCAGGAGGTCACCGCTTTGCTGAAGGGCCAGAACCACCGCCGCTTGAGCACCAGCTTCATCCGGTTGTCGAGGGTCTGCATCACGAGGATCACGATGCTCTTGCGCGCCTTCCCCAGGGGCCAGAGGGTCCGTAGGAACTGGCGGGGGTGCCGCAGGCAGTTGCCCATCCACTTGAGCGGCCTAGTGAGCTTGGTGCCGCCGTCTGTGAGCGGCGTCCCGAGCTCTAGTATGACGTCGGAGCCCCGGATGAAGCGTACCGGCTCCACGCGGGTGTCGTCGTCCATGTGGACGTGAGAGGTGATCGCGATGCCCTCGCAGAGGTCGGGGCCCTTCCTCGGAACGGTCACCCCGAGGAGGGCCTCGCTGTTGGTGCGCGTGTAGGTGCCGAGCTGGTCGGAGAGCTGGGGGAGGGCCCCCTCGGCCTTGCACCGCAGAAGCAGGGGAACTGTGCCGAGCACCCCCGCTGCCAGGACCACCCCTGAGGCCTCGAGGGCCCCCCTGTTCTTGAAGAGGGCAGACGTGGAGCGCTCGGTCCGGAGGCGATAGCCGCCCTCCGGCAGAGGCTCGATGCGGGTAACGCGGGTCTCCGGCAGGATCGTGGCGCCGAGCTTCTCCGCCAGGTAGAGGTAGTTCTTGTCGAGGGTGTTCTTGGCATCCACCCTGCAGCCGGTCATGCACCCGCCGCAGAAGGTGCACCCCCGGCGGGCCGGCCCGCGGCCGCCGAAGTACGGGTCGGGCGCCTCCTTGTCGGGCTCGCCGAAGAAGACCGCTACGTCCGTGGGGGCGAAGGTCTTGACGTGGCCGATCTCCTCGGCCACCTGCCGCAGGACCTCGTCCGCCAGGGTCAGCTTGGGGTTCACCGTGACGCCGAGCATCCGCCGGGCGGTCTCGTAGTGGGGAGCCAGAACGCTCTCCCAGTCCGCCAGGTCCCGCCACTTCGGGTCTCGGAAGACCTCCGGGTTCGGCTTCATGAGGGTGTTGGCGTAGACAAGGCTCCCACCGCCCACGCCCGCGCCGTGAAGGACGAGCACGTCGTGGAGGAGCGTGAGATGCCAGATGCCGTAGCAGAGGAGCTTGGGTATCCAGAAGGCCTTCCTCAGGCGCCAGTTGGTCTTGGAAAAGTCCTGCGGCCGCCAGCGCTTGCCCTGCTCCACCACGAGGACCCTGTAGCCCTTTTCCGCGAGGCGCAAGGCGCTCACCGAACCGCCGAAGCCCGACCCCACCACGATGTAGTCCCACCGCTCGCCCATTGGGAAGCCCTCCGGGACCAAAATACCACAGAGGCACAGAGACGCAGAGGAGACAGGGAGTCCGATCAAGGGCAGGGCCCACGCCGGGGAGGTGGAGGCCACGTCCCCGCACCCCATTCGCCCTTCACGCCTCGTGCGCTGAGCCGAAGCCTCCCCCATGCATCGCTGTGTCTTTGCGGTTGAATTCAGCTTCGCTCGAAGATCCGGTGGGCCTCGCCGAGCTCGCGGGCGAGGGGGGTGACGAGGGTCCTGGCGTGGATGCGGAGGCGCGTTCCCGCGCGAATGGCTGCCCTGACGTCGGCCTCGCTGACGAAATCCAGAGCGGGCGAGGGCTGGGGAGCCGGGGCCGAGTTGGCGTTGGCGCCCGGCCGGGGGGCCACGCCGCCTGAACCGCCCGCACCAAACTTCTGGGCTACGAAGCGTCGGGCCTCCTCCTCCAGGACGTCTCCCGGCTTGACCAGGGGCGGCAGCGGAACGGCCTTCTCGTCGGTGACGGGGCGGGCCTCGAAGGCCACCCGCTTGCGGTCCAGAAGGTGGAGCGGGGTGATGTTGTCGCTCGTGATGTTGTTCCCCAGGGCGCCGCAGCCCAGGGTCATGGAGGGCGGGAGGTTGGTGGAAAACCCGATGGCGCCGTGGGTGCCCGGCGAGTTGACGATGATGCGGAAGACGGGTTTCTTCAGGGCGAACTGCCGGACCACCTCGAGGTCCTGCGTGTGCAGGCAGAGGGTGTGGCCCAGGCCGCCGTAGCGGAGCACCTCGATGCAGCGCAGGCAGCCCGCCTCCCAGCCGTCGGCCTCAAAGTAGGAGAGGACGGGCGAGAGTTTCTCAAGGGAGAGAGGGTAGTCTCGGCCCACGCCCCCCTCGGGAACAAGGAGAACGCGCACGCCGTCGGGCACGCCGAAGCCGGCCATGGCGGCGATGGCCTGGGGGGACTTTCCCACCACCTTGGGATTCAGGCGCGCCTCCCTGTCCACCATGAGCCCCTCCAGGAGCGCCTTCTCCCGGGGGTTCACGAAATAGCCTCCGGCCGAGGCAAACTCCTCCTTGGCCTTCTCGGCGATGGGGGCGTCCACGATGACCGATTGCTCGCTCGCGCAGATGGTCCCCCAGTCGAAGGACTTGCCGGCGATCACGTCCTTCACGGCCTTGCGCAGGACGGCCGTGCGCTCGATGAAGGCCGGCACGTTGCCCGGCCCCACGCCGTAGGAGGGCTTCCCGGAGGAGTAGGCGGCGTTCACGAGGCCCGTGCCGCCCGTGGCGAGGATCACGTTGGTGAGGGGGTGCCTCATCAGGGCCTGAGTGTCCTCGATGGTGGGAGCCGGCAGGCAGCCTATGATCCCCCGCGGAGCACCCGCCGCCACCGCGGCGTCGTGCATGGCATCGGCCACGGCCCGGATGCAGCCCTTGGCCGAGGGGTGCGGCGAGAGGACGATGCCGTTTCTGGCCTTGAGCGAGATCAGGATCTTGTAGATGGCCGTGGAGGTGGGATTGGTCGAGGGGATCACCGCCGCCACGACGCCCATGGGGGAGGCCACCTCGTAGACGCCCTGGCCCGGATCCGCCGACAGGAAGCCCACGGTCCTCATGGGGCGGATGTACCGGTAGACGTCGTCGGCGCCGAAGCGGTTCTTGATGGTCTTGTCGGCCACCGTGCCGAAGCCCGTCTCCTCGTGGGCCATGCGGGCCCACTTCTCGAGGTTGGGCATGCACGCCGCGTGCATCGCGTCCAGCACCTTGTCCACCTGTTCCTGGGAGAAGGTGGAGAAGGCCTGCTGGGCCTGCTTCACGGTCGTGACGATGCGGTCCACGTCAGAGGCGGTCATGAGTGGAGGCCTTCGGGGAGTGGGGAGTGGGAAGTGAGGAGTGAGGAGTGAGGATTGAAAAGAATAACAAAAACAAGCTGAAGTGAGGGGCACGGCATGCTGGTTACCTCATGCTAATCGGGGGATTTGCGGGAGAGGTGCCTTTTGAGTCCGAGGAGCATGCGGTCCACTTCCGCTAAAGCAGCGTCTGCTCGTGCCCAGTCTTGCTCGGAGAGGAAGCCGAGTCGTCGACCGATCTCAAGTTGCGTGTCCAGCTCACTGGCGGAGCCCATCGCGACGTGGAGGAACTGGACCAGCTCCTTGTCGTTTCGCCTGGCGGCGCCTTCGGCGAGGTTGGAGGGAATGGAGACAGCGCTGCGTCTCATCTGGCTAACCAAGCCGTACCGCTCATCTCGCGGAAACGTGGCAGTGAAGGAGTAGACCTGGGCAACAAGTTCCATGGACTTCTTCCACACCTCAAGTTTTCTGTGGGGTTTCTCCACAGGCCCTTACTCCTCACTCCTCACTTCCCACTCCTCACTTCCTTCTTGCCCCTGCGCTCCGGCGCCGCGGGAGAATGCGGCAAGATGCCCTCCACCTGCTCGTAGGGCATGGGGATCACGTGGACGGAGACCAGGTCGCCGATCCGGCGGGCCGCCGCGGCGCCGGCGTCGGTGGCGGCCTTCACGGCCCCCACGTCGCCCCGGACCATGACGGTCACGTAGGCACTGCCGATGTACTCCTTCCCCACGAGGAGAACCCTCGCCGCCTTGACCATGGCGTCCGCCGCTTCGATGGCCGCCACCAGGCCGCGCGTCTCGATCATCCCCAGGGCTTCTTCGTAGAGCATGGGCACCCCCGCAGTCTGGTGGAGGGTGAAGGGTGGAGAGTGGAGGGGGAAAAACCCCGGCGACTCAGCCTTCACGGGCGCACCAGCCCGCACCCTCACGTCTCCGCCTCACCCGTCCGGACGCTCCGGATGCATACCAGAGTAAAAGAGGAGACGGGGGGAGTCAACGGGCGTTACCGAAGGTAGCAATTATTGGGGTGATGCGGCAGTGGTATACTCAATGAGCATGGAACCACGAGGCGAACAGCCTGGCAGCCGGTTTGCTATAAGGGCGGAGGGAGTGGGCATGGCAGAACCGACCGAGAAGGGAGCCGTCCCCCCAGGGGAAAGCGGCTTTTCGCTGATGGAACTGATGATCGTCGTGGCGATCCTCGGCCTCATCGCCGTCATCGCCACCATGGTTGTGAGCCAGACAATCAAGCGGCAACGACTTGCAGCAGCTGCGGGGCAGCTCCAGGCTTTCATGGAGAAGGCTTACGTTCTTTCTATTCAGGACCACTCGCCCGTCTTTGTGGTCTTATTGCCGCAGGCCAGTAATGGTAGCAGGACCGTGGAGCTGGTGCGGGACAGCAACACGGACCAAGCGCTTTCAGCCGGCGATCCGGTCATGGACAGATTGCTCCTCACCAACGATATCTTGGTGTCCAATGTGACTTGGCCTAGCACGACGTGGGGTGGCAACACCGTCAACGTTCTGCTGTGCGACATGATGGGGCGCACCATGGACCCGACGGTTTCCCCGCCAAAAATGGCGTCCACCCCTCTCATTTCGCTGACGCGATTTGATATGACCGGTTCGAACCCGTCTCTAAGCCCGGCTCAAAGGTATGACCTCAGCATGGATCAACTGTGGCACGTCTCCTTGGCGGGCCCCATCCAGTACTGAGGAAGGGGAGGATGCAGCCATGCGGTGCCCCGGTTTGGCAAAGCCCATGCAGACGACCGCCAAGGAGAAGGGCAGCAGCCTGATTGAGGTTCTCATTTCCCTTCTCATCTTGATGATTCTCATGATCGGAGTACTGGAGATGTTTTCGCTCGCATTTCTTCAGAACATGGGCTCGGCCGCTCGTACGGACATGACGTACCGCTCCGCACAATTTGTGGAGGACCTCCGGTACTTGAACTATCTTTATAAGACCAGAGGGGCCATCCCGTCCTCCATCGTCTCCGGGATTACTTTCCCTTTGAGCGCCACCACCTCTTCGCAGACGGTCAATCCGGCCACTGCTACCTTTTGGGGGGCGAATGGAATGAACTTGGTCACGCCCACATCGCCCTTCGTCCTCTCGTATCAAATCAATGATGCAGCGACGCTCTGGGCCGTCACGGTCACAATTACGCCTAATACGACTACCGGCAACCGTTACATCGGAGCTGGGCTCAAGAACAAGAGCATCATGTTCCAGGCCGAAATTCCGAAGTAAGCAAAATGGCAGGCCAGAGCCCGCGGGGCTCTGTGTTCGAGAAGGGGCACGGAATGAGAGGCAGATCAGACCGCTTTGGGGGAAGTTCAGGTTTCACTCTCATCGAAGCCACTGTAGCCATGGCCATCCTCATCATCGTGCTGGTGATCTCCTTTTCACTCCTGTTCGGGATGCGGGCATTCGCACGACGTCAGCAGACCTTCGCCGACGCGAGACAGACCGCCAGGAGGGCCGTGGATTACCTCAGCTACTACCTTCGTGGCGCCTCCGACATGAATTCTGCGGGTGTGACCACGCCGAACGCCCTCGTTATGTACGTGCAAACTGGATCTGGAACCAACGTGCAGGTGAGTTACGACAACGTCGGTAGTGGGGCGACTGATCCCGCCAACGCCGCCGATACGGGGACGGATATCCTGACGCTGGGCTTCGCCCAAAACGCCGTAGCCATTCCTATCTCCTATTGGAACCCTCAGGCCCAACCGATTCCGAAGGCGGCCAACGCCTATTTCGACTTCCGTATGGGGTGCGACGGCAGCGGCAACGAGGACGTGATCAACCTCAGGCTCTTCGAGCAGGCCACGGGATGCACGGGCGGGGCCTGCGATGGCACCTCGCCCTGTTGCGAGAGCGGGATTCTCACGCTGGTAGATTCAAATGGAAACTGGACCTACTATCAGATCACCAATTACCAGGCCAGCAACTGTGCCGGCTCTGTGGGCTTGCCGCCCGGAGACCCCAGTGCCCAAACGATCCACGTCACTAACACGCCGGGCCAGTCGGACGGCATCAACCCGCCGGGAGGGCCGCAGACGCTGAGCAGGCCCATCTCCATCATGGCAGGCGTTCAGTATTTCGCCTTTCGTGTCTTGAATCACCAGCTTCAGCAAAAAACGGGCCTCTTCGACAAAACGGGCTTCTCGGGTCCCGCCGACACGCCGGGGACCGCCTTCCAGCCCCTGCTCGACAACGTCGAGGATCTCCAATTCGCCTACATATACGATGACGGAACTATTGCCAATAGTAGTTCGGCGACCCGGTTGCCCGTGGCCGACAACTACATCCCCGAGCAGAACACGCCGGCCTTGCGCACCGCGAAGGACATCACTCATGTGGTCGGCATGAGGGTTACAGTGGTAGCTCGAAGCTCAACACCCTTGCCAGCCTTCCAGGTGAGCGGCAATAAGTACCCGCTGCTGGGTGCCGAGGACCACACGCCCACTCAGCCCGCATCGGGAAGCTCACTATACCGTTACTACCGCTACAGGCTCACGAACACGGTGATGCTTCGAAGCCGGATGATGGGAGAGTAGCCATGAGAGAAGAACGCGGCTCCGCGCTCATCACCGTGATCCTGGTCGTGTTGGTGCTGACGCTGGTAGGGTTGGCGGCCCTGGTCTACATGGGCATGGAGGACCGGATCTCCGCCAACGACCGGCTCAGCAAGGAGGCGCTCTACGCCGCCGAGGTGGGGCTTCGGCAAGGCGAGCGCGCACTCGCCACTCAGTTGACCAGCGGGAACACCATAACGATGTTGTTGAACCGCCCCAACGACTCCGTTGCCACGCCCGCCGTTACCCCGGCCGTGCCGCAGGTACCCGCGGCCCAGACCATGGCCGCCTACGACCTGGCTCACCTTGGCACCTATCTCTACGATGCTTCGGGCACCACGCCGCTGGCTAATCAGGCCATCAGTTACGACACGCCGTCGGGGACGACAGTAGACAACAGGGCCTACTATAGCCTCTACCTACGCAACAACCCGGATGACTATACGGGAACGCCGACGCAGGACCAGGACGCGAAGGTCGTCCTCATCTCCGTGGGATACATCCAGGGAGGCGGCGGTAACATCGTGGCAGTTAAAATCGTGGCGGAGGGTTTCAATCTGGGAAGTCAATTCGCGCTGGGCGGCCAAGCCGACTGGAACGCGGGAGGAACCAATGCGCAATAAACCTCTTCTACGATGGGCAATCGAGAAGGCCGATGCGGGGCACGCGGAGGGGACGCGAAGGTTCGCCCGAGGTCAGGGGGCGCCTCCGAAAGCCGCCACCCAGCCCTATAGGGTCCTTATTCTGGCCACCGTGTTCCTGGCGCTCTTCCCCACCTCGTTCTGGGCTCAGACCGAGGGGCTGGACCCCCTCCGGCAGATCACCACCCAAATCGCCCGCTCCAACCTTTTGGTCGTCCTCGACGTGAGCGGCTCCATGGCCTGGAACGTCTACGGTGCAAGCGGGCAAGCGGGCGATTCTTCGAGTATCGGTGGAGTGCCCAGTGCAGCGTGGAGCGCAACAACCCACCAGGGGGATTGTTGCAGCTGTTGCAGTTGGCCTTGCAGCCCGCGCCAATACACCCAATGGTCCATCACCCTGACGGTTTCCCAGAAGTTGCCGGCGCGTATCAACACCCTCAAGAACGCCATGGGGAATTCCGTCTCCATCTACAGCGAGTGGAGGCCGCCGGCGAGTTTTCCTCCGGCCGCAAGCGGGGTCTGGAGCGGAGCGACGGTCACCTATGCCGAGAGCAACAAGAGCGACGGCGTGACCCACCTCTGGCAATGGACCTATACAGTCACCACAACATGCTCCTCGAGCGCCCCTTCCGGAACACCCTTCTCTCTCCCAAGTCCCGCCTCCGGCGCCAACCTCTTCGGCGGAACGGGCGGCTCTCTTCAGCCACCGCAGGATCTCGTGGGGAACTCTGCAGCGTCGGTCAATTGGGGCCTGGAGATCTTCTCGACCGACTATGCGGACTGCTCGACGGCCACGCTCCTCGTTCCCATCGACACCTCCGATTCAGGCAACGTGTCCGTCCTCGAAGCCTACCTGAAGCTGGTGGGACAATCAACCACCATCGGCGGGACAATCTTTGAGGGCCTCGATGTGAGCGGAGGGACGCCGACGGACGGCGCCATGGCCTTCGCCAGTACGGTCCTCAAAGCGGTGCACGACGGAGGCACGGTGACCGATTTTCAAGGCAACGAATTTACCTTTACCGCCGATCCGAAGCTCCTGTGCGGCCGCCTCTACGGCGCAGTCCTGATGACGGACGGGCTTTCCAACTACTGTAACCCTTACTGCACGACAAACCGGTGGACCCACGAGACGACGTGTTACAATGGCGGAGACATCAACAATGGCGGCAACTGGGCAGACCCGTGCACGGGCGCCACTCCGGACGGCGGGCCGTCGGGCTACACCTGCCCCGACGGGTACAGCTATTTCGCCGCGGGTCAGGCAGACAACCTTTGGAATCTTCCGGTCACGGGCGGCAGTGGTGGTGCTCTCCACGCGCACACGTTCGTGATCGGAGTCAGCAATCAGGTGGGCCCCTGCGAACTGAACACGATCGCCTACTGGGGGCGCAGCGATGCCAACAGCCCGAACGGGGATGCCGGCGTGGGGCTGGATTCCGCGGGAGCTCCCACGGATTGTTACCTGCCTGGGGCCTCCGCGAACTGCGTACTCTCTGCCTCCCAGAGCACCAAAGGGTACGACCCGCTCGTTTGTACGCCGACGGAACTGCCGCCGGTTCACGGGAGCTATGCCTACTTCGCGACGACGGCCAACGCGATCAAAGAGGCCCTGGGCGCCATCGTGGCCAGCATGGGAGCCGGCAATTACACGACCGCCGCACCTTCGGTGGCTTCCTCCTCCCCGAGCACCGCGGGTAACGTCGCTTTCATGGCCAGCGTGGAGTTCCCGGGGTGGAAGGGCCATCTCTACGCCTACGACCTCAGCCGCTGCGACACGTCCAAGTGCACCCTGGCCAATCCCACCTGCAATGCGTGCACCGGGACGACGGCCAATCCGGTCCCGGCACCACCCCTGAAGTTGTGGGACGCGGGGGCCGTGCTGTCGGCCCAGACGGTGGGCACGGACCAGACCAACGGCCGCTCCATCTGGACCTGGGACCCCAGTACTTCCCCGCCGACCATGGTGCAGATCGTGGGGGGGACGAAGGCCACGGACTCGACGATCCTCGCGACGGCGAGCAAACTGAACAGCATCGCCGGCATCAGCACGGTGACTCCGCAGGTGGTGGATTTCATCCGCGGTGACGACGGGAGCATCAGCGCATTGGGACCGGGCACGAGAAGGGCATGGTTGCTCGGTGGCCTCCTCAATTCCACGCCCGCCGTCATCGCCTCGCCGGGGCTGTGGCTCCAGGGAAAGCTGGCCAACCACGCCGGCTTCCAGACCACCTATGCAAACCGTCATCCCCTCGTCTGGGTGGGGTCTGACGACGGCATGCTCCACGCCTTCGACATCGTGGACGGCACTGAGGTCATTGCCCTGTTGCCTCCCGAGCTTATCGCCAATCAGGTCAAGCTCTACAACAATTACATTGCGAACCCTACCGCCAACGCCACGGGCGAACCCGCGGCCATCGGCTCCCATATGTACGGCGTGGCCAATTCGCCGCGCTTCGCGGACGTGAACGTGGGCACGGTGACAAGCCCCGATTATCGGACCGTCTTGATCCTGTCGGAGGGGCCGGGACACGACTATTCCGATGCCAACAACGGCAACGCCATCACCGCCATCGACGTTACCCATCCCTACCCCGGACGAACGATTTCGGGGTATACGGACCCCTTCCCCGCCGACCCCAATTACGATGCTACGAAACCCGTCCGGATCCTTTGGCGCTATGCCAGGAAGGGGGCCACAGGCACGCCGCCTTACCTCTCGTGGAGCCTGCCGGCCATCGCCGCCAACGCGCAAAGCAATTGGCTATCCCCCATGGGCTCTGGCCAAAACCCAAACAGCACCAAGAGCAGTCAGGCGGCCCCGCAAATGTACTATTTCAACACCGCCACAGGTTCTGTGACGACAGAGACTCTGAGCAACCAGAGTTCGGGGGCCTTGGTGGGCAATCAGGCCTATGCCCATACGGTCTTCTGGCAAAGGGGCGGGCGTTTCGCCGAGGACAACGTGGCCACGGAGGTCCTTCAGGCAGATCTGAACGGGCAGATCTGGTTCAAGCCCTGGAATGGGACGGGTTCCGCAGGCGCTGCCTCCCCCCTCATCAGCGTCGGTGCAGGCCAGCCCATTTACTATTCACCCGCCGCTACAACCTGGTCGAGTGGAAGTGCGCAGTACTCCATCTATGCCTTTGCCTCGGGGAGTTTCTTTGAATCCAGCAGCGCCATCAGCGGCCCGTCCATCGGCACGTCGGGCAATTTCATTCCCAAGGCCTACATTTATGCCTGGGCCCTTGATTCCAACCAGAACCCCACAGGGAGCCCGAAGATCGGGACCATCCAGCTTGATCAGATCCCAAACCCAGACGATCCGACCAAGACACTTGGGACCCAGACGCAAGTGACCGGCTCGCCCCTGATCTTCCTGCCAGGCCCGGGGGACCTCAGTTCCAAGCCTTTCGCGCTATTCCTCCTGTACGACCCGCAAGCCAATTACTGTGCCGGCACTTCCTACGTAGCTCAAATCAACTTCGATCCCAGCGCACTCAGCGGGAGCATTCCCACATCCAGCGTCACGGTGACGAACGTGGGGGCCGGTGCCGCCAGCGGGTTCACGGTGGCTAATAACCAGATCTACGTGGCCCACAGCGGAGTAGGAACAGGAGCGGAGCCCACGCTGGAGAAGAAAGGCCCCCAGATTAACCGGGGGAATCCCACCGTTGCGCCGGCATGGTGGCAGGAGCTTCAGTAGGAGGCCTCTCCCGAGGCCGATCAGGCCAAGTTTCAGGGGCGGGCTTTGGCCCGCCCTTTTCGTTGGAGGGGGAAAGGGCGGGGGGGGAGTTTGAAGAGGCCGGGCAGTCAGCTTTTCTTGAAGAGCCCGGGGACCATCTTCCGGAGAGGCCCCTTCTTGAGCGGCTGCGCCTCCGTGCCGCACACGGCGCAGAGGTGGCGGGGAGCGCCGCCCTCGATGAGGGGCTGGTTCTTCACGCAGTCGCGGCAGAGGTAGTTCTTGCAGCGGGGGCAGCGCCAGCCGGGTTCGCGGTCCCGGTGCTCGGCGCAGTGCTCCTCGTCGCCGTGGCGCTGGCGGTGGAGCTCCACCAGTTCGGCGAAGAAGCCCATGAGAGCCGGGTAGGCCCGGACGGGCAGCCAGTCGCCGCCCTCGACCCGGGCGTAGTCTCCCTCGAAGAGCGTCTCCGTGAGGATCATCTCGCGCAGTTCGGCCAGCGTGTGCGTGGCGGTCGTGATGGCCGACTCGGGCTTCTGGGAACGGACCTCCCACTGGAACTGCGCCGCGGGTCCCGTCAGTTCAGCGGACGGGGCGGCCGCTGGCCGCGCCGGCGCTTCGAGTAGCTGGGTGTGCCCGCCGGGGTACACCATGAGTTGGGCGCCGCACGAGGTGCAGCGTCCGCGGGCACCTTGGGCCGAAAGCGCCCCTTCAGGGAGGGCGAAACTCTTTCCGCACGATGGGCATCGAAAGGTCACATCAGCCATGGTTCAAATCCAAGCTGGAAAGTATAGACCAGGGAGGGCGGCGTGGAAAGCTTGGCAGCACGTGGACTGCGAGGCGAGAGAAGGCGGTCATCATGATTCGCAAGGTGCATCCCTCGTTTCACCATTTCGTTGGATTGGGCGTAGAGAGCCGCTCCCTTCCCTCCAAGACTCTCCTCTGTGCCTCTGTAGTGGGGCTTTCTTTCACTTTCCGTTGCCGAGTTCGGCGGTCATGGCGCGCTCGTAGGGAGCGAAGGCCCGGCCGTAGAGGAGGGTGTAGGTGCCCTGGAGGAGGGCGGCGAGGTAGAAGGGCGTGGCCAGCCAGCCAGCCCCGATGAGGGCGCCGGCGACGGCGGGACCCACGGCCTGAGGCACCTGCATGGAGAGGGCGTTCAGGCTGGAGGCCAAACCCCGGCGCTCGTCCCGCACGGAGGAGATGACCAGGGCCTGGCGCGCGCCGACCGTTCCCCGGTTGAGCGCCGAGCGCAGCATGTAGAGGAGCGAGGCCAAGACGTAGAACGGACTGAGCGGAAGGAGGAGGAGCAGCAAGACCCCGCCCGCGCGGCCCCAGACCACCGTGCGGACGAGCCCGATGCGTTCGGTGAGCTTGCCGGCGGCCACCGCCGCCACGGCCGTGAGGGCGAAGGCGGCGGCGAGAACCGGGCCGATCTCCGCCGGGCCCACGCCGAAACGCTTGGCGAACCAGTAGGCCATGAGGGGGCCCGTGAGGCCCACGGCCATGCCGTTGAAGGCGTTGAGGCTGACGAGCCGCCAGAGGAAGGAGTTCTCCCGCCTCTGCTGCTTCTTGGGCTGGGGCTTCGGAGGCTCCTGCCCGCGGCTCCGGTGTACCTCGGGCGTTCCCATGAGGAGGACGAAGTTGACAGCGTTGCCCAAAAGGACCAGCCCGAAAAGGGGGCGGAAGCTCCCCGAGCGGCCAAGGGAAGTCACAAGGAAGGCGGGGATGCCGGCGCAGAGGGCGCCGATGGACATGCCGACGAAGCCGATGGCCGTGTTCAGGCTGTAGACCATGCCGCGCCGCTGGCGAACGATGGCCTCCGCGAGCCAGGCTTGCTCGGCCGGCATGAAGGGGCCGGCGGAGCCGTTGGCGCCTTTTCCAAAGCCCGCCAGGATGATGACCGCCGATAGCCAGAAGGCGCTGGTGGTGCCCATGGCGATCAGGGCGCAACAGCAGCACATGGCTTCGTAGGCGAGGAGGAAGGGCTTGCGGCGCAGGCGATCGCTCGTGATGCCGATGGTGAGGTTCAGGGCGGCCCCCACCAGGCCCCCTCCGCTCAGCACCAGCCCTATGGATACGCCGTGCCAGCCGAGGGCGTGCAGGTAGAGCGCCAGATCCACCACGAGGGCGCCCTGGCCGATGCTGCGCCAGAAGCGGGCCGAGAGCAGGCGGCGCGTAGCCGGCGCCAGGCTCCGCCAGAAGGCCAGCGCCCGCGCCGGCGAGGATGGCGCGGCCCCGTTCGGGCCTTCACCGTCTTCCGGATGGTGGATCACGGATGGGCTCATCGAGGCAGATCCCTCGGACTCGGCCTTGGAAGGCGGGTCAGCCGCGTCGTCATCGGCGCGGCGAGCCGGGGGCCGTGCTGGCTGGGGGCTGGCCCTCGGTGTTCACGAATCCGCTGTTGCCGGGCTTGGGGCCGATGGGTCCGCCGCCGAGAAGGGCCTGTCCGTGGTCTCGCCGGCGCGCTTCTCCCCGCTGTGGTATCGGCCGGCCGGAGCCTCCCTCGGTCTTGGACCGGGTCTTCGCCAGCAGCGATTCGAAGGAGCTCCCGGAATCCATCTCCCGCCGGATGGCCATGGGACCGTCACCGGTGAGCCGTTCCAAGGTCATGACCTGGGCGAGGAGCCGGATGCGCTCTTCGGCCGCTGGGGAATGCACGGAATCGGCCGCCGCCGGGAGAGGCTCCAGACCGTACCGAGCGCCACCCTGAAAGACGAGCGCCGCGAAGGAGCCGCCGAGGCGGCGGATCAGAGCCGTCCAACTTCCCGCGGCCCTCTCTTCGGTTCGGATTTCCTGGAGAGGCTTCCCCGTCTCGTGGCGAAGTTCGGCCGCGAGGGCGAACTCGACCAGCGAGGGGTGGAATTCGGAGAAGAAGGCGCGGGCTTCCGTCTCGGGTACGAACCACGCCCTGCGAACCGCCTCGAAGGAAGGGCCGAGCGGCAACTGCACCTGCGCCGAAGAGGAAGCCGGAGGGGCGGCGGGCGGGCCGTGCTGCGGCCAGGCCGAAACCGCCGCCAGGAGGAACAGTCCCAGGGCCCAGGCGGGCGTTCGGACCGTCATCGTGTGTTCTCCTCGCACTTCAGCCCGCCGCGTGAAGGGCGACGGCCGGTTCGAGGCGGGCGGCCTTCATGGCGGGGTAGAGGCCGAACAGAACGCCCATGCCCACGGAAAGGCCGGTGGCGTAAAGGGTGGCCGTCCACGGCCACACCTCGGGCCACTTCATGAAGTGGCAGGTGAGCAGCGTCCCTCCTATCCCGACGGCCACGCCGAAGAGGCCGCCCAGCAGCGCCAGCGAGCCGGCCTCCAGGATGAACTGAGTGAGGATGTCGCGCTTGCGCCCGCCGAGGGCCCGGCGCAGTCCGATCTCGCGCGTGCGTTCGCGGATGGAGATGAGCATCACGGCGAAGATCCCCACGCCGCCCGTGAAGAGGGAGACCGCCGCCACGCTGCCTGTCAGGAGCGTGAAGGCCTGGGTCGTCTGCGTCTCCGACTGGAGGAGCTGGGATTGGGTCTGGAAGCTGAAGTCGTCGTCCTGGCTCTGCTTCAGGCGGTGGTCCTTTCGAAGGATCGGCGTGATCTCGGCGGGCAGGTCGTTCGTCGCCTGCTGGGAGATGCCCTGCACGAGGATGCTCTGGAGGTAGGTCATGTGGAAGATGCTCACCATGGCCGTGGAGAGGGGCACGTAGATGACGTCGTCCTGGTCGTTGCCGCTCAGGTCCTGGCCCCGGGGGGAGGACACGCCGATGACCCGCACGAGGACCTTGTTGATCTCCAGCACCTTGCCCACGGGGTCCGCGCCCCCGAAGACGTTGGTGACCACCGTGGGGCCCACCACCGCCACGCGCTGGAAGGAGCGCTCATCCATATTCGTGAAGAGACGGCCGCTGGTGGCGGTCATGTCGCGGATGTCGAAGATGGAAGGCTCCGCCCCCGCGAGCGTGGTCTGGGTGCGGACGCCCTGGTAGCGGGCGATGACGCCTCCCTGCACGAAGCCCGATGTCCGGGCGACGTCGGGCAGTTGGCGCAGGAGTGCCTGCTCGTCGCGCGTCGTGAGCGTCGTGAAGGTGGCCACCTGGCGCTGGCGGCCGCCGAAGGCGCGGAAACGGCCCGCCTGCACCACGAGGAGGTTGGTGCCCATGCTGCGGACCTTGGCGACCACGTCCTGCTCCGCCGCCTGCCCGGCTCCCACCATAAGCACGACGGCGGCCACGCCGATGGCGATGCCGGCGCTGGAGAGCACCGTCCGCATCTTGTGGCCCAACAGGACCTCCCAGGAGACCTTCAGGGTGCGGGCCAGGTTCATGGTAGCAACCCGGTGGAGGGTGGAGAGGGGAGGATGGAGGAGAAAGAAAAAAACGGGGACGCCGGGAGAAATTCAGACACCGTGGGCCTCCAGGTGCGAGCGGCGCAAGGCGCTCAATTGCTTGGCCATCAGTTCTGCCTCTGAGCGGAATGATGCGAGTGCAGCCTCATCCAGGTAGCCAAAGTCCACGGCCACATCCAGTTGGCAGAGAACTTCCATTCGCGACCATAAGCATTTCAAGGAAGTGAGCCTTATCCTTCACTACCTGAGCGCCTCCACGGGGTTGAGCTTGGCGGCGCGTCGGGCCGGCTGGACGCCGAAGAGCAGGCCGACGCCGGTGGAGAAGAGGGCCGCGTAGGCGAAGGTCTTCCACGACACGGCCATGGGCATCATGGGAAACAGCCGAGGGATCACCAGGACGGGGACCAGGCCGAGCAGTACGCCCAGGATCATGCCGAAGAGGCTGACCAGCACCGACTCCGACAGGAATTCCACGAGGATGTCCCTCTGGCGGGCTCCGAGGGCGCGCTTGAGGCCGATCTCCGGAACGCGCTCGGAGAGCGAGAGGAGGAGGATGTTCATGAGCACCACGCCGCCCACCAGGAGGGCCACGAGGGCTAGGGCACCCCCCACGAGTTCGGTGGTGCGGGCCATGGACTGGACGCGCTGGGCGATGAAGTCGGGCGTGATGATGCGGAAGTCATCCTGCTCGGGCGGCACGATGCGGTGCCTCTGGCGGAGGAGTTGCGTGATCTGGTCAACGACGCTGGCGACCTGGTAGTCCGGCCGGACCTTGAGGCGGATGAACCGGATGTAGTCCTGGTGGAAGACGCGGTTCATCCCCGTGGAGAGCGGGATCCAGATGCGGTCGTCCTGGTCGAAGCCCATGGCGCTGGTGCCCTTGGAGGTCAGCAGCCCCTTGACGACGAAGGGGACGTTGTTGATGAAGAGGTGCTTCCCGATGGGGTCCTCGGCGCCGAAGAGGTTGGTGGCCACGGTCGCGCCCAGCACGGCCACCCGGGCCATGGAACGCTCGTCGTCGCTGTCGATGGGCTCGCCCTCCTGGACGTACCAGTCGAAGGCCTCCGAGTAGTCCGGCGTGGAGGAGACGATGTGAGTCTGGGTGCCCACGCCCCCGGCCTTCACGTTGGCGTCGCCGGAGAAGATGCCGGGCGCCACCACCGCCTCGTAGCCGTACTGGCTCTGAATGGCCTGAGCGTCCTGGAGCTTGAGCGTGGTGCCGGCCTCGGCCCGTCCCCCCGCCCCGTGCAGGTGCCCGCCCCCGGCGAAAACCATGATGGAGCGGGGGCCGAAAAAGGCCGTGATCTGGTTGATGCGGTTCTGGACGCCCGCGCTGAGCCCCACGACGGCCGTCAGGAGCATGATGCCCACCGCCGTCCCGATCATCATGAGGAAGGCCTTGGCCTTCTGGCTCCAGAGGGCGCCCGCGGCGTGGCGGGCCAGGCGGAGCAGGCGCACGGGGCGGAGCCCCGCCGCGCGGTGCCGGCGCGATGTGGTCACGTCGAGGGCGATATCTGCGGCGCTCATGGCTCAGTTCCTGCGCTCGTCGGTCGCCACCGCCCCGTCCTTGAGGGTGATGACGCGCTGGGCGTGGGCGGCCACGTCGGGTTCGTGCGTGACCATGACGATGGTCCGGCCCTCCCGGTGGATGCGGTCGAAGATCTCCAGGATCTCCCCGCTGGCCACCGAGTCGAGATTACCCGTGGGCTCGTCGGCGAGGATGATGGAGGGTTCGTTGACCAGCGCCCTCGCGATGGCGACCCGCTGCTGCTGTCCTCCGGAGAGGGCATTGGGCTTGAAGCTCATGCGATCGCCCAGCCCCACGGACTGGAGGAGAGACTTGGCGCGCTCCTTGGCGTCCGGCGGGTAGGGTTCAGTGTAGAGGAAGGGGAGCAGGACGTTCTGGAGGACGCTCACCCGGGGGAGCAGGTGGAAGAGCTGGAAGACGAAGCCGATCCGCTTGTTCCGGATGGCCGAGAGGCCGTTGTCGTCCAGGGTGGTGAGGTCCTGCCCCGCCAGCCGGTAGGAGCCGCCGGTGGGGCGGTCGAGGAGCCCCAGGATGTTCATGAGGGTGCTCTTGCCCGTGCCCGAGGGTCCCATGAGGGCCACGAACTCGCCCTCCTCCACGGTGAAGTTGATGCCGTGGAGGACGGGCGTCTCCACGCCGCCGGTGAGGTAGGTTTTGACGATGTTGCTCAGTTCGATCATGGCACATTCCTTCCGCGTTGCGGATGATGAGAGCCGAAGAGGGGAGCGAAGCGGAGCGCCTGAGCCGCTCCCCGCCGTTCACATCTGCGTTTCGGGGCCGGTCCGGCCGCCCGGCACGAAGACCTTGTCGCCCACCGAGAGGCCCGCCTTGATCTGCACGTAGTCCCCGGACTCACGGCCCAGCGTCACGGGCCTCTGGGCGAGCCCCTTGCCATTTGCGCCCGGAACCATCACGAAGGTCTTCCCGTTCTCGCGCTTGACGGCTCGCATGGGGATCGCGAGCACACCGTTGAGGGTGTTGAGGGTGATGGTCACGTTGGCGGTCATGGTGGGCCGCAGCAGCCCCACGAAGGAGTCGCTGATACCGATGATGACGTCGTAGTTGACCACGTTGTCCTGGATCACGGCCTGCGGGTGAATGGCCTCGACCTTCCCTCTGAAGGTCTTGTTCGGGTAGGCGTCTACGGTGAAGGAGGCCTCCTGGCCGACCTTGACGCCGCCGATGTCCACCTCGTCCACGTAGGCGTCCACCTCCAGGCGCGTGGGGTCGAGGATGGTCACGAAGGTGGGCGCGTTGAAGGTGGCCGCAACCGTGGAGCCCTCCTGGGTGGCGACCGACTCCACGACGCCGTCGATGGGGGCCCTCACGGTCGCGTAGGAGTATTGGATCTTGGCGTAGTCCACCTGAGCCTTCGCCTTGTTGACGTTGGCCACGGCGGAATCGCGGTTCTGGCGGGCCACGTCCACCGAATCCTGCGAGACGTATCCCTTGGGAAGCAGGGCCACCTGCCGGTCGTAGTTGGCCTGGGCGTAAACCTCGGCGGCTTTGGCCGCGGCGAGGCTCGCCTGGGCGCTGGCCACGTTGGCCTCCAGGTCCTTCTCCTCCAGGACGCCCAGGACCTCGCCCTTCTTGACCACGTCGCCGATCTGGACGTAGAGCTTCTTGAGCGTGCCGGAGACGCGGGGCCCGACGGGCACCTCGGCCCCGACGCGGGGCGTCACGGTGCCCGTGGCGATGACTTGGGCGGGCAGGTTCATCTCTTTCACGGGGACGAGGTTCCCCGGCGGGGTCGGATTACCGTGCTTGCAGGCGCCCAACAGCGCCAGGCCCAAGATCAGCGAAGGGGCCAGCAGGGATCGGCGAGAGAGGCTCATGGCTTGGTTTCTCCCATGGGATTCGGTCCGGAAGAGGGGGCGGGGATGTCCCCCGCGGTGACGGAGGTGGAGGGCAGCTCGGCGCCCTGGAGCAGGTCCACGCCGGTGGTCCGGTCCCAGGCCGCCTGCGCCGTCAGGACGGAGAGGCGGGCCGAAACGAGCTGGTACTTCGCATTCTGGAGCGCCGTGGTGGCATCCACCACGTTGGTCATGGAGCCCAGGCCGTTCTTGTACTGGCCCTCAGCCACGTCGGCGTTCTCCACGGCGCTCTTCACGAGGGATTCGGCGGCCTTCACCGACTCGACGGCGGTCTCGAGCTGGGTCCGGGCGTCGTAGGCGCTCTTCTCGGAGGTGAGCTGGGTGTCCCGCAGGCTCATCTTGGAGCCCTCCCAGGACTCCTTGGCCTGAACCACCTGCCAGGTGCGCGCAAAGCCCGTGAAGAGGGGGATGTGCACCGTCAGACCGACGCTCCAGTCCTCCAGGTTCGGCCACTGGCCGTTGTCGAAGCGGCCGTAGGAGCCGTCCGCGGTGACGGTGGGCCGGTAGGCGACCTCGGCCTGCCTCAGGGCGAACCGGAAGGACTCGCTGTTCTCGAAGGCGGCCTTGATCTCCGGGAGGGTGGCCATGGCCCGCTCCCTTCCGCTCTGCCAGTCGGGCAGCCCGGGAAGCGGGGCGTTCTGGTCAGAGGCCTGGATCTCGAAGGAGGAGTCGGCCGGGAGCCCCATGAGGACGGCCAGAGAGGCTCGCCCGCTGGTGACCGCACTCCTGGCCTGAATCACGCCGAGGGTGGCGTTGGCGTTGGCCGTGGCGGCCTGCAGGACATCGGAGCGGGGCACCAGGCCATGATCGAACTGGGCCTGGGCCATATCCAGGTGAAACTGGGTCTGCTTGGCCGTGTCCTGGGCCACCTGGAGGTTCCATTGGGCGCCCTCCAGGGCGTAGTAGGCGCTCTCCACGGAGAGCGCCAAATCCTCCACCGTCGCCTTGAACTGGTAGTCGCTTGTGGCGTATCCCGCCTGGGCCGCGGCGACGGAGGCCTTTCGCTGGCCAGAGTCCCACAATGTGTACTGGCTGGAGAGGGCGGCGCTGTCGCTCGTCGACGTGGAAGGGGCGCCGGGCAGCCTGTACGTGCCGCGCGAAGGCTCTGTGTACGAGCGGCTCAGATCGCCCGTCAAGGCGAGGGTGGGCCAGTAGGCACTTCGGGCGCTGCCGATGCGGGCCATGGCGGCCCGGCCCGAGTGCAACAGGGCTGCGGCGCTGGGACTCTGGGCCACGGCCAGCCGGACGCACTCCTGCAGGCTCAGGGGATGACCGGGAAGGGGCGGAGACGCGTCGCCCGGCGAGGCGGCGGCCGCGCCGAGCGCCAGCATCAGGGCGGAGACGAGGACCGCCACCCGGCGGACACGGGGATGGGGATACGCAGGTCGGATCACTTGTGCTTCTCCTCGTTGGACAGGGGGGGGCGGTGGTCGTGTTCCTGGACGCGCCGCCGGATGTGGTCAAAGAACTGGCGCTGCTGCTCAGGTGTCAGAAGGCGCTTCTGCTCCAGCAGATGACGGGTGAGCATCTGAACGATCTGGCCCTGCACCGCCACGATCCGTGCCTGCTGGTCCGCGATCGCCTGGGGAGAGGGCTGATCGGAGGCGAGAAGGTCCAGAAGCTTGGCCCTCTGTGCTGCCAATTGGGACTCCATGGGCAGCAGTTCCCTCCGAAAGGCCTTGTAGTTCGCCTCGACTCGGGCCCGGACATCGGCCGGCAGGGCCATGTCCCTGCCGGGCTGGGGACGGTGCAAGTGGCCGTACCAATGGACCCCGTAGGCCGTCAGGAACCCGGCGTTCAGGCAGAGGGAGACGGCCAGGAGAATGCCCTTCCAGCTTCTGGGGATCATCGGGTCTCACCAGGGTTCGATGCGGGGCTGACCATGCTGACGTAGGCGATTTCCACCGATCCAGAGGGCAGCCCGGAGAGGGCCTCCTGATAGGTGAAGGCCATGCCGCCGGGAGACGGCGCGGGGGAAATCGAGAACCAGTGTCCGCCCATCAAGTAACCGACGGAAAGCGCGCCAAGCACCAGGGCCGCGGCCACGCCCCACCGCCAGGCGTTATCCCAGGCGAACCGGCGGACCGGCAGCGCGGCGAGCACCGAGGGGGCTAGATCCCGGAAGGGCGGCAGCGGCATCCCGTCGGCGAGTCGGGCCAGCAGTGCGCGATGCCTCCGATATTCCTCCGCACAGCCGGGGCACGAGGAGAGGTGGTCCGAGAGGGCAGGCTCGAGCGCCCTATCGATCGGGCCCCCGAGCGCGGAGATCCTCTTTCTGGCCGCTCTGCACCGCATGGCTTCCTCCTCAGATTGGCTTAACGAACGGGATCGGAAAATCCTTCGGTTCGCTCCGATGGCCCCTGCGGGGACAGGATGGCGCCGAGGCCCTCGCGAAGCGCAAACCTGGCGCGCGAAAGAAGGGACTCCGCGGCCTTGGGCGAGGTTTCCAGAAGGTCGGCCACCTCTCGGACGCTCAGCCCTTCCATGTGGAAGAGGACGACGGCCATGCGCTGGGCCGAGGGGAGCCTGGAGAGGGCGGAGGAGAGTGCCCGGCGGCGCTCCGCCGCGTCCAGTTCCGCTTCGGGGTTCTGCGAGCCCGCCGGCTCCAGATCGTCCATGAGGACTAAGGGACGGGCTTTGCGCCGCCGGTCGAGGCAGAGGTGGACGGTCAGGGTCCGCAGGAAGGCGGGCAGGGGCTTGTCCGGACGGTAGCGGGGCGCGGCGCCCCAGAGGCGGAGGAAGACCTCCTGGGCCACATCCTCCGCCTCGCTTCGATCGCCCAGGAACCGGTAGGCGATGGCCAGGACGGCGTGCTGATGGCGCCGGATCAGGGCCGCGAAGGCTTCGCGGCCGCCCCGGCCCGTATCGGCCATGAGCAGGGCATCATCGGAGTCCGCCAGTTCATCCGGGGCCATGAGTCTTCGTCCCCCTGTCCCAACCCCGCGCACGGAGCGCGCCTGTCTGCTGCGACCCTTGTGTGCGATGCATCGCGTCCGGGTGGTGTGCCAGCAAGAAAACACCATTGTAGGCGTCTTTGCCGGGGAAGTCCTCCGCCTCGCGTTCGGGCGATCGCTCTCGTCATCCAGGGGCTGGCTCACGCCTCTCCAAAATCGGCCGCCTTATCGGCTCCGAACCACGGCTGGCTCTGGGCCGCGCCTTTGGCGCGGCGCTGGGGGCCTTCGCCGGGCGCGTCCACGCCAGCGTGGCCGCGCTCCGGCCTCAGTCCCTCAGCCGCCCTTCGGGCGCCAGCCCCAGCCTTGCCTTTGCCTGGTGGTTGCGGTCCACCCTTCACGGGTGCGCCGGCGGCGACGGACCTCCTGCTTCGTCATCTTTCGGCGTCCGCATCCTCAGCGTACAGGAAGTACGCTTGCGGTGCGGCCGCCTCACCTTCCTTGCATGAGGCCCATCGGCGCCGGGACGCCGCTTTTCGCTTGCAGCGAAAAGCGAAGAGAGGGCGCCAGTCGAAGAGGTGCCGGGAAACGGGGAGGTTTCCACCCCTGCAAGGGCAGGAAACGGGTTTGACTTCTGGTGAGGGCCTTGGTCCGACGGCAGCCAGGACACGGCGCCCGGCCTCCTCGGTGGAATCCCGGCCCAGGGCATAACGAGGCGGCCGGCTTCGTCAGCCGGCCGCCGGAGCCAACCGTCTGGGCGGTACCCCTCTCTATGGCGCCTGGAGCCTGGACAGCCGGTCCTTCGCGATGAGCGCTTCGTCGCTGTTGGGCGCGGCCTGGATCAGCGCCTTGAGGGTGGCGATGCCCTGGGCCGTCTCGTTCAGGGAAAGGTACGTCAGGCCCAGTTTCAGGCGCGCCGCCAGCACCTTGGGACTGGTGGGGTAGCGATCGATCACCGCCTGGAAGGCCCGTTGGGCGTCGGCATACCTCTCCTGGTTGTAGGCGCACTGCCCCATCCAGAACTGGCAGTTGCCCGCCTTGGGATCATTGGGGAACGCCTCCATGAACTGCTGAAATTCCGAGGAGGCCAGGTCGTACTTGCCCTGCAGGTAGTCGCTGTAGGCTTGGTTGTACAGCTCGGGGCTCGTCCCCTGGAGAGATCCGGCAGGGGGGGCGGACTGGGCGGCGGGCGGCTGCGTTGCCGGAGGTTTCTCCGGAGGCGCGTTGGCGGTTTGCGGTTGCCGGCCCTGCGGCTCGGCGACGGGCGCGGTTGCCGTCGCGGTCGAGGGGGGCGCAGGAGCGCGCTCCTCGCCCCCGGACTTCAACTGTCCGAGCTGGGTTGACAAGACTTCAACCTGAGCCTTGAGATCCTCCACATCCGCCCGAAGATCGGCCGTCTGGGCGGAGCGCGCGATGGCGTCCAGCCGGCCGTTCATCACCTGGAGGCTCTTTTGAATGGCGGCCACCTGACCCTGGATCTGCTGGACCTGCTGGTTCAGGGTCACCACCTGCTGGTCCAGCCGGTCGATGTCATCCCGGGTCCCCGCCAGAAGAGACAGGGGCACTACGAAAACCAGGGTACAGAAAAGAATGGAGGTTCGACGCATCGGTCCTACTTCATGTCCTGAAGAACGAAGTCGTCGCGGCGGTTCTCCTGCCAGCACGCCTGGTCGTGCTCGGTGCACAGGGGGTGCGACTTTCCGTAGGAGACCGTCTGGATGTGATTGGCCGCCACGCCGAGGCCGATCAGATACTCCTTGGCGGCATTGGCCCGGCGCTCGCCGAGGGCGAGGTTGTAAGCCTCCGTATTCCGCTCGTCGCAGTTCCCCTCGACGATGACCTGGAACTGGGGATGCGCCAGCAGCCAGGCCGCATTCTGCTTGAGGATCTCGCGGTCTTCGGAACGGATGGCCCACTTGTCCGTGTCGAAATGGATGCGCTTGAGAACGCCCTGCTTGTTGAATGCGTCCGCGCTGCTCTCCACGGTGAGGGAGGGCGTGGAGGGCTCGGGGGTCCAGCCAGTGGAAGGTGCGGTGGATGGGTTTTCCGCGGCGGACGGCGTGGAGGCCGGAGGGGCCTTCTTGGCGCAGGCCGCCAGAAACACCAACAGGAGAACCGTGCTCAACGCCAACGTAAGCCTCATGACCCGGCGCACTCTCATTTCAACCTCCATTCGTGCTTCATTATAGATATCCCCATTGGGCCTTAGCAAGCATCCGCAGCGGCTGTTGCGCCTCCTGGGCGCAGGAGTTTACACCTCCAATGCTCGGGTGAAGATGACGCGGTGATCGCCCGGCGCGTAGAAATCCTGTATCTCGGCGGCCACCTGGTATCCGTGGCGAAGGTAGAACCGCCTCGCCGGTTCGTACTGGGGCAGCGAGGAGGTCTCGATGATGCAGAGCCTGCCGCCGCGACGGCGCATGTCCTCCTCCGCCCGAATCAGGAGGGCGTGCCCCGCCCCTTTTCCGTGGCAGGCCGGATCGGCGGCGATCCAGTAGAGGTCGAAGGTCCCAAGCGTGCAAGGCGTGGCCCCCCAGCAGGCGTACCCCGCCACCTTGCCCTCCCACTCGGCCACCAGGAAGGCGTAGTCGGTCTGCCCCGGCTTCGCGAGTGCCACATCGATGAGCTCGAGGGCCACCTCGATCTCCTCCGTCCGGAAAACGCCCGCCCGTTCCAGCATCTCCTTCAATTCCGGTCTGTCCTCTCGCCTGAGCTCTCTCATTCGAAGGTCCATGGCTCCCCCTTCTCGGCAGACCCGAGGATGGTTGAAACGAGGTAGGCGTAGTCCCAGCCCTCGGCTCGGGCCTGCTTGGCCAGCCCCGCGGAGGGGGCGAGGTCGGGATTGGGATTCACCTCCAGGACGCACAGCGAACCCTCGCCGTCCTCGCGAAGGTCCACGCGAGCATAACCCCGGCAGCCCAGAGCGCGGTAGGCGAGCTGGGCGACCTGCTGCGCCCGGTTCGAGAGCGCGGGCTCCACCGGAGCCGGGCAGAGGGTGGGGGTCTGCTGGTAGACGGGGCTCTCGGGCGCCCATTTGGCCTCGAAGGTCAAGACCGGTGGGTATCCCGGAGGGAGGGCGGAGTAGTCTACCAGGGAGGGCGGCAGCGGGCGGGGGCCCTCCGCCGTCTCCACCACCGAGCAGTTCAGCTCCCGCCCGGCCAGGAAGCTCTCCACGAGGACGCCCTGTGGGAACCGGCCCAGGAGGTCGTCCAGCCTCTCGATGAGGGAGGCGCGGTCTCGCACGACGCTCGATGGCCCGATGCCGTGGCTCGCGTCATTGGCAGCCGGCTTCAGGAAGGCGGGGAAGGGGAAGGGGAGGGACTCCGGCACCTCCTCGATCCGCCGGACGTGAAGGCCCGCGGCCGTGCGAATCCCTTCGGCCGCGAGCAGGCGCTTGGCCAATGGCTTGTGAAGTCCCATGTGCATGGCCATCGGAGGGCATCCGGTGGCCCTCAGGCCGAGGACCTTGAGCATCAAGCCAACCTGAACTTCGCTGGAGGGATCCCCGGGAAAGCCCTCGAAAAGGTTGAAGACCACGGAGCCCCTGGGCAACCGCTCCAACACCAGCGCCACGGTGGAGAAGGGCGCCGTGAGCGGCAACCGGAGGACGTCCCGGCCCCGGTCGCGCAAGACCCTCTCGACTGCCTTGACGGTCTCCATCACCCCCTCCTCGGCCGCGCTTTCGGGCAGGAGAGGATCGCTCGTGTTGTGGATGAGGGTGACCATTCCAGGCATGGTGAAGCTCCCGGAGCTTCCTTTTCGAATGTCGCGCCGCCTCACGCCAGCCCGCAGCGGGCGAAGGCGGTCGCTAGTATGCGCGACATCAGGGTCTGGTAGTCAAGGCCCATGCCGCGCGAGAGGATGGGGAGATCGCCGTAGGCCGGAGAGAGTCCGGGCAGGGGATTGATTTCCAGGAAGACGGGCACGCCTTCGCGGATCCGGAAGTCCACCCTGGCCACGTCCCGGCAGCCGATCGCCAAGAAGGCCTTGACCGCGTCGGCGTAGAGTCGCGCCAGCAGGTCCGCCGGAAGCGGCGGAGGAACGTCGTAGGCGACCTGGTTCTCCCAGTCGCGCTTCACTTCGATGGAATAGACGAAGTCGGGGTCCGTGCCGCTCCTGGGCCGTATCCTCATGGCGCCGATGGCCTCGGGCGGTGTGTTCCCGATGATGCCGACGGTGTACTCGTCGCCGGCCACGAAGCCTTCCAACATGACCGGCTGGCCGTAGGAGCGCAACATTTCCCCGACCGTCTCCTTCAGCTGCCCGGTTCCCTCCAGGCGGGAGCTGCCGCGGATCCCCTTGGAGGAGCCCTCGAAGGCAGGCTTGGCGAAGAGCGGAAAGGGAGGGTCGCTCCGGAGCAGGCGGGCGAGATCCGATTCGCTCCCCACGACCCAGTCGGGCGCCACCGCCACCCCGGCGGCGGCCACGAGGCGCTTGGTGAGCGGCTTGTCCAGGCTGATGGCGAGGGTGAGCGGATCGGAGAAGCTGTAGGGGATGCCGAGCATCTCCAGCACCGAAGGCACCTGACCCTCGCGGCTCCTGAAGGTGCCTCGCCCCTCGGCGATGTTGAAGACGAAGTCCACGGGTTCGTGGAGCACCCGCTCCAGGAACTCCCGCCCGCCGCCCAGGCGCACCACCTCATGGCCGCTTTCCGCGATGGCCGCTTCGATGGCCCCTACGGTTGAAGGTGGGTCGTACTCCTCGAAGAGATCATCGGGGAGCCCGGAGGGAACCGGGCTCCCCGCGGGCTTCATGTCAAACGTCAGGCCGATTCGCATCGGAGGTGGACCTGATCTGGGCGAGGTGGGGACGGGTGCCGCGGCTGGAGCGGCCCTGGGCGGGCTGGACCGCCGGGCGCCTCGGCTTGCTTCGGACCGCAGGAGCGGGATTCCTGTAGGGGAAGATCTTTCCTTCGTAGTTGCGGAGCACGAGGGTGTCCTCGGTGGCGTACATGATGTAGTTGGAGGTGATGGGGACCTTGCCTCCGCCCTCCGTATCCACCACGAAGGTGGGGATGGCGAGGCCCGACGTCCACCCGCGCATTTTCTCTATGATCTCCACGCCCGTCCAGACGGAGGTCCGCAGGTGTTCGGCGCCATGGATCGGGTCGCACTGGAAGAGGTAGTACGGGCGGACTCCCATTTTCAGGAGTCCGTGGCAGAGCCGGAGCATGGTCTGGGCGCTGTCGTTCACCCCCCGCATGAGCACCGACTGGTTGTTCACCGGGATGCCGGCGGAGAGGACCTTGCGGCAGGCGGCGGCGGCCTCGGGCGTCAGCTCGTTGGGATGGTTGAAGTGGGTGTTCATCCAGACGGGGAGGTGCTTCCCGAGAATCCCGACCAGCTCATCCGTGATGCGCTGGGGAAGGACCACGGGGAATCGCGTGCCGATCCGGATGATCTCCACGTGCGGAATCTTGCGGAGCTCCGTGAGGCAGTAGTCGAGCACCGGCAGCGGAAGGGAGAGGGGGTCGCCCCCCGAGAAGATGACGTCGCGGATCTGGGGGGTGCGCCGGATGTAGTCGATCATGGCATCGAGCTGCTGGCGGTTCTTCGGCAGCTCGCCGTCCTCCCACTCCCGGCGACGGGTGCAGTGGCGGCAGTACATGGGGCACATGTTGGTGGCGATGAAGAGGCACCGGTCGGGATACCTGTGCACCAGCCCCTCCACCGGCATGTCGGCATCCTCGCCCAGGGGGTCGTCGATGCCCACGCTCCGGTAGGTGTATTCCAGGATCGAAGGGACGGCCTGCTTGCGAACGGGGTCCTCGGGATCGCTCGGATCGATGAGGCTCAGGTAGTAAGGAGGGATGCCCACGTGCAGGCTGGGCGAGAGGAGCTTGAGCTGCTGGTACTCGCTCTTGGAGTAGGGAAGGAGGCGGTGGAGTGTCTCGAGGTCCTTGATGCGGTTTCGGTACTGCCACCGCCAATCGTTCCACTGCTCATCGGTGGCCTCGGGGAAATAGGACGACCTTCCTGAAAGGGGTGATGATGGTGCTGGACTATCCAGCATGGCGGCCTCCCTGCGGCCCCAGCTCCATGCTGGGCGCCTCGCCGACTTGGTCTCCAGAAACGACAATGCCTCGCTGGAAATGAGCGAGGCCAAAGGATCCGACATATTGTAATGCCCTCTTCTTCTTGAGGGCGGCGGGACTTGGTGGCTGTTCTTGCTCCATCCTGTTCGCCGGGAACCGATCCCGGCCCCTCCTGCTCCTATGGTTCCAAAGCACCGCGGACCGCCCGCCTGCTTTGAACTTGTGGCAAATATAGACCTTTTGAAGCCGAAGTCAAGAGCCTTCGAGCGGGCGCCGAAGACGAAGCGGAGAACGCGTGGCTTGGTCGAAAGCCGCCCGCGCCGGTGTTGTGCCCCGGCCTTGCGTTTACCTCGAATTCGGTGATTGAAATGCTCGGCCTTCGATGGTGGGGAGGGTTCACGGCGGAACGGAAGCGTCTCCCAGGCGGGGAGGGCCAAGGGCTTCTCTCTCCCCAAATTCCGCGATTGAAATACAGGTGGCTTCGGCCAAGGTTCAGGTTCACGGGGGTACGACTTTGTCTCTTGGACGGGGAGGGCCATGGGCTTCCTCCTCCGATTCGCAGGCAAAGCCTGACGAATCGTCGCGTTGCCCTCCGGGGCCCCACCCCATGGGCAAAGCCCGCTGGGGCCCCACCCCACCCTTGGGGCTTCCTCCCCCGGATCAAGTCCGGGGTCGGAGGCTACCCAAATCCCTCATGGGTGAAGACTGGCTTTCGCAAAAGCGACTTCCCATCGGCCTTTCGGAGTTACGACCATGTCCAATCGCGGGATTTGGGGTTTACCATGGTCTCTTCCCGGGACACGACACTTCCCAAGAGGCTCCGCCCCCAGGGCGCCCGCCTCCGGCGGGCCGTCACCCCCAAAAGGCGGGGAGGCTTCCTCCCCGCACCCCTCCGTGTGCTGTCCGTCACCTGTTTCCATTGAAAACCGATCTCTCGGACAGCACACTAGGCTGTGAGCGGGAGGCGGCATGGTCGCGAGAGGCGGGGCGGCGGGCACGGCTGGAGCTGATGGACTGGCGCGTCGGATGGCCTCGCGCTGCCTTTGCTACCTGCCGGTGATTCTGGCCGCCCTGTCGGTGGCCATGGTTCTCGCCTCACCCCTCAGGGGGCTCGAACTGGGAGACGAGGGCGTCGTGGCGCTCGGCGGCTGGCGGATTCTGACCGGGCAGGTGCCCTACCGGGACTTCTTCGAAATCGTTCTGCCCCTCCCGCTCCTGTCGTTGGCCGGCGCCTACCGTCTGCTCGGGGTGACGGTGGCGGCCGGGCGCGCGGTGGCGGTACTGTATTCGGCCGCTCTGGCGGCCCTGCTCCTCGTTTACTCCCGGCGCCTGCTCACCCGCCCACTCTTTCAGGCAGCCGCCGTTGCCCCCCTGGTATCCTGCGGCGTCGCGGCCTGGCTGTTACCCAGTCACCACTGGCTGGCGGACGTCTTTGCCTTGGGGGCCCTCTTGGCCTTCGATCTTGCGGCGGATCGCGGGCGGGTGGCATGGGCCGCAACGGGCGGAGCTTTGGGGGCTCTGTGCGCCATGACCCTTCAGGATCAGGGAGGCCTCTTGCTCGTGGGCCTGGCGCTCTGGTGCCTCCTGGCCGCGCCCAGGGAATCCCGCGCCCGTCTGACGGCGGCCGCGGCCGCCGGCGCCGGGGCCGTCTTCGTGGCGCTCGCTTGGTGGCTCCTGCCCCTCGTGTCCGCCGCTACGCTCCTTTACGACTGGGCCCTCTTCCCACTGTCCCGCTACCAACGTTTCGCCAACAACGTAGCCGGTTTCGCGCGGACGGCGAGGGAGACGGCCGCCCTTTGGAGGACGGGGATCTTCTGGCGGGAGCCCGTGGCCTTTGGCCTGTGGAATGCCAAGGTGCTCCTCGTGGCCGCGGAGGTGGTGGCGGCGTGGATCGTCTTTGCCGTGGGCCTGGTGCGCCGGCGCGATCTCGGCTGGCGCTTCTATCTCATGGCCTCCGGCGCGTGCGCCTTCCTCCTTCCCACCTTCAGGTGCCTGGCCCTGGTGAACCTCGAATGGGCCCTCCCGATGGCCGGGCTGGCGGCCGCGTGGGGCCTGGAACGGTGGGCCGGCCGCGGGGATGGTCAGCGCCGCGCGGCCGGGTGGATGGCCGCAGCCGTGATCCTCGTCTTCGCGGGGGCGGGCCTGGCCCGCCTGCCGGGACTCCTGAGCGAACGGGGACCCATGGTGATGACGCCGGCGGGTGCGGTGGGGCCTCTCCCGCGCTCGGAGGCCACTGATCTGCAAGGGATCGTGGACGCCGTGGCGATCCGGCTGCGCCCGGGGGAGCCCCTCTTCTCGACGGGTTTCATGGGCATGCTGAACGTCCTCACGGGGCACCCTTCGCCCGCCCCGTTCGACGTCTTCCTTCCCCCCGACTACACGACGCCGTCCCAGGTCTCAGAGGCGATCTCCGCATTGGATCGGAACCGGGCCGAGTGGATCGCCCAGCCCGCCGGCTTCGGCGGGGGGGAGGCGTGGCGGAGTTACCTGACGCGGTGCTTCGAGCCGATCTACCAAAACGCTCGGTACGAGTTGTGGAAGCGAAAGGAGGGTCGGCCGATGGGGTGACGGGCCATCAGTTTTCCAGCAGGAGAAGCGCCACCCCCATGAAGGCCACCAGGGTTCCCAGAAACGCGCGCCTGGAAATGCGCTCCTTGAAGAAGATCCATACCAGGGGGAGGAGGAGGACGGGTACGGGGGCCATGAGCGCCGATGCCACTCCCACCTTGGCGTGGCTCACGGCGTACAGGGAGAGCCAGACTCCCACGAAGGGCCCCGTGGCGGCGCCGCAGGCCGTATAGAGCAGGGCCCGGCGGTCCCTCAGCTTGTCGAAGCTCTCTCGCACGCCGCCGAGGGCCACGGTCACGATGAGGATGCCGAGGGTCGCCACGACCATGCGGATGAGAGTCCCCGAGAGAGAGCTCACGCCCTCCCTCAGGCCCTCCTTGGCCGCCACCAATCCCGCGGCTTGGCAGAGCGCCCCGCCGAGTGCGAAGGCCGTGCCTCGGCCGAGCCTCCCGTTTCTGACCGGGCCGGTCGTGGGGCTCCTTTCCAGCACCACCCAGGAGATGCCGGCCAGGGTCACGAGGATGCCCAGGAACTCCAGCCAGGTGAGGGCCTCTCCCAGGAAGGCGATGCCCATGAGCGCCGAGAAGATGGGCCAGGAGGACATGATGAGCGTGGCCTTTCGCGGGCCAAGCTCGATGTAGGATTGGAAGAGGAAGCTGTCCCCCAGGGTCAGACCGATGAGCCCCGAGAGGCCCAGCCACAGCCAGCTCTCCAGAGGAGCGGAGAGGGGGAGGAGCGTTCCGTAGAAGAGAAGGTGCGTCGCCCCCAGCAGGAGCACCGCGAAGACCAGCCGGGTCCTGTTCACCGCCAATACCCCCACCCGGGTGCTGGCCAGCGTGAAGTAGAGGGCGGTGAAGGCCCACAGCACGGCCGTGAGCAGAGCGGCCAGTTCGCCGAGCCTGGATGCGATCACGAGAGGGCCTCCTCCGCCCCTGCACAGGCCGGGCGGCACCCCAACTTACTCCAGCGCCAGCCCCAGCGGCAAGGGAATTCGGGAATTCGGAGCCGACCTGCCGGGAAAGAGAATGAGCACCGAGCCACCGGGGCAACAAGGCCGGCAGGAGGGGGATGGTGAAGCCCAAACATCAGCAGGGCCCGATGGCTGGTCGCGGCTTCTTCTCCACCCTCAACCGAACACGACGTACACTGTCGATCCGAGGAGAGGAGGCCGTCATGGGCACGATGGCGAGGGCGCTGACGATCGCGGGGTCGGACTGCAGCGGCGGGGCGGGCATACAGGCGGACCTGAAGACCTTTCACCGCTTCGGAGTCTTCGGCATGTCGGCGGTGACGGCCGTGGTGGCCGAGAACACCGTGGGCGTTCAGGGGTGGGCGGCCGTGGCGCCCGATCTGGTGGCCCGGCAGATCGACTGTTGCCTGGGCGACATCGGGGCGGACGCCGTCAAGACCGGCATGCTGGTGGATGCGGACGTGATCGCGGCCGTCGCGGGCCGCCTGCGCGCGCACGGGGCCGGAAACCTCGTGGTCGACCCGGTGATGAGGGCCAAGAGCGGAGACCCGCTGATCGCGCCCGAGGCGGTGGAGGTCCTCGTCCGGGAACTCTTCCCCCTCGCCCGCCTCGTGACGCCCAACGTCCCCGAGGCGGAAGCGCTCGTCGGACATCCCCTCCGGACGGAGGCCGAGCTGAGGGCGGCAGCCGAGACCATCCGGAGCCTCGGGCCCAAAGTGGTGGTCATGAAGGGGGGGCACAGCCCGGCCAACCCTGCGGGGCTCTGTGTGGACTTCGTCTGGGACGGGAAGGAGTGGTGGCCCCTGGAGGGAGCCCGCGGTCCCGATCGCCACACCCACGGCACCGGCTGCACCTTCTCGGCCGCGTTGACGGCCCTGTTGGCTCGCGGGCTCCCGTTGCGGGAGGCCCTGAGCGAGGCCAAAGCCTTCATCACGGAGGCGATCCGCACCGCACCGGGACTCGGTGGCGGCCACGGCCCCGTGAACCACTGGGCGTCCGCGGGGCCGTCGATCCGCTGATTACCGCCATTGCCGTCAGGGCTTGTTCTGGCCCTCCTCCAGGTGCCGGCTGAAGAAAGCGAGGATCCGCTTGAAGAGGTCGGTCCTCTCGGCCGGCCCCCGGATGGAGTGGTCCATACCCGGGTAGTAGGCCATGTCGAAAGGCTTGGCCGCGGCGTAGAGGGCGCTCACCATCTGGGCGCTGTTCCCGAAGTGAACGTTGTCGTCCACGAGCCCCTGGGCGATGAGCAGGGCGCCGTGCAGCTCCGCCGCGTCGTGGACCGGGGAGCTCTTCGTGTACCCCGCTTCGTCGTCCTTGGGCAGCTTGAGGTAGCGCTCCGTGTAGCAGGTGTCGTAGTTGAGCCAGTTGGTGACCGGCGCCACCGAGACGCCGCACCGGAAGGCATCCGTATGGGTGAGGGAGTAAAGGGTCATGAAGCCGCCGTAGCTCCAGCCCCAGACGCCGATCCGCTGGGGGTCCACGTACGGCAGTTGTTTCAATGCCCGCACTCCGGTGAGCTGGTCCTCCAGCTCGGTCTTGCCCATCCTGTCCAGCAGCACCCCCTCGAAGGCGGTCCCGCGTCGGCTGGAGCCGCGGTTGTCGAGCATGAAGTAGACGAAGCCGGCCTGGGAGAAGAGCTGGTCGATGGTGGCCCAGCGGGGCTCGAAGCGGTCCTGGACGATCTGGAAGTCCGGTCCTCCGTAGACCTCCACGACGGCCGGGTAGCGCCGGCCGGGGACGTAATCCCTGGGCTTGATGACCTCGGCGTGGAGGGGGGTTCCATCCTCGGCGCGCAGGGTCAGGAATTCGGGTTGCACGAAACCGTACTTCTGGAGGAAGGCCGTCTGGCCGGCCGCCACAAGATGCTGCCGCCCGGTGGCGGTGACCGTGAGGGTCAAGTCCGCGGGAACCCCGACCCGGGAGTACTCGTCCAGGTACTCCCTGGCCGAAGGCGAGAAGGTCGCTTCGTGCCATCCCTGGCCCTGGGAGACGGTCCTCAGGTCCCTGCCGTCCAGGCTCACCGAGCAGACCTGGCGCCCGGTGGCCTCATCCTTGTTGGCGGAGAAGAAGACCCTCTTCTCCGAGGGGTCCACCGCGAGGATGCCATCCACCACCCACGGACCAGCGGTGAGCCGGCGGATCAGCCCCTTACGGAGGTCATATAGATAGAGGTGAGCGAAGCCGTCCCGCTCGCTCAGCCAGAGAAACCGCCTGCCGTCCTTGAGGAAGCGCGGGGCCTCCAGAACATTCACCCAGGTGGAGGAGCTCTCCTGGAGGATCTCCCTCGACGGGGAGCCGTCCAGGGAGGCGGCGTACAGGGTCAGCTTCTGCTGGCCGCGGTCCAGCAGCTCGTAGGTGAGCGTCTTCCCGCCGGGCACCCAGGCGACCCTCGGCAGGTATCCCTGGCCCGACTCGGCGCCGGGGATCGCAAGGGCCTTGCCGCCATCCGCCGGGACGATCCAGAGGCTCACGGCCGGGTTGGGGTCGCCGGGGCGGGGGTAGAACTGCTGCCGCACGCCCGGCTGGAGTTCCCGCTGATCCACGATGGGGTAGGTGGGCACGCCCGTCTCGTCGAAGCGGAGGTAGGCGATGTGGGAGCCGTCGGGAGACCACCAGAGGGCCGTCGTCATGTCCAGCTCTTCGCCGTAGAGCCAGTCGGGAACCCCGCAGGTCACGAGGGGCGCCTTGCCCTCGGCCACCATCTTCTTGGCGCCGGTGGCGCGGTCCACCACCCAGAGGCTTCCTCCCTCGGTGTAGGCCAGACGGCTGTCGTCGGGGGACCAGGCGAGGTTCTTCGCCCCTTCCCCCGCCTGGGTCAGGCGCGTCAGGGCGTGTGCCGGCAGGTCCCAGACGAAGTCGCCCTCGTTGCTCTCGAGGAGCAGGTAGCGACCCGCGTGCGAGAGCCGGTAGCTCGTGAACTTGGCCTCGCCGAGCTTCTCCTTGGAGAGCGCGCTCTCCTGGCCGAGGGCCGCGCGAAACTGCTCCTGGGTGAGCATGGGAGAGGCCTTGCCGGATCGGATGTCGTAACTCATGAGGTCCGCCGCACCGCCGTAGGCGTGGGGGGCGACGTAGCAGAAGCGGCCCCCGTCGGGCATCCACTGGAGGTCACTCGGAAGGGGTGAGGAGGCGCCGATGGCCAGGGCCTCCTCCACGGTGAGGTCCCGCGGCACATTAGCCGCGAGGGCCGCGGTCCCGAACGCCAGGAGGGCGAGAAGGGCAGTGGGCAGGCAACGGCGCAGGCGGGTCATGGTGCCTCCTTCACATTGGCTTGGGCCGCAACGGGCCCGCGAGGCATTGTATGCCCGGAGGAGGGTTGGTTGCACGCCGGGGCGCGGTGTATCCTAACCAACCGAAGCGGAGCCGTTTCGGGGCCTGTCCCGGAGCGGTTCCGGCGAGCATGCGGGGAGGTGGAAGGAGATGCGACTCAAGGGCACTATGATGCTGATGCTGGCTGGGGCCTTCGTTCTGGCGGGCTCCGCCGGGACCATGGCCCAGTACGTCCCGGGTCCTGGAGAGGAGCCCAGCGCCGCGGCCGGGCTGGATGCCAAGGCCCTCGGCGAAATTCAGGGTTCGCTCGTCCAGACTCCCGCCCTGCGGGCGGCCCAGAACGCGCTGGCGGCCACGGACCTTCAGGCCGTGGTGACGGATCTGCAGAAGGCGAGGCAGCAGGATACGCTCTTCACCCACGTGATCACCGCCGGCAAGATCACCAACCAGGAGCAGACGGGGCGCTGCTGGCTCTTCGCGGGCCTGAACGTCCTGCGCCCGGCGGTGATGGCCAAATACAAGCTGGAGAACTTCGAGTTCTCCCAGGCCTACTCCCAGTTCTACGACAAGCTGGAGAGGGCCAACCGCACCCTCGAGCTGGCCATCGCCCTCCGGAATGAGCCGCCGGACAGCCGCAAAAATG
>JAJYCJ010000099.1 GCA_021778515.1 Acidobacteriota bacterium
ACGAGAGGCTGGGGCTGGCGCCCGAAGGGCGGCTGAGGACCTGCGGCCGGAGCGCGGCCACGCTCGCGCGGCCGCGCCCGGCGAAGGCCCCCGGCGCCGCGCCGACGGCGCGGCCCAGGCCCAGCCGTGGTGCGGAGCCGGTAAGGCGGTCTATGTCGGACAGGCATGCGTTCCACCCAGCTCCCGGTATCGAAAACAGTCCACCAAGTGATCGTTCACCAGCCCTACGGCCTGCATGAAGGCGTAGCAGATGGTGGTGCCGACGAAGCGGAAGCCGCGCCGTCTCAGGTCCTTGGAGAGCGCGTCCGAGAGGGCGCTGCTGGCGGGAAGCTGCCCCATCTCTTTCCATGCGTTCTGAACCGGCGTTCCACCCACGAAGGCCCAGAGATAGGCCCCGAAGCCGCCGAACTCGCGTTGGACGTCGAGAAAGCGCGCCGCGTTGGAGATGGCCGAGTCCACCTTGAGGCGGTTGCGCACGATGCGGGAGTCGCGGAGGAGCAGCTCCACCTCCTCCGGCCCGAAGAGCGCCACCTCGGCGGGGTCGAACCCTCGGAAGGCCGTGCGGTAGCCCTCCCGCTTGTTGAGGATGGTGGACCAGGAGAGCCCGGCCTGGGCTCCTTCGAGGACCAGGAATTCGAAGAGGCGCCGCTCCTCGCGGCACACAACGCCCCACTCTTCGTCGTGGTAGGCGATCATGCGCGGGTCGCTCCCGGCCCAGGCGCAGCGGGTTCTCACGGTCTCACCTCCCTCGCCCGAAGGCCGGGGCCCGCCCCCCGGGAAGGGCCGCACCCAGAGGCTCCTCTCGGGGCGGCGGTAGCGGAGCCGTCTCCCCTCGGCCCTCACACCGCCGGATCGGCCACCTTCACCAGCATCTTCCCCACGTTGTGCCCGTGGAAGAGGCCGAGGAAGGCTACGGGCGCGTTCTCAAACCCCTCCGCGACGGTCTCCCGGTACCGCAGCCGGCCCTCCCTGATCCAGCCGGCGAGGGCCGCCAGCCCCTCCTCGTACCGGTCCTCCCAGTCGCTCACCAGGATGCCCTGGAGGCGGGCGCGGGCGGCCAGGATGAGGTGGAACTGCCTCGGCCCTCGGGGAGGGCGGGTGGCGTTGTACTGGGAGATCTGCCCGCAGATGATGATCCGGGCCTTCAGGTTGATGAGGGTGAGGGCGGCGTCGGTGATGGGGCCGCCGACGTTGTCGAAATAGACGTCCACCCCCCGGGGACAGGCCTGTGCGAGCGCCTCCCGGATGTCGGCCGCGCTCTTGTAGTTGATGGCCGCGTCGAAGCCCATCTCTCTCAGCAGGGCGGCCTTCTCGTCCGTGCCGCTCAGGCCTACGGCCCGGCAGCCCTTGATCTTGGCGATCTGGCCCACGACGAGACCGACGGCGCCGGCTGCCCCGGAGACCACCACGGTCTCGCCGGGCTTCGGCCGCCCCACCTCCAGTAGGCCGAAGTAGGCCGTGAGTCCCGGCATGCCCAGGACCCCCAGCGCCCCGGGCAGGAGGCCGGGCTCCAGGTCCACCCTCCGGAGCCCCTCTCCGTCGGAGAGGGCGTAGTCCTGCCACCCGAGAAGCCCCACCACGAACTGCCCTTCCCGGTAGCCGGGGTGTCGGCTACGCATCACCTGGCCCACGACGCCGCCGACGATCACGTCGCCGATCTCCATGGGCTTGGCGTAGGACCTGCGGGAGCTCATGCGCCCCCTCTGGTAGGGGTCCACCGACAGGTAAAGGGAGCGGATCAGCACCTGCCCCTCGGCGGGCTCGGGCACGGGCCCCTCCTCGTAACGGAAGGTGCTCTCCCTCGGCAGGCCCTCCGGGTAACTGGCCAGCCGCCACTGTCGGTTCACCCTCCGTTCCATGCGCGCTCCTCTCCGTCGGTCGTACGGCCCGGCCAGAGCCACGGCGGGCGAGGCTCCGGGTCTCGAACATTTCCTGTAAGAGTAACCGGTGCAGAGGAAGAGAATTCCACGGCGGCAGCCGACGGGCACCGAAGCCGGGGGCGCCTGAGGGCGATTCGGGCTCAGGCCCGGCTGGGCCTCAGGTGCTGGCGCAGGGCGGCAAGGAGGGCCTCCACCTTGGGGACTGCCGCGGGAACGCCCTTGGCCCTGGCGTCCGCGTCGATCAGGGTCTCCTGGAGGGACCAGAGCAGGCAGTGGTTCTGCCACTCCTTGGCCTGGGCGTCACCCCAACTGCACGCCGGGCAGTTCCCGTCGCATCCGATGGCCGGAAGAGCCTTCGCCCGGTCCAGGGCATGGATGAACTCCTTGGCCGCCCAGAGGGACTCGGGCTTGCGGTTCTTCAGGAAAGCCTCGAGGACGTTGCGAAGCTCCCGGATTTGCCGGTCGGTATCGGAATCGGACATGGCAGCACCTCCGCGGCGGAACGGGGCCGCCGAAGGAACGGCGCCCGGAGGAGCACTATAGGGCACCCGCCCCATCGCCCGCCAGGGCTCCCCCGTGATCCCGCCTCCGGTGGGGCAGAAACCCCGGCCCGCGTGCCCCGCCCCGACCCGATCCATGCCTGTCCTCAATAGACCGCCGTGGCAGATCCAAACCACGGCTGGGTCTGGGCCGCGCCTTTGGCGCGGCGCTTGGGGCCTTCGCCGGGCGCGTCCACGCGAGCGTGGCCGCGCTCCGGCCTCAGTCCCTCAGCTGTCCTTCGGGCGCCAGCCCCAGCCCAGCCTTGCCCGTTGTAGGCGGCCCCCCCACCCTCCACGGGTGCGCCGGCGGCGCCGGGACGCGCCTTCCTCCGCTTCGCTCCGGAAGGCAAGACGCACCAGTGCGAGCTGAAATTGTTTTTGGACAGCCATGGACCCGATCCTACTCCGGCTGCCAGGCGGGGACGCGGCCCGGCGTCCAGGGAGCGCCCGCCTTGGTCATGTCCTCCTGCAACCCCTTCAGGTCCACCTCCACGAGCGTGCGAAGCTCGGGGAGCACCTTCGCGAAGGCCTCCGAGGCGGCGGCGTAGGCTTCCTCGTGGGTCTTCGTGGGCGCCGAGGTGGCCGTCCACTGGCCGTACACGATGCCCTGCACCCTGTCCACGATGGAGGGCGAGGTGGGCTCGTTCCGCTTGGCCAGGGTGGCGTCGCCCGTGAGAGCCGTCTGGATGGCGTGCAACCGACGGTCCAGATCCCGCGCCCGCTCCACGAGCCCGGCATCGGGGGAGGGAGTGCTGGCCAGGGCCTTTCGCACCAGGCTCAGGTTGGACTCCGTCTCCTTGGCGAGCTGGACCGCTCCGAGGACGGCCCCCTGCAGGCGGGCCACCTTCCGCTCAAAGGCCTGGAGGCGGGCCCAGCCCTGCGGATCCAGCCCGTCCGCGCCGAGCGGAACGGTGGTGAAGGTCTGCGGCTGACCGAGGGGCGTATCCACCCCGTTCACGCGCTGGACCAGGCTCACCGTGTAGGTCCCCGGCGCCGCCAGCGGGCCCAGGGGCTGGGATGCCCAGGGATCGAACTCCTCCGGCTCCTGGAGGCGAGGAGGATCGGGCGGCGGGTAGCGAAGGTCCCAGGCCACGCGGTGGAAGCCGCTCGTGACGGGCCCCTCCACGCGTCTCACCACGCCGCCTTGCGGGTCCCTGACGGTGAGGATGATCTGCGGCGGCCTCTCCCGGTCCTCCGCCCTCAGCTCGGACCAGCTCGGGAAGGGGATGGGCCGCTTCGCCTCCGCGTCCTTTTTCTCCGCCTCCTGGCGCTGCTCCTTGAGGCTCTTCAGTCCATCCTTGAGGTAGTAGGTGAAGACCGCCCCAAAGGGGGGGTTGGGCGCCGTGAAGTAGGAGTCGCCCTGGTTCGCCTTCCCCTTCAGGCCGAGGGGCTCGGAGGGGATGTAGACCCAGCTCTTCCTCACCGGGAACAGTTCGGCGGCTCTCTCCAGGAGCGCGTCGTCCACCATCCGGAGGGGGCTGTAGTCGTCCAGGATGAAGATGCCCCGGCCGAAGCTGCCCACCACCAGGTCGCTTTCGCGGCGCTGGACGGCCAGGTCGAAGACCGCGATGGTGGGCATGCCGCCCTTGAGCTGCACCCAGCGGCGGCCGCCGTCCACGGTGAAGAAGAGGCCGAACTCCGTCCCCGCGAAGAGGAGGTCCGGCTTCACCTGGTCTTGGGCAAGGGAGTAGACCGTGCCCCGCCCGGGAAGGTTGCCGGCCAGGGAGCTCCAGGTGCGCCCGGCGTCCGAGCTCTTCAGCAGATAGGGCTTGAAGTCGCCCATCTTGTGGTTGTCGAAGGCCGCGTACACCGTGTTCGCGTCGGCCAGCGAGGGCAGGATGCAGCTCACGCAGGCGCGGTCGGGCACCCCCGGGAGGCCCTCCACCTTTCGCCAGTGGGCCCCGCCGTCCTCGGTCACCTGGATCAGGCCGTCGTCGGTGCCCGCGTAGAGCAGCCCCTCTTTCAGGGGGGACTCGGCCAGCGCCACGATGTTGCCGTAGAAGGAGGTGGAGTCGTTTCGCCCCACCGCGTCCACGCTCCAGACCTTCCCCATCATGGGCAGGGTGTCCCTGTCGATCTGCCGCGTCAGGTCGCCGCTGATGGGCCGCCAGCTCTGGCCCTCGTCATCGCTGCAAAAGACCCGCTGGGCGGCGAAGTAGAGGCGGGTGTGCGAGTGGGGGCTGATGATGAGCGGGGCGTTCCAGTTCCAGCGGAGGGGCGGATCGCCGGGAGCCGGCTGGGGCTGGATGTCCACCATCTGCCCCGTCTTCCGGTCGAAGCGGACCAGGCCGCCGTACTGCGCCTCGGAGTACACCGTGTCGGGGTCCTGGGGGTCCACCTGGGACCAGAAGCCGTCGCCGCCCACCGTGACGAACCAGTCCGAGTTCACGATGCCGCTGTCGGAGATGGTGCGGGAGGGGCCGCCCTCGGTGTTGTTGTCCTGGGTCCCCCCGTAGACGTGGTAGAAAGGCCTGGCGTCATCCACGGCCACCCGGTAGAACTGGGTCACCGGCAGGTTGGCCTTGAAGGCCCATGTCGCCCCCCGGTCGTAGGTCTCGTAGACGCCGCCGTCGCACCCGGCCAGCAGGTGCGCCGTGTCCGAGGGATCGATCCAGAGGGCGTGGTTGTCCACGTGCTTCCAGTGCTCGCCCACCTTGCGGAAGGTCTTGCCCCCGTCGTCCGTGACCCGCATCCAGGTGTCCATGGCGTAGACGCGGCCCACCTCCTTGGGGTCGGCGTAAATCTTGTTGTAGTACATGGCGCTGGAGGCCTGATAGTCGCTGCGCCGCTCCCAGCTCTCGCCCCGGTCGGTGGAGCGGAAGAATCCGCCCTTGCCGTCCGCCGCCTCCACGATGGCGTACACCACGTCCGGATTCACCGGCGATACGGCCAGCCCGATCCGGCCCAGGTCCACCTTGGGCAACCCCTCCACGATCTTGCGCCAGGTGGCGCCGGCGTCGGTGCTCTTGTAGATGGCCGATTCGGGGCCCCCGTCGATAATGCCCCACACGTGCCGCCGCCGCTGGTACGAGGCCGCGTAGAGCACGTCGGGATCGCGGGGGTCCATGGCCACGTCCGTCACGCCGGTGTTCTCGCTGATCGTCAGCACGGCCTTCCAGCTCTTGCCGCCGTCGGTGGTCTTGAAGAGGCCGCGGTCGCCGCCGGCCGACCAGAGGGGGCCCTGCGCGGCCACGTAGACCACGCTGGAGTCCTTCGGGTCCACCAGGATCCTGGCGATGTGCTGGGAGTTCTTGAGGCCCATGTTCTCCCAGTGCCGGCCGCCGTCCAGCGACCGGTAGACGCCGTCCCCGTAGCCCACGCTCCGCTGGCCGTTGTTCTCGCCGGTCCCCACCCAGACCGTGTAGGGATTGTTGGGATCGAGGGCCAGGCAGCCGATGGAGTAGGAGCCCTCGGCGTCGAAGACGGGCGTCCAAGTGGTGCCGTCGTTCTCCGTCAGCCAGACCCCGCCTGAGGCCGCCGCCGCGAAGTAGCGCTTGGGATTGCGGGGGTCCACCGCGAAGTCGGCGATCCTGCCCGACATGAACGCGGGCCCGATGCTCCTCAGCTCCAGGCCCGCGAAGGTGGACGCCGACATGGGGTCCTTCCGCTCGATCTTGCCCGTTGCGGCCTTACCGCTCCCGGCGGCCCAGACCACCATTCCGGCCAGCAGTGCGCCGGCGGCGGAGGCCATCCACTTCTTCTTTGCCATGGCAGCTCTCCTGCATGACGTCAGACCATCCCGCACGGCGGCACCCGACGAACCGCCCGCCAGGCGCTTCAGTCTACCATCATCATCCGAGGAGGCGCGGGGAGTTCGGCTGCCGTACCGCTCCGCGCACCCTCGACCACCAGCCGCCGGCGGCCCAGGAGCCGGCGCGGGGGCGGGGCGGCGCCGCCCCCCGCAGGTGATTCCCCTCCAGCCTCAGTTCAGGTTCGCGTAGCCTTCATAGATGTTGAAGGGATAGGTGTAGAAGGTGTGGCTGTATTCGCCGAGGTTGACCACGCTCTTGAGCCAGCCGGCCATGGCCACGCCGCCGTTCACGTCCAGCCCGCCGTGCAGCTTGAAGTGGACGTTCGTGTCGGTGCCGCCCGAGGCGTCCGCATCGCACTGCACCCACGGGTTCAGCTCCCCGAAGGGCCCGGCCACGTAGTAGACGAAGGCGCTCACCCGGAACGGCGCCTCGGCCTTCATCATGGCCGCGATCTTGGCGTTGGCCTGGAAACCGTCGTAGTGAGGGGTGACGCTCTTGGTGGCCGTGACGCTCCAGCCGTTCTCCCATTTGGTGGTGAGGGTGGTGCTGACCGTGATGGAGCCGCCGGTGCCCGCCACCAGGGCGCCCGTTAGATTGGCCTGGGCCTTCACCTTGAAGTTGGCCTCCAGACGGATCAGGACCGGCACGCAGGAGACCCAGAAGGTGAAGCTGGTCCCTTTCGTGATGATGTTCCTCTCCCACTCGTGGCTCACGGTGGCGCTGGCGCTGGCCTCCACCGAGGCGCCCACGCTCGGGCTGAGCGTGATCTTGGTCTGAAAGCGCTTCAGGCGCCACTCCCACTTCCACCAGCTCACCCTCTTCCACTCGTGCTCCCACAGCAGCTCGGGCTTGAACTCCATGCCCAGCGTCAGGGTGGGCTTCACCGAGAGTACCGAGTAGGTGAAGGTCTCCGAGATGGGCTGACTGACGCTGTAGCTCCAGGAGGCCGAGTAGTCCAGGCCGTCGCCCTGGGCCATCTCCTCCCCCTCCGGGGGCTGTGCGCCGGGCACCGCGTCGGCCTGGCCACCCGCCTCCCGGTAGCGGATCGTGAAGGAGGCGTATTGGCGCAGCCTCTCGAAGAGGCCGGCGTTGTTCTTGCCCAGAAGGCCGGTGGGCTTCCCGTTGGTGATCGTGATCGTCTGCACGAGGGTCACCGATGGGATCCCGGCATCCACCTTCAGCGAGGCCTTCATGGTGCTGCCCCCGCCGAAGTCCACGGTCCACTTGGCCCCGTCCAGCTCCTTCTGGTTCTCCAGAGCGGCGCCCTTGGGCAGGACGAAGGTGGTGGTGATGTCGGACGCGATGGCCTGGCCCCCCTTGACCGAGTTCACGAAGGCGCTCTCGAAGAAGGCGTCGTCCAGCAGGTATTCGAAGTACTGGAGCATGCGCCTCTCGTCCGGGAACTGCTTGACGGGAATCTCCCGGATCTCCTTGTCTTTCGGGTCGAGCTTCGCGAGGCGCGAGAGGCCTCCGCTCATCTTGCGGGTGAAGGGGCCGCCCGAGACGTCCTGGCCATCCACCGCAAGGCGCGGTTTGATCCCGTAGGTCAGATAGAGGCCCTTGCCCACCTGGTCGAGGAAGTTCCTCTTCACGGCGGCATCCCTTCCGAGGGCCTCCGCGTGCTCCTCGTAGATCTTGGCCAGCTCCGTCTGCGGCACCGATTCCATTCGCGTCAGGTCGGCGCTGCCGCCAGGCTTCACCACCACTCGCTCGCTCAACGACCTCGGCATGACCCCCGCGCCGAAGCACGGAAGGCCCGCCCCGACAACCGCCAGGGTCCACGCCACACGCTTGATCCATCGCCACACGGTAGTCCCCCTCCCTTTGCGGCGCGGCTTCGGGAAGGCGATCCTGGAGCAGAGTCCCTGCCCAGGTCGTCCCGCATCCGCGGGGGAGCGCCCATCCGTCGCGAAGGCGGCCAACCCTGACCGCGCGGCGGCCGGCCCTCCCCGCAAACCCTTCCGGCGAGGCCCCTTCCGCCAGCCTCAGCCGGGTCCCTACCCGCATCCGGAGCGAGGGCGTTCCTCGCGCCGGATCGACACGGGCACCGCTCTCCGGACCCGAGACTCCGGCCCCTTCGCCTGCCCTCCCTTCCGGGGACACCCCCGATCCCGGGCGCGCACAGAACCGTACCCACGCTCGCCCGTCGGCCTGCGCAGGAGCATGGGCCGATAGGCAAGCGCTCTGAGAGCCTGTTGCTGGGGTAAAGGTAGGGCAGACACGCCGTCGCGGCAAGAAGAGCCGAGCGCCAACCGGCGCCCCGGGGGCCGTTCGGCGGCCCACCAACGCTCTCCGGCGGACGGCAGAAATCCCGCCGGGGGATTCCCTTCGCGCCTCTCACGGCCGCATCCAGCCGCGGAATGGGCGCTGGACTTGCATTACCGCCGAAAGTGTGCGATAAGGGCTCCTTCGTCGCCCCAGCGGCCTTGATGGGACGGGCCTTCTCCGAGAGAAGCCCGGCGGACCCAGGCAGGGACGGGGGCACAAACGGCGGACTCACCGGCGATCCCACCGTTTTCCTCACTGACACAAGCCGGAATTGACAGACGGACCAGCGGCGCCGGCGTAGGCCGGGCCTGGCTCCAGAAAAAAAGGATACCCATGCAATTTTCATCGTTCGAATTGAACCCGAAGCTGCTGAAGGCCGTGGAGGACCAGGGATTCGAGGTCCCGACCCCCATCCAGGAGATGGCCATCCCGCCCCTCATGGAGGGCCGCGACGTGCTCGCCGCGGCCGCCACCGGGAGCGGCAAGACCGCCGCCTTCGTGCTGCCCATCCTCCACAAGCTCATGGAGAAGCCCAGGGGCAAGACCCGGGCGCTCGTCCTGGCTCCCACGCGGGAGCTGGCGGCCCAGATCGCCGAGCACCTGAAGGCCCTGGCGGCCCACACCCAGATCAAGGGCGCCGCCGTCTACGGCGGGGTGGGCATGGAGCCGCAGGTCGCGGCCTTCAAGCGCGGCGTGGACGTGATCATCGCCACGCCCGGCCGACTCCTGGATCACTTCCAGTACCCCTACGCGCGGTTGGACTCCCTGGAGTTCCTGGTGTTGGATGAGGCCGACCGCATGCTGGACATGGGATTCCTCCCCGACGTCCGGCGCGTGCTCAAGCAGCTTCCCGCCGGGCGCCAGACCATACTGTGCTCGGCCACCCTGCCCCTGCCGATCGTCGAGCTGGCCCGCGAGATGCTCGACAACCCCGTGGCGCTGAACGTGGAGCGGAAATCGGCCCCGGCGGAGGGAATCACCCACGCCGCCTACCCCGTGCCCCACGAGCTCAAGTCCCACCTCCTCCTGGAGCTGCTCAAGCGCCCGGAGGCGAGCAGCGTCCTGGCCTTCACCCGAACCAAGCACCGCGCCAACCGCCTGGCGGACTTCCTGGAGAAGCGCGGGGTCTCCTGCGCCCGCATCCACGGCAGCCGCAGCCAGGCCCAGAGGACCGAGGCCCTGGCCGGCTTCAAGGCCGGCAGGTACAAGGTCCTGGTGGCGACGGACATCGCCGCCCGCGGGATCGACGTTCAGGCCCTGGGGCTGGTGGTGAATTTCGACGTTCCCAACCTCCCCGAGGATTACATCCACCGCGTGGGCCGGACGGCGCGCGCCGATGCCACCGGCGACGCCTACACGCTGGTCTCACCGCAGGAGGAGGCGGAGTTCCGCGAGATCGAGCGGCACTTGGGCAAGAAGCTGCCCCGGCAGACGGTGGAGGGCTTTGACTACGCGAGGAAGGCGGAGGAGCGGTTCGAGGTGCCCCTCGCGGAGAGGATCGCGGTCATCCGCGCCCGGAAGGCAGAGGAGCGGGCGCGCGCCAAGGCCAAGCTGCAGCGGCGCTCAGGGCAGGAGACCCAGGGGAAGAGCCCCGCCGGGAGCCGCCGGCCCTCCTCCCAGAGGCCGGGCAGGCCGGTCAAGGGCGGGAAGCCCGACAGGGCTCCTCGCGAGGTGGATGGAAACCGGCTCGTCCCCGAAAGCCAGGGATCTCCCCGTGAGATCGACGGCAATCGGGCCCCCCAGCCGGCCCGCGCGGCGAAGCCGGCCGGCGCCGGCAAGCACAACGGCCGCCACGCCAGCGGCGGCGGTCGTCCCTTCCAGGGCGGGCGCCGCCAGGCCCCACCGCCTCAAGGGCAGGATGGGCGAAGACAATCCCGCCCGCAGGGCGGAGCCCAGCCGAAGGCGGGCCCGGCCGATGGGAAAGGCCAGGAGCGGCGCGGCAACGGCCGCGACGGCAGGGAGCGCAAGCGGAACGGCGGGCGCCCGCAGGATATCCCGGCCGGCTCCCCCCGGAAAGGCAGCTTCACCTTCATCCGATCCAGCCGGTTCGCCGAGGAGGGCGGCTCCGCTTCCCTGCCCGACACCAGCGGGGTCCGCGAAGACATCTACCAGACCCACAGGGACGGGCTGGCGGGCCGCAGCAACTGGGGCAAAGCCTGGCAGCAAAAGGCCGGCACTTCGCAGCCGGACCAGACCGAACAGCAGGACTAGGACCGAGAGTCCCGCGGGGCGCCGGACGATTCCGGGGCCGCGCGGGGGCTCCAGCCTCATGGGTTGACGCTTCCGCCGGTGCCCCATCGGCGCCGCGGTGTTCCTCGGTTCGCAGGGGTTCGCCGCATCACCGTAAGAATGGCGCATTCCCTGGCCTCCGATGGGATGCGGCGCTCCCTCGATCCTCCCGCTTCTGTCCTCCCGCGACGTGGTGTAGAGTGGCGACAGCCGACTAGACGCGGAGGGGGGACCTCGGCGAAGAGGAGGCCGCTACGTCCGATCCCTCCGTCCCCGCTTCGTTCCGCTCGCTTCCCGCGGCGCTTCTCTGGGGCCTCTGCGCGGCGGCTTTGTGGTCGGTCGCGCGCTGGCTCCTGCCCGGAGGCCTTCCGGTCGCGGCGGCCACCGTGGCGCTGTTCCTCCTGGCGCCCCTCCCGGCCGTTCTGGCCGGCTCGAAGCGGCGAGCGGCGCTCCAGAGAGACCTGGAGGCGGCGCGCTCGCAGGAGGCCCAGGCGCACCAGCTCTGCGAGGCCATGCGCTACCGGGTCAAGCGCCTGCGGGAGGACCTCATCGCCGCCGACAGCCAGGCCCGCACCGCGCAC
>JAJYCJ010000100.1 GCA_021778515.1 Acidobacteriota bacterium
GTGGGGCCCCAGCGGGCTTTGCCCGTGGGGCGGGGAGGGAATGGCCCTCCCCGTCCAAGAGACAATGTCTCCCCCCCGTGAACCGGAACCATAGCCGAAGCCACCAGCATTTCAATCGCGGAATTTGGGATTACAGATTGGGGTGCGGCCCGCGGGTCAGGCGCCAGCGCGGCGGCCCTGCCAGCTCCGCCTCCGGGCCAGCTCCTTCCGGATCGCACCGAGAGTGGCCCGCTTATCGGCGCACCAGTCGGGAGCCAGCAGGAGACCCCCGGGCCGTTCGCCCGTGAGGCGGTGGACGGTCACCTCGGGCGGCAGCGCCTCGATGGCGTCGGCGGCCAGGCCGGCGTAGGCCTCCCTGGAGAGAAGAGGAAGCCCGCCGGCCCTCCACGGCCCCTCCAGCGCCGACCCCCTGACCGCGTGCAGGGGGTGCAGCTTCACCCCCCAGGGCCTCAGCCGCGCGGCCTCGGCCAGGGACCCCCGAATGGCGTCTTCGGTCTCGCCCGGAAGGCCCAGGATGAGGTGGAGGACCACCGGGACACGGCGCGCCCGCAGGGCCTCGGCGGCGGCCACGGTGCAGGCGTGGTCGTGGCCCCGGTTCAGCGCCCGAAGCGTGGCGTCGTGGCGGCTCTGCATGCCCAGTTCCACCCAGAGCAGGCGCGCCCTCGCCCACCGTTCGAGAACGGCCAGGAGCTCCGCCGGAAGGCAGTCGGGCCGGGCGCCCAGGGCGAGGCCGACCACCCCCGGCACCGCGAAGGCCGCCCCGAGCATGGCCTCCAGCTTTTCGGCCGCCACGCCGTGGGTGGCGGTGTAGGCCTGGAAGTAGGCGATGACGCCCCGGTCGCCGCGGCCGAGGCCGCGGGCGGCCAGCCTGCTCAACCTCTCCGCCCAGGGTTCGGCCGGGACGAGATCGCCAGGGCCGCTCCCGCTGGGATCGCAGTAGGCACAGCCCCCCACGCCGAGCGTGCCGTCACGGTTGGGGCAGGAGGCCCCGGTATCCAGGCTGGCCTTGCGGACGCGGCCGCCGAATCGCGCCTTCAGCTCCTTCGAGACCCAGTGGATGGGGTCGGCGGCGTTCGGAAGGAAAGGGAAGGCTGAAACGGGTGATCGGGGACCCGGGATCGGGGATTGCGGCTCGTCCATCCTTCATCCCTCATGCCGGTCCAAAATAGACCGCCTTGCCGGCTCGGAACCACGGCAGGGTCACGGCCGCGCCTTCCTCCGCTTCGCTCCGGAAGGCAAGCTACTGCAAGGAGCGCTTGATGGATATCGGAGGGCCGTGACCCCTCACCCCTCATCCTTGAACACGATCGGCGTGGCATCGACGCCGGAGGGCGGGGCGTCGTCGATGTGCCTGATCCCCTGGGCGTCGATGTACATGTAGAGGACACGCAGGACGGGCTTCTGGAAGCGCCGGGCCAGGTAGTAGCGGTCGTAGTCTCCGGGCGAGGCCAGAAGGGTCTTGGCCTCCGCCACCAAGTGCGGCTGGCCATAGTCGGCGAGGATCTGGAAGACGTAGCGGACCGTCTCGGCGTAGGGGGGGATCTTCATGCCGTACTGCTGGACGGAGTTCTCGCCCGAATTGTAGGCCGCCAGCATGAGGGGCACGTTGTCGCCGAAGAGCCCCTTGAGGTAGGCCAGGTAAGCCGTTCCGCCCTTGATGTTCTGGTCCAGATCCCAGGGGTTGCTCACGCCGAACCGCTTGGCCGTCGCGGGCATGAGCTGCATGAGGCCCACGGCCCCCTTCTTGGAGAGGACGTTGGGCCGGAAGTCCGACTCGGCCCGCACGAGCGAGGCCACGAGGTTGTAGTCCAGCCCCTCGGTGTGGCAGGCCCTCTCCAGCTTGGTCCTGATCTCACCGCGCTCCCGGCTGCTGATGGGAGGCAGCGGCGCCGAGCGTGAGGGGGAGCCGCGAAGGGCCTCCGCCGAGGCCGAACCGCGGTTGGTGATGACGATCTGCCCGTTGCTGTCGCGCTCCACGCGGATCTGGGCGGAAGCCGGCAGGACCGCGCCCAGCAGAGCGGCGCAGAGCAGCAGGAGGGGCGTCGGGCGCCTCATGCTCCGCCTCCCGGCCAGTTGTTTCGGGCGAGCTGGCCGCAGGCCGCCAGTATGTCCTGCCCGCGGCTCTGGCGGATGCTCGTGGGCACGTCGTGGCGCAGGAGCACCGCCTGGAATGAGCGGGTGCTCTCCCCGTCCGAGGGCACGAAGGGGAGGCCTTCGGCCGAGTTGAACCGGATCAGGTTGACCTTCACCTTCAGCCCCTTCGCGAATCTGGCCACGGCCTGGGCGTCCTTGGCCCCGTCGTTCACCCCGCCCAGGAGGATGTACTCCAGGGAGATCCGCTCCCGGTCGCGCCGCGAGAGGTTCTGCAGGACGGACCGCAGGCGCTTAAGGTCGTATTTGGCGTTGACCGGCATGAGGCGGGTGCGCAGTTCGTCCGTCGGAGCGTTGAGGGAGAGGGAGAGCCTCGGGCAGACGGCGCTCTTGGCGAAGGCCTCCATCTGGTCGGCGAGGCCCGAGGTGGAGACGGTGATGCGCCGCCAGGAGATGGCCAGCCCCTCCTCGTCCTCGAGGATGGCGAGGGCCGCCTCCAGGTTGGCCCGGTTGGCCATGGGCTCGCCCATGCCCATGAAGACGACGTTGTATCCCACCTCCCGGATGTCGGTGCGCTCCTCGAGGACGAAGAACTGCCCGAGAATCTCGCCGGGGGTGAGGTTCCGCCGGAAGCCCATGCGGGCCGTGAGGCAGAAGGCGCATCCCACGGCGCAACCGACCTGCGAGCTGACGCAGACGGTCCTCCGGTTCCCGTCGGGGATGAAGACGGCTTCGATGGCCTGCCCGTCAGAAAGGCTCAGCAGGAACTTCCGCGTGCCGTCGGAGGAGACCTGCTCGCCCGCCACCTCGGGCAGCTCCGCGCTGGCCCGGGCGGCCAGGGCGGCGCGGGCCTCCTTGGGGAGGTGGGTCCAGGCGAGGGGATCGAGCACCCGCCGGCCGTAGATCCAGCGGTAGATCTCGGAGATCTGGAAGGGCTTGAGGCCCAGGCCGGCGCAGAGGGAAACCAGCCCCTCCCGGTCGAGTCCCACCAGGGCGATCCTCCCCTCCTGCTCGCGGGCCGCCAGCGAAAGGCTCAAAGGCGCCTCCTCACCCCTAATGTATAGCGGATTTTAGGTCGGTATGGCAACGGGAAAGCCCGCTCTCGCCTCTCACCACTCCCCGCCGCCGGCGTCTCCGCCGGTGCGGGGGCGCATGCGGATCTCGGTGCCGCGGCGGTTGAAGGAGACCTCGCGCATGAGCTGGTTGATCAGGAAGATGCCCCGGCCGCGGTCGCGGAAGAGCTGTTCGCCCACGACGGGGCTGGGTATCTGGCTCGGGTCGAAGCCGGCGCCGGGGTCACGGACGACGATGAGCATGCCCCTCTCCGGATCGCACTCAACGCCGATCTGGACGCACTGGTTCGGGTCGCCGTGGCAGCCGTGCAGGACGGCGTTGGCCAGGGCCTCGGAGAGGGCGAGGCGGATCTCGTACTCCTGGTCGCGCGCGCAGCCCAGCTCCTCCACCACCTTCATGATGCGCTCCACCACCGGCGGGATCGCCGAGGGGGTGCCCGGAATGGTCGTATCGAGCCTGAGCCTCAGCGCGTCGGCGTCGAACTCGCAGGCCGAGCGGCCCCCGCGCCCAGGATCGGCCCTCTCCTGATCATCCATGGCCGGTTCTCCTTGCCCCCACACTAGCACAAAGAGGCGGCGCGCCGCCTGCGGGGGGCCTTCAGCCTCCCGCTGGCAGCCGCCCGGTGGGTGCAAGACTCCGTCTCCGAGACTGGCTTTGAAGCGCCCTTATCTCCATGCGCCCCGGGATTCGATCTGGGCAAGCAGGTCGTCCATGGGCTTTTCGAGATACCCGGGCAGCTTTCCCCGGGAGCGGGCGGCGCCGAGGGTGCGGATGAGCAGCGCGAAGGCCAGGTCGTGGGCCGAGGAGTATCAATCCTCGGGCTGCTTCTCCAGGCACCGCCTCACCACGCGGTCGAGCGATTGAGGCGTGACGGGAGGCAGCGGGTCCGGATCCTTCGACAGGATGGCCGATTGGGTGTCGGCGGCCGTGCCGCCCGCGAAGGCGCGCTTCCCCGCGAGCATCTCGTAGAGCACGACCCCGAAGGCGAAGATGTCGGTTCGCGCGTCGACGGGCTTGCCCCGCACCTGCTCGGGGCCATGTAGCCTGGGGTGCCGAGGATCCGGCCTTCCCGCGTGGGGCTATCGGCGGTGGCAGCCTCCGATTGACCTTCCGGTGTTGAGGCCTCCTGCTGCCTCAATCTGGCCAGGCCGAAGTCGAGGATCTTGACGCGGCCATCCTTCGTGACGAAGAGGTTCTCGGGCTTGAGGTCGCGGTGGACGATGCCCTTCTCATGCGCGGCCGCCAGTCCCTGGGCGATCTGGATGCCGAACTCCACGGCCTTGGCCGGGGGCAGGGGACCGCCGCGCAGGCGCTGGCGCAGGCTCTCACCTTCAAGGAGTTCGGTGACGATGTAGTGGACCGCCTCGCCCTCCCCTCCCGTCACTGCGAGGCCGCGAAGCGGCCGCGGCAGTCCCGGCGGAGGAGACGAGATTGCTTCCCCCACGTCGCCGCTTCGCGCCTCCTCGGGGCAGGCTTGGCCTGCAGTCCCTCGCAATGACAGAACAGTCGAACCGATGTCGTAGAGGACGAGGATGTTGGGGTGGTCCAGAGCCGCCGCCGCGCGGGCTTCCTGCTCGAATCGCCGCAGGCGCTCGGGGTCCTGCGCAAACTCCGGTGGCAGAACCTTCACCGCCACCTCGCGCCCCAGGCGCGTATCCCGGGCTTTGTACACCTCCCCCATCCCGCCGGCACCGATGGCGGAGAGGACCTCGTAAGGCCCCAGCCGCGCCCCCGTCGCTTGGCTCATGGCATCCCCTCCCCGAATTCAAGTCCCTTCTCGCTCTTGCGCCTTCACGAGGTCGAAGGCAGAGAACGAATGACAGACGAGATAGCCCCCCTCTCGTCCAGGGCGTGGCGCACAAGCAGTGGATCACTCTGAGGATAGTGTATATCCCCGATGAATGCGTGCCAATGCCTGAGGAGAGGCGAGGTGCCGGCGGGGCGGCTGAGATGAGGTCGTGGATTTAGTAGGGGCCGGACTCGGCCGCGAGGAGGCGGTCGAGAAGGGCCGAAAGGCGCCCCTGGCCCATGAGCCTTGGCAAGGTGGCGGGCGGCCGCACTGCGGGATTGGCAACCCACCAGGCACGGCATCCCAGGCGGGTGGAGGGCAGGATGTCGGCTCCCCAGTCGTCGCCGGCCATGAGGCACTCCTCGGGCGCCCGGCCGAGAAGGCTGAAAATCTCCGCGTAATAGGCCGGGTGCGGTTTGCAGGCGTGCATGGCCTCGTAGGTGGTGACGAGGGCGTAGGGAAACTCCTGGACGCCCACGCCGGCCCACTCGAGCCGCTGTTCGATGGCGGTGCGCGGAAAGAGCGGGTTGGTGGCGACGGCCACCTGGAGGCCCCGGCCAAAGGCCCACTCCACGAGCCGAGGGGCCTCGGGCACGGGGCGGGTGAGGGGGCGGAGCTTGGGGAACTCCTCGGCGTAGAAGCGCCGGATGACGGGTTCGAGCTGGGCGCGTTCCCGGCCGACGGCGGGGTAGAAGGCGGAGGCGAAAACCTCCTCGTTGGTGGGCCCCGCGCCATCGTTGGCGGCCATGATGCGCGTGGCGTTCAGCAGCTCGTTGACCAGGCGCCGGGGCGGGACGTGGTTAGAGAGGAAGCCTCCGAGCGCCTCCAGGTAGGCCGGGACGAAGACCTCCATGCTGTTGCCGAGGAGGGTTCCGTCCAGATCCAGCAGGATGGCTTTCAGCACGATGCGCATTCCTCCTTCCGATGAGCGGCCGCGTGGCGTGGCCCCCGTGGCCAGCCCGTGAGGCAAGGCCGCGCGGACTCTCCGCGAAGGATATCCCCAAGAGCGATCCGCCGCCAGCCCGGCTGGGGTGGGGTGTCGTGCGATGGGGGGAGAAGGCGCGCATTTGGCCCGGCGCCGCGTGCGGGCTTAGAATGGCCCTCCATTTGGGAGGAGACCATGCGCCGTCATACCCGCTTCCCCCGGCTCGCCCTGTTCCGATGGGGCTTTCTCCTGACCGCCTTTGGCATCCTGGCCTCGGGGCCCGCGCCTTCGGCCTGCACTACCGCGGTCGTCACGGGCGCCGCCACGGCCAACGGCCGGCCCCTTCTCTGGAAGAATCGCGACTCGGACGACCGGCACAACCAGGTGGTCTACTGCGACGACGGGCGGTATCCCTACGTCGGGCTGGTGGACACGGGGGACGCGGCGGGCATGCAGATCTGGGCGGGGATCAACTCGCAGGGCTTCGCCATCATGAACTCGGCCTCCTACAACCTGGGCAAGGATGAGACCAACGGCGAGGGCGCCTTCATGAAGCTGGCCCTCCAATCCTGCGCCACGGTGCAGGACTTCCAGGCGCTCCTGGAGAAGACCAACCCGGGCGGCCGGGACGTCTCGGCCAATTTCGGCGTGATCGACGCCAAGGGCGGCGCCGCCTACTTCGAGACGGGCAAGACGAGCTACAAGCGCTACAACGCCGACGACCCGGCCATCGCGCCCCAGAACTTCCTGGTCCGGACCAACTACAGCGAGTCGGGCGACCCCGAATCGGGCACGGGCTTCCTCCGTCACGACAGGGCGGTGAGCCTGCTGGGCGACCTGGAGAGGGAGAAGAAGCTCGACGCCCAGTCGCTGCTCGCGACGGTGGCCCGGGACACGGCCAACGTGCGGCTGGACTCCTTCCCCGCCGAGAAGCACAGGCGCGGGGCCCCGGAGTGGGCCTACGTGGGCGACAGCATCGACCGCGCCATCACCTCGGCCGCCGTGGTCTTCGAGGGGGTCCGGCCGGGACAGGACCCCCGGCTGGCTACGGCGTGGGTGATCCTGGGCCAGCCGGTCACCGGCGTGGCGGTCCCCCTCTGGGTGGCGGCGGGGGGCGTGCCGTCCGAGTTGGGCGTCTCGCCCGAGGCGGCCTCCCTCAACGAGGCCTTCGCAGACGTGGGCGACGTGCTCTACCCGGATGAGAGAGGGGAGCTGAAGAACTACCTCTCCGTGGACGCGCTCTCCAATCCCAAGACGGGGCTGCTGGCTGGTCTGGTCGGCACGGAGGCCCTGAACTTCCGGCAGGAAGGTGAGGCGGTGCAGCGGTGGGCCGCGAACTTCCCGGCGCCCTCCGAGGTCTTGGGCCTGGAGAAGGCCATGGCCCGCGAGAGCCTGGAGGCGGTGAAGAAGCTGCTCCAGGAGCGGCAGGAGAAGGTTCCCACCCAGCCCAGGCCCAGGCACCGCCAGCCGCCCCCGAAGCCGGCCCTCAGCGTCACGCCGCTGGCATCTTGAAGAGATGGAGACAGGGAGACAGGGAAACTGACCTTGCTTCTTCCCGCTCCATCTGTCTTGGTACCTTGGTGCCTTGGTGTCTTGGTGTCTTGGTGGTGAGTCTTCTCTCCCCACCCTCCCGAAATGCCCGATCCCAGGAGCCTAGAACCCCAGGGGTTCCTTCTGCCTGGTCTTGAGGAGGCTGAGGAACTCCTTGCGGCGCCGCTCGTCGCGCTGGAAGTCCCCCGTGAAGGCGGTGGTGGTGGTCTGGCTGGCCTGCTTCTCGACGCCCCTCATGGCCATGCAGAGGTGGAAGCCCGTGGCCAGGACGGCCACGCCCCTGGGGCTGATGATCTCCTCCAGGCTGTCGGCGATCTGCTTGGTGAACCGCTCCTGCACCTGGAGGCGGCGGGCGAAGACGTCCACCAGCCGGGGGATCTTGGAGAGGCCGATGATTTTCTCCCCCGGGAGGTAGGCCACGGAGACCTTGCCGAAGAAGGGGAGCAGGTGGTGCTCGCAGAGCGAGTAGAACTCCACGTCCCGCACCAGCACCAGCTCGCGGTAGTCCTCAGCGTCGAACACGGCGCCGTTGACGATATCGGCCAGGTCGGCGTCGTAGCCCGAGGTCAGGAAGCGCATGGCCTTGGCCACGCGCTTGGGGGTCTGAACCAGCCCCTCTCTGGAGGGGTCCTCACCCAGCTCCTCGAGCATGGCCCGGCTGAGGGCCTCCATGCGGTCTGTGTACCCCTCCTGGAGGGGCAGCCCCCCCGCCAGGGAGAGGGCGGCGGCCCCGAGCGATCGGTGTGGCGCCGCGGCATCCTCAGCGGCGAACGATGGCCGTGTTGCGATCGGTTTCTTGAAGTCGGATTTCATAGAGTCTCCCGGCGGAAATCTTGGGGTCCAAGACCTCCCAAAAGGCCACGGCCAGATTCTCGGCCGTGGGGATGACCCCCTCCAGAAAGGGGACGTCCATGTTGAGGTTCTTGTGGTCCACGCGTTCGATGATCTCCCTCTCGATCAGGGCCTTCAGCTCTTTCATGTCGATGATCATTCCCGTCTCCGGGTCCACGGGCCCCTCCACCGTCACCTCCAGCAGGTAGTTGTGTCCGTGCCCGTTGAGATTGGAGCAGAGGCCGAAGATCTCGCGGTTGCGTGCGAGGGACCACTCGGGCCGGTAGAGTCTGTGGGCGGCCGAGAAGTGGCTCTTGACGGTCAACAGCGTCCGCATGACGACCTCCATCCGCGAAAAGTGAGCAAGACACATACCAACGGCCCCGTCCCAGTGCTGTGTCCCAGGATCGTGTTTACCATGGCTTCTTCCCGGGACACAACACTTCCCAAGGGGCTCCGCCCCTAGGGTGCCCGCCTGCGGCGGGCCGTTACCCCGAAGGAGCGGGGAGGCTTCCTCCCCGCACCCCTCCGTGTGCTGTCTTTCACAGGCTTCAATGGTAATCCCGTTCGAAAGGGACAGCACACCGGGCTCCGGGTATTCTCCCCTTGTGACAAAGTACCGGGGGTCAGGCAAGGCGAGCGCGTTTCAGCGGGGGAAAGGAGGCCCGCGCCCGTTGCCTCCTCGGGTTCCCGAGTGCAACTTCGCCGCATCCTGGTTTCATGGCCGCAACGCAGAGAGGGCGGAAAGTTAGCGGTCGCGGGCTCGTGACCCTGGCACACCGCTTGCTCCGAGTGCAGTGGGGGTGGTCCCCGAGTGTACCCAAGGTCGCAACGGCAACAAGGAGAAAATGGCATGAGTCTAGTTGGACAAAAAGCGCCCGAATTTACGCTGGATGCGGTGGTCAACGACGATTTCGCCCAGGTGAAGCTCTCCGATTTCAAGGGCAGGTACGTGGTCCTCTTCTTCTACCCGCTCGACTACACCTTCGTCTGTCCCACGGAGATCACGGCCTTTGCGGACCGCTACGAGGAGTTCAAGAAGCTCGGGGCCGAGGTGCTGGCCGCGTCGGTAGACAGCAAGTTCGTCCACCTGGCCTGGCAGAAGACGCCTCGCAAACAGGGCGGCCTCGGAGCCGTGCCCTTCCCGCACCTCTCCGATCTGAACAAGAGCCTGGCGCGGGACTACGGCGTGCTGCTCGAACCCGCGGGCGTCGCCCTGCGGGGCCTTTTCGTGATCGACGAGGAGGGCGTCGTCCAGCACGCCACCGTCAACCACCTGGGCGTGGGGCGCAACGTGGAGGAGACCCTGCGCACGCTTCAGGCCATTCAGACCGTCAAGAAGACGGGCGAGGTCTGCCCGGCCAACTGGAAGCCCGGCGGCGAGACCATGAAGGGCGACGTGAAGGGCTCCCTCGAGTACTTCGAGAAGCACGGCAAGTAGCTCGCCTTCGCCTATCACAGCTTTGGCCGGCCTCGCGGCGTTCGCGCCGCGGGGCCTTTTCGTCTTGCCCCATGGAGCCGAGCCAAAGATTTGGCCGTCGAAACCGGGTTCGGTTCGCACCGGGGGGCCTTGCCTTCCGGACCGAGGCGCAGGAGAGCGCATCCCGGCGCCGATGGGCCCGGGTGAGCAGGCCTTTTGGATGGCTCTGGCGCGGCGTCCCTCCGGGGTGCCGCCGGCTCCGCCGGAAGGGGCGCGGCGGGTGGGCAGGCTCCACCTCAACCCAAATTCCGCGATTGAAATGCGGGTGGCTTCGGCTATGGTTCAGGTTCACGGGGGGGAGACATTGTCTCTTGGACGGGGAGGGCCAAGGGCTTCTCTCTCCGATTCGCAGGCAAAGCCTGACGAATCGTCGCGTTGCCCTCCGGGGCCCCACCCCGCCCTTGGGGCTTCCTCCCGTGGATCAAGTCCGGGGTCGGAGGCTACCCAAATTCCTTATGGGTGAAGACCGGCTTGGGCAAAAGCGACTTCCCATGGGCCTTTCGGAGCTTCGGCCATGTCCAATCGCGGGATTTGGGCTCGAGGATGGCTCCAGAGACGGGCTGGAACTCCCACTACAGCTATGTTTTGAGCCTGAGCGACAGGTCCCCGAAGGGTGGCCGGACTCAACCGAAAGTATGAGTGCCGGACTCATACTCCAGACTGATGACAACGGCCCGTGCGCACCCTAAGCTGATCTCATCGCCTTCGGGCGGCGGCCGGAGAGAGCCGGGGTTCTGGTGGGGTTCCCCGCCGGTTCGGCTGAGGTGGCTTTCGTGGCGCGGGTCAAGGCCCCACCCCTCTCTCCCTGGGGACCGGCCGCGTCAGCGAAGGCCACCGCGATGCAGGGGGACCTCCTCGGAGGTCCCCCAAGCGCGTTCCGGGGGATCCTCCCACGATCGCGCGCCTGCACGCCGTGGCAGCCGTGGCCCGACGGCGGCCCGGCCCGCAGGACTCGCATCCCCAGGGGCAAGAGGCACTCTCGTCTCGTGATGTGTTCGGACCCAACGAAGAGGCTACGAGCTCTTCAGGGAGGGAGGATCGGCGATGATGGCGCCGCCCTCCTGGCGGAGCGTCCATCCTGGGCCCAGGTCCAGGGTCCACCCCTTTCCCACCAGGTGAAGGGGATGGTCCAGGCTTCCGGGGGTCACAACCTCCTGGCCGAGAGGCAGCCACAGCTCGTGCCAGTCGGGAGTCACCAGCACCGCGGCATCGGAGGTCAGGCTGCCATCCGGTGACTGCCACGAGAAAGCACCCGTATAACAGGTCCCCAGCTTCCCCATGGCGATCTGGTGGTTGGGGTCAAAGACGATGCGCATGTCGCGGGGGCAGATGCGCAGGGTAGTGCCGCCCGTGAACTGCTTCTGGAGCGCCTCCAGCT
>JAJYCJ010000101.1 GCA_021778515.1 Acidobacteriota bacterium
TTTGGACAGGCCCGTCCAGCGGCGCAGTTCGCCATCCGAGAGGCCATCGGCCAGCGCCAGCGCCTCACGGTACGACGACTCGGCGGAGTCGTAGTCCTTCCTGCAGAGGTGCGTCATTCCCTCGGTGTTGATGCAGTTGGCGAGGGCGGCCGAGGATTCGGGGCCCGCGGCCTGACGTGCCCGCAGGCAATAGTCGAGCGCCTCGTCGAAGAGGTAGAAATTCCTGGCAGAGGCCGCTACGGCGGTACAGCTTCGGATGTATCGCTCCGCCTCGCCAGCCTGCTGAAGGACGGGGCACCAGAGGTCCGCCAGGATGTAGCGGTCCACATCGTCGCCCTTGGCGAAGAGGCGCCGCCATAGGGGATGGAGAACGTCGTCCCACCGCCCCACGGAGGGCCGCTTGGATGGCGGCATTCCGGCGATCATCGACAGGGCGTCTTGAACGCGAGCGACCTGCCTCGCGTGCTCCTCCAGCTCCTGGGGAGAAGCCTCCGGAAGGGAGGGCCGGTGGTCCAGGTCAGTCCAGAACTGCCTGACGGCCAGCCGCTCGCTCTCCCATCCCTTTGTCATTGATGCCCCCTGCTTTCATCGAATGTAGTGCGCGCGACCACCGGCGACAACGGCATGGATGCGCCAACCCTCGCTTCCCCGCGGAAGGCGTGACGACGCGGCAGGCCGGAATTGCTGTGGCGCGGCTATGGACCGGTGCCCTCCGGCCCCGCCAGGGCACCCCCCAGGAGCGCCGGCTCCCGCAGGAATTCGGCGAGCTGGATCTCGCCGAGGGAGGTATCGAAAGCCGCCCCGTCCCGCTCGATCCACTCCTTCGAGGTGGGGCAGCGGTCCTTCAGGCCGGCCATGAAGGTTTGGTGGTAGAGGCGGGCCACCTCCCCTGCGGTGATCATGGCCGGGGGGCGAGCGGGGACGAGCCCGTCGTCCTTCGTTCTCACGAGCAACCCGGCGCTCTCCAAGGAGGAGAACCAAATCCTGGCCTGGTCCGGATGAACGTAGTACCGCCTGATCAGTTCGTCTGCATCCTGCGGCGCCATCCCCTGCGCGAAGGCCTGAAGTATCTCCAGGAGAAGAGCGAGCGAGACCTGTCTCGAAAGCGGGACGAATCCCTGCGCAAGAGCTGAGCGCCGCCTGGCCTCCATCTGAAGCAGTTCCATGTGCTGAAGTGCATAGGCCAGCTCGGCGCCCACGAGCACGATGATCCACGAGTAGTAGATCCAGATCATGCCGATGGGAAGGATGGCCACGGAGCCGTACACCTTGCCCACCGTGCTGCGACTGAATACCAGCTCGACGTAGCGGCTCAGGGCCACCTTCGCCACCTCCCAAAAGAAGGCGGCCAGGAGGGCTGCGGCCAGGGCTGGCCTGGTTTGGACGCGGGCCCTGGGAACAAACCGGTACAGGCAGAAAAAGGCTGCCAGGGTCAGGAGGTAGGGGATCCCGTAGTGCAGCAGGAGAAAGGTCTTGAGCCACTCCTTGCGGATTCTCGCGGTGAGGGCGAAGGAGAGCCCGACCAGAATGGGCAGGAGCGTAACGCCCATCCAAAGCAGGGATACACGCGACAGAACGCTTCCCGTCCTCTTCTGGGACCGCCAGATCTCGTTCAGCGCCTTCTCCACCAGGAGGATGAGCGAGCTTCCGAGGAGCAGCAGGACCAGAACGGCGATGGCGCCCGAAACTCCCGAGCCCAGAAGGCCGAGGTTCTTGGAGATGCTGTCGAAGAGGTCCATCACCACCTGGCGCGCGGCGGGGGTCATGAGCTGCCGGATCAGCGCGCTCTGGATCTCGGCCACGTGCTCCTTGAAGAGGACCGAGTGGCTCACGATGAATAGGAAGAGGGCGGTGAGCGGAAAGAGGTAGAGCATGGTGAAGAAGGAGAGGGTGGCCGCCCTGAGCGTGACGAGGTCTTCCCATCCCTTATGGGCGGTGTGGTAGAGAACCCGGAGCGAGAGGTCCGGCAGGCTCCGCAGCCGCGAAACGTGCTGGGCCTCCCGGAGCACGGCGCTGCTGATCCGATCCCTCCAGGGCGTCATGTCTGCCAGCATAAGCGAGACGTGGGCCGCCCGCAAGAAGGAGGGAGGATACCGATCCCGGGGCTTTGGATTGGTGATTGGGTGGGGTGGGGCGTTGGGCGGTGGAGCTTATTGGCGCTGGCCGCAGAAGGGGCAGTTCACGGCCCTGCGGGGCAGGGGCCGTCGGCAGTGGAAGCAGAAGGCCTCGCGTTGCGGATTGTCCCTCGCGGCGATGCGTTCGCGGATGTCCGCCAGCTCCCGTTCCCTGCGCGGCGTCAGGCGGATGTGACGGAGGTCCTCCAGGAGGTCCAGGGCGTTGCGGTAGCGCTGTGACAGATCCCGGGCCATGGCCTTCACGATGACGTCGCTGAACTCCTTGCTCACCCGCCGGTTCTTGAGGACGGGTGGAGTGAAACGCCCGGCGGCGACGAGCTCCTCGATGCGCGAGGGGTTCAGGTCGAAGAAGGGGAGCACTCCTGTGACCATCTCGTACATCATCACGCCGATGGAGTACACATCGGAGGCGAAGGTGGTTCTGCCCTGAAAGTGCTCTGGCGCCATGTAAGGGGGGGAGCCGATGCGCGTGGAGGCGTAGGGGTCCCGCTCCAGGAGCCGCGAGATGGAAAAGTCCACGACTTTGGCCTCCAGGTCTTTGGTCAGGAGGACGTTGCTGGGCCGGAGGTCTCGGTGCAGGATGTTCCGGGAATGGGCGTAGCGGACCGCGTCCGTGATCTGGACGGACCAGGAGAGAGCCCGCTGTTCGTCGGCCTGTCCCTCGCGCGTGAGCCATTCGGCCAGCGATTCGCCCTCCACGTACTCCATGACGATGAAGAAGGTGCCCGAGGCCTCGTCCTTGTCGGCGGTGAGCACGGACACGATGTGGGGATGGTTCAGGGGAGCCATGAGACGCGCTTCGGACGCCAGATCCTCGATGCTCAGATTCTGTCGGTGGGGGACCTTCAGCGCCACCCACTTGCCGATGTAGGTGTCCTCGGCCAGAAAAACGGCCCCGAATCCGCCGTTCCCCAGCGGCCTTACGATGCGGTACTTGCCGACGACCTGATCCTTAAGGAACATGCCCCTCCCGAAGGCCACAGTATACACGGAGAGGCCGAAGTCCCGAACCGTTATGGATGCGCGCTCAGCGCGACAGGCCCCTCGACAGGCGGCGCCCGGCCTTGCGAACCCTCGTGCGCACGGAGCGGCGGAGGGGCCTCCGGCGCAGGGGGCCCATCACCACGAGGTGGGGCTGCTGTTCAGCCTCGTCGAAGAGGACATAGGCGGGATTGGAGGTGAGCCAGGAAGAGGGATTCAGAAAACCGACCGCACCCGAGAGGTCGCTCTCGCGGCGGTGGGTGTGCCCCACGACCACCCACCGGGCCCCCTTCGCGGAGGCCTTCTCCAGGGCTCTGCGCTTCACCTTGGCGACGGCGCGCGCGAAGATCACGTTGGACCGCTGGGCCCACTGGATGGCCGTCTTCCGCGGCACGTCGAACCAGATGGCGAAGCCGTAGAAGATGTCGCGAAGGTTCTTCAGGCCCCTCGTCCGGCTGTGGAAGTCATCGAACTGGTCACCGTGCACGACGTAGACCTTCTCCCCGCGGAAAAGAAACGAGTACTCCTCCCTGATCGGAACGCCGAGGAGGTGCCCAAGGACGCTTGCGGAGCCGTCGTGGTTCCCTCGGATCCAGATCACCTCGCGGGATGCCGAGAGCGCGCGGATCCGCTCCACCACCTTCCAGTGCCGGTCCTTGAGGCGCCTGAAATTGAGGTCGTCGAAGATGTCGCCGTTGAGGATCAGGCGGTCGAAATCGGCGCGCTCCAGGAGGGCGGACAGTTGGCCCGCCCGGCAAAGCGGTGAGCCGAGGTGGACGTCGCCCAATACAATCGTTCGCATGGTCCAATCCTAGCAAGCATCTTATCATACGGAGGAGGCTTCTTGCCCCCGCGGTGGGCCGGGCGCGATAATGGGGCGGGGCCCCGCTCAGAAGGGCGGAGGCCGGCGGCTACCGAAAAGGGGGGACAGCGAGATGCCCGTGAACGTTCGATGGGTGGAGAAGAGCGCCTTCGCGGCCCGCTCCGAGGGCAACCACTGGATCATGATGGACAGCACCTTCAACGGAGGCGACGGAGCCGCTCCCTCGCCCATCGAGTATGTGCTCATGGGGCTGGGCGGCTGTTCGGGCATCGATCTGGTGGCCATCCTGCAGAAGATGCGGCAGGACGTGACCGGGGTGGACATCGAGATCGACGGCGTGCGCGCCGATGAGCACCCGAGGGTCTACGTCAAAGTCCACGTCCGCTACAAGGTGCGGGGCAGACATCTCAACCCAGCCCGCATCCAGGCCGCGGTCGAACTGGCCGACGAGGAATACTGCGCCATCGCCGCCATGCTGAGGAAGACGGCGGACTATACCTACGAGGTAGTGGTGGAGGAGGAGGCGTAGGGGCGGCCCGACGCGGGCAAGTCCCGCGTCAGGGCCATGAGCCTGACGCCTCGTGGAGCGAGGAGCGACACGGACAGCCGGGAGGACGCGATGCAGATTTCGAAGCGAGCCACGACCATCCAGGAGTCGCCCATCCGCAAACTGGCGCCCCTCATGGTGCTGGCCAGGCAGCGGGGCCTAGCCATTCACCACCTGAATATCGGGCAGCCGGACATTCCCACCCCCTCGCCCTACCTGGACGCGGTGGCCGAATACAGGAGGCCCGGCGCCGTGCTTTCGTACGGGCCCAGCGACGGCCTGCCCGAGCTGAGGCAGGCCATCGCGAATTACTTCGGCCGCTACGGGATCTCGTTGGATTCCAGTGATGTCCTCGTGACCACGGGAGGCAGCGAAGCGGCCCTTTTCGCGCTCAACCTGGTGGCGGACCATGGCGATGAGATCATCATTCCCGAACCCTTTTACACGAATTACAACGGCTTCGCCTCCATGGCCGGGGTGAAGGTGGTCCCCGTCACGACGCGGGCCGAGGAGGGCTTCCACCTGCCCCCCGCCGAGGCCTTTGAAAGGGCCATCTCCCAAAGAACGAAGGCCATCCTGGTCTGCTCCCCTAACAACCCCACGGGCACCATCCTCACGACCGCCGAGTTGGGCATGCTTCGCGATCTGGCCCTCCGTCACGGGCTGTTCCTCATCGCCGACGAGGTCTACAAGGAGTTCACCTACGAGGGCGCCGCGCACCACAGCTTCCTGGAGCTGGAGGACCTAGCCGAGAGGGTCATCGTGATCGACTCCGTCTCGAAGCGCTTTTCCGCCTGCGGGGCGCGCGTGGGGTGCCTCATCAGCCGGAACCGCGCCGTCATGGAGTGCGCCCTGAAGTTCGCTCAGGCCCGCCTGTGCCCCCCCACCATCGAACAGGTAGGGGCGGTGGCCGCGTACCGTATGGATCCTGCCTACTTCGATCCCATCCGCCGAGAGTATCAGGCGAGGCGGGACGCCCTCTATGCCGGCTTGACCGCCCATCCCGGCGTGGTGCTCCGCAAGCCGGACGGCGCCTTCTACATGATCGTCAAGCTGCCCGTGGCCGACTCGGACGACTTCGCCCGCTGGCTTCTGTCCGAATGGTCTCTGGAGGGGGAGACGGTGATGGTGGCGCCGGGGAACGGCTTCTACGCGACTCCCGAGTTGGGCCACGACGAAATCCGTGTGGCCTACGTCCTCGAGGTGGAGAAGCTGGTGCGCGCCTCCCGCATCCTCTTGGAGGGGATGGAACGGTATCTCTCGTCCAACGCGGCCGGGCAAGCCGGCGCGGCGAAGCGCTAGACGCTGGTGTGCAGTCCCAGAGGATCGGTTGGAAGGGAAGCAGGCGACAGATGGCACACGGAGGGGTGCGGGAAGGGAACCTCCCCTCTATAGGAAGGGCAGGGGGCAGGCTGCAATCTTGAACGGCACGGACCTTGGCGAAACCATCCGGGTGACCTTCACCCTGGCCGCGGGCGATGGCTCCGAAGAGGCTTTCCAGAAGCTGGCGCACGGAATCTCCACGAGACGTCCGCGGACCGAGGTGCGCTGGGAGGCAGGGGCGGGCGCATCCTCCGTGGCGGTCGATCTTCCCGAGGGGCGGAAGTTGCGGTGGGAGATGGTTCCTGACCAGGCCATGGAGGCGCCCTTCTTCGCGTTCTGGGACCCGGGCGGTGCGGCTTTGGACCTGGACGGCCCGACGAAGGGGGTCTTGGCTGATCTTCGGCGGCCTCCCCAACTGGTCATCTACGGGGCGAGGTGGTGTGCGGCCAGCGCCGAGATGGTGCGCCTGGCCACCCGTTGCCTTTTGGCCAGGCCGGGGACGGGGGTGACGGTCGTGGACGTGGAGCGCCTTTCCCGCGACGGGATCCCGCCCGGCATCGAGGCCGTCCCCGTGACCTTCATCGGGGCGGAGGCCAGGCTCTACGGAAGTCTTTCCGAGGCCGAACTGGCGGCGGGTTTGGCGGCCTGGTCGAGGAACCTCGGACCGGATCACACGCTGGCCCAGATGCTCAAACAAAAGAAGCAGCGAGAAGCCCTCGCTCTCTTGCGGGCACGTGTCCTTCCGGTCTCCGCCCTGGCGAGGGCGGCGGGTGATCCTCTCCACTTCGAACTGCGCCTGGGGGCCCTGGTGCTGCTCTCAGAAGTTGGCCGCCATGACCGGGCATTGGCGGCCGAGGCGACCCCCTGGTTGTGCGCACGCCTTAGGGACCCCTCTCCGCACATTCGAGGGGACGTGCTGCTGGCGTTGGCGGAGGTGGGGGATCTGCGTGCGCTCCCATCGGTGGAATCACTGCTGGACGATGCCGACGCCGACGTCCGGGAGGCGGCCGTCGAAGCCGCCGAACGGATCCGCCGGAGCAACCTCTGGGGTCGCTACTGAAGGGGCCCCGCCCCGATCTCCGGGCGGTCACCGATGGCTGGCGAGAAGAGCGCTCCTACCCCGCGAACTGCTTTCGCAGGGCTGCCTTGTGCAGCTTGCCCGCGCTGGTGAGGGGAAGGGTCTCCACGACGACGAATCGGTCGGGGATCCAGAAGCGGGCCAGCCGGCCCTCCTGAGCCTTGGATTGAAGGAATTCGCGAAGCTCCTCCTCGCCCACCGGTTCGCGGGCCTGGATGATGCCCATGGGGCGCTCTCCCCAGCGCTCGTCGGCAACGGGGATCACGGCTGCCATGGCCACCTTGGGGTGCTCGGAGAGAAGGCCCTCGACCACCGTGCTGGCGATCCATTCCCCCCCGCTCTTGATGGCGTCCCTGTCGCGATCCAGGACCGTGAGGAAGCCCTCTCCATCGAGGACCCCCAGGTCGCCGGTGCGGAACCATCCCCCGACGTAACTGGCCTGACTCCGCTCGGGGTCCTTGTAGTACCCGTTTGGCAGCCAGGGACTGCGGACCCAGATTTCCCCGATGCTCCGACCGTCGCGGGGGAGCACGGCACCGGTCTCGTTCCTGATCTCAAGTTCCACGGCCGGGAGGGTCCGCATGCGCCGGGAGAGTTCCTGGCGGCCCTCTTCGCCGTCCGCCGCCATTCGCTCGGGGACCACCGAGATGCTGGTCCCGAGCTGATCCGAGCCGCCGTAGATCAGGCTGTAGGCGAGACCGGCCTCGCTGGCCCGGCGCGCCAGTCCGGAGGGCAGGGCGCTACCCCCCGTGAGAATCTTCAATCCGTCGAGCCGAGCGCCGCTGGAGGCCGAGGCGTCCAGCAGCATGTGAAGCTGGGTGGGGACCATGTTCATGCACGTCACCCTCTCTTGGGAGATGAGCGACACCTGCTCCTGCGGGCCGGAGCGCCCGGGCAGGACCAGCTTGGCTCCGAGGTAGGGAACGAAGAGGGGCATCCCCCAGCCGTGGATGTGGAAAAAGGGGATGAGGGGCATGAACACGTCGCGGGAGGAGACCCGCGCGCCTCCTTCATGGAGGGCGAGGTGATGCAGGATCTGCAGGGAGGCCAGGATCATGTCGCGGTGACGGTAGCACACACCCTTGGGAGGGCCCGTCGTGCCCGTCGTGTAAAAGATGGAAAAGGGGTCCGTCTCGGAGACCTCGTCGGCAGACGGGTCTTCCACGGCCTCACCCTCTTCAACGAGGCCCTCGTAGATGGGCGAACCGGACGATGGGGAGTCGGGGCCGTCGGTGAGCCAGACCCAGTTGGGAAACTGGTTGCGCACCTTGTCCACGATCTCCCGGAACCCCTCCCACACGAAGAGCCACTCGTCGCCCGCGTGCCGGACGGTGTAGAGCATTTCCTCGGCCGGAAGCCTGAAGTTGATGGTGTGGAGCACCGCACCCCGCATGGAGAGGGCGTAGTGCAGCTCGAGGTAGCGGTGGGTGTTGACGTCGAGCACCCCGACGACGGTTCCCCGTCCCACGCCCATTTTTTTGAGGCCGTCCGCCAGCCGGAGAACGCGCTCGTAAAAGGCGGCGTAGGTCAGTCGCACCGGCCCGCTGACGATCTCCTGGTCCGCATGGCTCAGGAGGGAGTGCCTGATGAGTTCGTGGACGACGAGTTCTCGCACTGTGCGCCACCTCCTCGGCCGCGAAGGCCTTCGTCACCGGAGCCGCCCATCATAAGCCAGGCGCCCGGCGGGATCGTCCGTCTTGGGTTGGCAGGCTTGAGGCCTCGGCGTGCGTGCCTTCCGATCCCTTCGTGCGGTGCCTGCCTCCCGGAGCCCCATGACTCACCGCTTGGCGCCATTCCTGCTGCCTTGAAGATACGCGGCGCGTGGGGGTTCCGCAAGCGCGAGGCGAGGGCGCCGGTGCGCCGCCGCGGTTGAACGCGGGAAGAGACGAACAAGCTCCGTTGAACTGAAAGGGATCAGTTGTTATACTCAGATTGTATGGATAGGAGCCGGAGGTTTCTTTGGCCCACATAGATTGGGTATTGCTTTTTGGCGTGTGCATGAGCGGCCTGTCTCTGTTGGCGCTGCTCAAGTGGTGCCTTCCTCGGAACAACCCGCTCAAGGTCATCTGGGAGGTGGTGCGCGCCAACGCCGCCCGGACGGCCTCGCTGTTTTACGTCCTGACGATCTCCGGCATCATCTTCCTGGACATCCTGGAAACGAAGTACGACGCGGCCATCACCCGCTATCTGAACTGGGACTTCACGGGACTGTTCCTCCGGGTGGAGGGCTCGGCCACCGCCCTGTTCCAGATCATCCATTTCACCGCCCTCACCTACGCGCTTTCCGCGGTCTACCTGTACATTTTCCCCGTCATGGGCGTCGTGGCAATCCTGGTGGCCTACCGAGACGGCGAACACAAGGTCGCCAGGAAGATCTTTTGGGGGGCCGTGTTCAACTACCTCTTCATCCTCCCGTTTTACGTTCTGGTGCCCGTCACGGAGCGCTGGGCGGCCGGGGATGGCGAGGTCACCCTCCTCATGAACCAGATCTCGCCCCTCCTCATCGAGGGACTCCGGCCCATGAGCGGCCTCAACAACTGCTTCCCCTCCTTTCACGTGTCTCTGTCGCTCACCTTTGCCCTGCTCATATCGGAGAGCTCGAACCTGCGGCTCCGGCGGACCATGTTGGCACTCGCCGGCCTCGTGACCTACTCCACCCTGTACCTGGGATTCCATTGGGCCCTGGACGTCTTCGGGGGCGTCCTGTTCGCGGCCTTCTGCACCGTGGTCGCCAATTGGGCCGTGGAGAATCTCCGCCTCGAACAGGTCCTGTACCGAGCCCGATGAACCCGCGGACCGCCATTCTCTCCTACGCGCTGGGGACGGGCCACCGACGAGTGGCCGAACTGGTGCAGGGCGGCCTCACCAGCCTAGGCCACGACTGCGAGCACCGTCCGCTTGAAGAGTGGGTGCCGTGGGAGTACGACGCGCTGTTCCGAAGCGGCTATCTCTTGCTGGCGCTCAGATTCCCGAAGGTCTGGGATTACATGTACAACTCGCCCTTCTTCACCCGCAGAGGAAAACTCGCGCTCCCCGGGATGGGGGGCAGGGTGATCCGGCGGTTCGCGCACGAAGGTCTCTCGGAGCGTGAGCTGGTAGTGGCTACCCAGTACAACGCCATGGAAGTGGCGGCGGACTGGAAGCGTGCCTCGGGATCACGACTCAAGCTGGCGGTGGTGATCACCGATTACGACGTCTATCCGCTGTGGGCACGGCCCGAGGTGGACCTCTACCTCATTCCGCATCCGGATCTCGTTCCCGTCCTGACGAACCTGGGAGTCGCGGAGGAGCGCATCGCCCCGACGGGAATTCCCGTCTCCCCCGTTTTCGAGGGAAGCCACGACGGATTGGCCGTGAGGGCCTCACTCGGCCTGGACTTGGCCAAGCCGACCGCCCTCATCTTCGGCGGGGGGATCGGGGCGGGACCGCTGCGAGAGGCGGTTGAGGCCTTCCTTGGGTTAAGGGAGTGGCAGGCCCTGGTCGTCTGCGGACTCAACGAAAAGCTCAGGCGCTCGTTGAAAGGGACGGCGCAGAAACATTCGGACCGTCTCCGCGTGCTTGGATTCCGGAGCGACATGGCCCTTCTCATGGCGGCCAGCGACGTGGTGGTGACCAAGGGAGGAGGGTTGAGCCTGAGCGAAGCTCTCTACATGGGCAAGAGGGTGGTGGCCCTGCCCAGCCTCCCCGGCCAGGAACGGGCTAACATCGCCTTCTTGGCCGCGCGGGGATGGATCAGCGTCTGCGAGGATCCTGGGCAGCTGGGCCGGATTCTGGAGATTCCTCCGGCGGATTCTCTCGTTTCTCTGCCTCCCGCTCCACTGGAGGCGGCCGTCGGCCGGCTGGACGCGCTGGCTCGCTCGGCCTCCTGAATGGTGTTCTCCCGCCAGTACGCCTGCCACAGCGGTCTTGCCCTTTCACCAGCCATCTCAGCCGCGCCCTTTCTTCGGTAAGATCTCAAACGGCGCGACGTATCCCCCCTCGGGTAAGATTTTAGATGGCGCGATTAGGGGACTGGACAAGAACCTCTGCGGAGCGTATCATTCCCCCGATGCGGAAGGCTCTTCTGAGCGCCTTGGCGCTGGGCTTGTTTCTGATCTTGATTCCCTCGCACCTGAACGGCTTTCCCG
>JAJYCJ010000102.1 GCA_021778515.1 Acidobacteriota bacterium
AACCACGGTGACCGTCAGCGGCGTGGGATTCACCGGGGCCACCAAGGTGCTCTTCGGAGCGGTGGCCGGAACCAAAGTGAGCGTCACCAACGACACCAGCCTCACCGTCGTGAGCCCCGCCGCCAAGACGCCCGGCGTGGTGGACGTGACGGTGACGACGGCGGGCGGCGCCAGCCCCGTGTGGGAGGGGGACGCATTCACCTACCAGACGCCGGCGCCAACGGTGACCAGCCTCTCGCCCTCCAGCGGCCCGGTGGCGGGCGGTACGGTGGTGACGGTCACGGGCACCAACTTCGCGGCTGGCGCGACGGTCTCTTTCGGAACCGCGGCCGCCGCCAGCGTGACCGTCGTCTCGGCCACCCAGATCAAGGCCACGAGCCCGCCAGGAACGGGAAGCGTCCACGTCACGGTGACCACCTCCAACGGCACGAGCGTGACCTCCGCCGCGGACCTCTTTACCTACGTGGCCGCGCCCACGGTGACGGGCATCAACCCGCGCTTCGGAAGCATCGCCGGAGGCACCTCCGTGGTCATCACCGGGACCGGCTTCCAGGCCGGAGCGGCGGTGGCCATCGGCGGCGTGCCCGCCACGAATGTCACGGTGGCCAACGCCACGACCCTCTCGGCGGTCACGGCCGCGCACGCCAGCCCGGGGGCCGTGGACGTGGTGGTCACCAATCCCGACGGGCAGGCGGGCACCCTGACGGGCGGGTTCACCTATGCCCTGCCGCCCACGATCACGGCCGTGGCCAAGCTTCCCGATCCGTTCCGCCTGAAGATCACCGGAAGCAACTTCAGCCTGAACTGCAGCGTGAGCATCAACGGGCAGCTGGTGCCCGAGGCGAGCTGGAAGAACAGCGCAAAGATCATCGTGAAGGGCGGCGCCGTGCTGAAGGCCCTGCTGCCGAAGGGAGTCCCGGTCCAGATCACCGTCACCAACAACGACACCCTGATCACCTCTCAGCCCTTCACCTTCCAGCGCTGAAGATCGACGGGCGACTTCGCCGAGGGGCGGGCTTCGGCCCGCCCCTCTTTTTAGTGCGCCTGAGAAGCCGGGAACTTCAAAAAGAGGAACCACCACCAAGACACCAAGGCACCAAGACGCCAAGGCACCAAAGATTTGGGGAGTTGACCGAAACGTCTTCGTCAGTCCCTCCACCCTCCACCCTCCACTGTCCCTAAGGCCTTGACAGTGATGGGCCGAATTTGGGAGATAGCGTCAACCAGCCTGTTTGGAGTATGGTCGGATGAGGACTGATTGAGGGAGATGGAACGCCACGGATCGATCGGAGTGCAGCTAGCCTTCCACGGAAAGGAGAATCACCGATGAAGAACAGAAGCGCGTGGTGTCGAGGCATCGTGATCGCGGCGTCGTTAGGGTCGGCTTCGGCGGTGCTGGCGCTTCCGCCCGCCCTGAACTGGCTCAAGGTGGGGCCGCAGGTGGTGGCGGAGAGCAACGCGGTCGGTTCGCAGGACACGACGGTGGCCGACCCGGCGGTTCGCCATCCGCACGAGAAGCCCATCGTGGTGACGCTCTTCTCCAACATGGAGTTCGCCGACTTCAACGTGAAGTCCTTCACCTACACGCCGCCCGGACCCGGCCCCTGGGCCAAGGTCATCCTCGTGGGCGACTTCAACGTGACGGCGGGGGTGCAGTACGACCGGACCTGCCAGATCACCCTCGGCCACGTCAACATCTTGTACGGCACGACGCCCGAGCCCTCCTCCTCCCTCGGTCCCACCTGGCACGTGGAGCGCGACCTCACGGACTACACGGCCCTCTTCGAATCGCCTCAGAGCGGCGAGGCGATCCTCGGCAACCTCGTGAACTCCACCTACACGGGGGTCATCTACGGTACGGTGAAGCTGGAGTTCTACCCCGCCAGCGGCCAGTACAAGGCGCCGAAGGTGCCGGATGAAGTCCTGCCCTTCCACGACGCCTCGGGCGGCGCCGTAGCGCTCAACAGCGGCAGCGACGCGCTCTCCCAGACCTTCACCCTTCCCACGAACATCGAAAAGGCCTACTTGGACCTCTTCGCGCAGGGGCAGTCGAGTGACGAGTTCTGGTACACCTGCGTGCCCAGCGACGTGTCGCAAGAGCTCCAGAGCTGCGGCGCAACGGGCTTCCGGGAGGTGGAGGTGACCATCGACGGCCAGCCGGCCGGTGTGGCTCCCGTCTATCCCTGGATCTTCACGGGCGGCATCGATCCCTTCCTCTGGGCTCCCGTACCCGGCGTGCAGACCCTGAACTTCGTCCCCTATCGGGTGAACCTCACCCCCTTCGCGGGGCTTTTGGACGACGGCAACCCGCACACCATCGCCCTGAGCGTCTACAACGCCGACCAGTACTTCCTCGCCGACGCGGCGCTCCTGCTCTATCTCGACAAGGGCTCCCAGCAGGTGACGGGCGCCGTGACGCAGAACACCCTGACGGCCGCCCCCAACCCCACTGTCACCGAGAACTTGACCCCCAGCGCCAGCGGAATCACGGGCACCGTCTCCGTGACCTCGGCGAGGAATTTCGAGATCGCCGGGTACATCCAGACCTCCCACGGGAAGGTGAAAACCACCGTCCAACAGACCATGGGCTTCTCCAACGCCCAGCAGTTCACCATCAGCAACACGAGCTACATCCAGGACATCACGCAGGCTACCGATGTGACCGCCAAGACGACGACGAAACACGGCTCCAGCGTCAAGGAGGCCGTCTCGCGCTACCACTACCCCCTCACCGTGAACATCGACGAGGAGGTGCAGAGCGACGGCTCCTTCACGCTGGCCACCGCCATCAGCCAGCGGTACCGGGCCAAGGAGGCACTCAGGGCCAACGGAGAGACCCTCTCCAGCAGCAGCGTCTCCAATGAGGTGACGCCCAAGGACACGCTCCTTTTCGATGCCTCCGGCAATTTCACCGGCCACCAGGGCCAGGCCAGCGAACAGCGCTACCGGGCCCACAACTCGAGCGGCTGGTGCTACGGCGAGACGGTCAAGGCCGCCGACAGCGCCGTGACCCGGGTGAAGAAAGGGGGAGGCTGCCCGTAAGCGCCGAAAGCATCCGCCGCATGGGCGGCTTGCTGAGGGAAAGGCCCGCCGAGGGGCCGCGAAACACCCACGGGGTATCCGCACGGCCGAGGCGGGCCTTTTCTTGGCGAATCCATGCCCGTCCCCCATAGACCCCATGCCTGTTCAAAATAGATCGCCTTGCCGGCTCCGAACCACGGCTGGGTCTGGCCGCGCCTTCACTTGGGTGGTCGGCTTCGACCCATCCTCCTGGCGGTCTAGTGATTGTCCAAAGGGGACGAGTATGATATCTTTATAGAAACTATACGCCCCACTCGGGCGGGCGGCGAAAGGAGCCGGCGATGAGAAAATCCATGGTGCTCGTATCCCTAGTGACGGCGCTCTTCCTGGTGGTGGCGCCCCTTTGCTCCAGCGCGGCGGCGCCGGTCATCGATAACCGAGACGTGGTGAGGCTTCCCGGCAACGTGCCGGCACAGGCGCGGCCTCAGAACGATTTCGGTCCGGCCGATCCGGCCCTCCCCATGAACCGCATCATCGTCCAGCTCAGGCGCAGTCCGGCCAAGGAGGCGGAGCTGAAGCAGTTCCTCGCCGATCAGCAGGATCCCTCCTCGCCCGGCTACCACCACTGGCTCACGCCGGCGGAGTTCGGCAAGCGGTTCGGGCCGAGCGAGGCCGACCTGGCCCTCGTGACCGGCTGGCTGAAGTCGGAGGGCTTCCGCGTGGACGAGGTGGCCAAGGGCCGCATGTGGATCAACGTCTCGGGCACGGTGGCCCAGGTGGAGCAGGCCTTCCACACGAGCATCCACCTCTTCACCGTGGACGGCAAGATGCGCCACGCCAACACGCAGGACCCGGCGATCCCCAGGGCGCTGGCGGGTGTGGTGGCGGGCGTGGTCTCCCTCAACGACTTCCCCATCAAGCCCATGAACTCAGGCTTTCGGCCCATCGCGCCCCTTTGCCCCACGGGGCCGAGGACAGAATACACGGCAACCGACGGCAGCCACTACCTCGCCCCGGCGGACTTCGCGACGATCTACGACGTGAACCCGCTCCATACCGCTGGCATCACGGGGGCGGGGGTCACCATCGCCATCGTGGGCCAAACCGATATCGCCCTCTCCGACATCAACGGCTTCCGCAGCACCTTCGGCCTGCCGGTCAATGCTCCGACGATCATCGTGAACGGCCCCGATCCCGGCACGACCAGCGACGAGGTCGAGGCCGACCTGGACGTGGAGTGGTCCGGGGCCGTCGCTCCGTACGCCACCATCGCTTACGTGGAGTCGGCGTCCACGAACAGCACCGACGGCATCGACCTTTCGGCGCAGTACATCGTGGACAACGACCTGGCCCCCATCATGAGCACGAGCTACGGCCAGTGCGAAGACTACATCGGGACGGCGGGAAACGCTTTCTACAACAGCCTCTACCAGCAGGCAGCGGCCCAGGGGATCACGGCCTTCGTCTCGGCGGGCGACAGCGGGGCCGCCGGCTGCATGAGCGGGAGATCCGACAGCCTGGGGGTCAACGGGCTCGGCTCCACGCCCTACACCGTCTGCGTGGGCGGCTCGGAGTTCATGGACACGGCCAACCCGAGCCAGTACTGGTCGAGCACCAACGACCCCTCGACCTACGGCTCCGCTCTTTCCTACATCCCCGAGGAGGCCTGGAACGAGAGCGCGTTGGTCTCCGGCGGATCGGGCGATGTGGCCACGGGAGGCGGCGTCTCCATCGTCTATCCCAAGCCCTCCTGGCAGGTGGCGCCGGGCGTGCCATCGGACGGCATGAGGGACGTGCCCGACGTGGCCCTCTCCGCGGCGGGCCACGACGGCTATCTGATTGCCTCGGGCGGGCAGATCGGCGCGGTCGGCGGCACCTCCGCCTCCTCCCCCTCCTTCGCCGGCCTGATGGCCCTCATCGTCCAGAAGATGGGCAACCAGCCCCAGGGCAACGCCAACGTCCGGCTCTACCAGCTCGGTAACGCGCAGTACGGGAGCGGCGGGCCGGCCGTCTTCCACGACGTGACCACGGGAAACAACACCGTCCCTTCCGCGGCCGGTTTTTCTTGCGGCGTGGGCTACGACCCGTGCACGGGTCTGGGCACCGCCGACGCGACGGCCCTGGTGAACAACTGGGCGGCCTGCCCGGCCATCACCCTGTCGCCCTCCGCTCTCGCCAACGGTATTGACGCGACGGCCTACAGCGCCACGATCTTGGCCTCGGGCGGGGCCGCGCCCTACACCTACGCCGTCACGTCGGGCAGCCTGCCCGGGGGCCTCGCGCTGAGCAGCTCCGGAGCCCTGAGCGGCACACCCACGGCCTCGGGCAGCTCCAGTTTCACCGTCACCGCCACCGACGCGAACGGCTGCGCGGGCAGCCAGGCCTACTCCCTCACGATCCTCGTCCAGCCGCCCGTCGTCACCGGCGTAACCAAGCTGGCCAACCCCTTCCGGCTCAAGGTCACGGGTAGCAACTTCAAGAGCGGAATCCAGGTGTTCATCGGCGGATCCGCGACGCCCTGGAGCAAAACGCTGCCGAAGAGATCGACCCTCCTGCTCCTCAAGGGGGGCGCCTCCCTCAAGGCCCTCTTCCCCAAGGGCCAGAGCGTGGCCATCGAACTCGTCAACACGGATGGCGGCACGGCCACCACCAGCTACACGCGCTAGGCGCTTCCAGTGGATCACCATCAAGGGGCGGGCTTCGGCCCGTCCCTTTTTTATGACGAGAGAAGCAGGAGGATTCACCGCGGAGGCCCAGAGGCGCGGAGGCCCAAAGGCGCGCAGGAGGGGGGCACGCCTCACCTTCCTTGCATGAGGCCCATCGGCGCCGGGACGCGCCTTCCTCCGCTCCGCTCCGGAAGGCAACCCACCGTGGGAAGGGCTGGGGCTATTTTGGACGGCCCTGGGCTAGGATGACGAACAGGGTTGGCGGTGTTCGGCGGAGTCCGCGAGCGGGGAGCGGAACCTTCGAGGCAAAGCCTTCCATCCCCATCACCTCCTCCCCCAATCGCTCACTCGCCTAATTGCTCAATCGCTTAATTGCCTAATCGCTTCATTGCTCCCTGTCTTCCTCGCCCGCCCGCCTCATCACCTTATCCTCCCGTCACCTTTGCTATACTCGCGCCATGCGAGTCCGGTTCCCGGCCTTCATGACGGCTCCGCTGCTCCTGCTCCTCCTCGCCGCTTCGGCCTGCTCGCCGCCGCGGGAGGCGCAGGGGCCGCAGCGGATCGGGGTGCCGCCGGAGCTGGAGAAGGTGCTTGCCTTCGGGCCGCACGCGGGCCTGGGGCCGGCGACCTTCGTGACGCTGCGCCCCTACGACCGGGCCAGGGACCTAGAGGTGCTGCTCTTCGCGAGCCGCTCTCCGGCCTTCGCGGGGATGGTGGTGCCGGGGCGGTGGGTGGGAATGCTGGCGCCGTGGACGCGGCCCCTGCCGGCCGAGTGGCTGAAGGGGGTCCGGCCGGACCTCGCCGCGAGCCTGGCCACGAAGGATGGCGTCCTGGCCCTGCCGCTGACCCTGGACGGCCCCGTCCTGCTCTACCGGCGGGACCTCTGGTCCTCCATGGGGCTGCCGCAGCCCGACACGCTGGCGGGGCTCAGGGACGCGCTCCTCCAGATCGCCTCGCTCCACCCCGATCTGGATGCCCCCGTGGCGTCGGACCTGCCCGAGGACCAGCTCTTCTGGGCGCTGGCCTGGAGCTACGAGGGGAGCGACAGCCCCAACCTCTACAGCTATCCCAAGGTGCACGCCCTGCGGTTCATGCAGGAGTTCTCACTCGCCGACCGCTCGGGCGAGGCCGAGCCGGGGAGCGCGCTCATGCGCGAGGGCAGGGCCGCCGTGCTCTTCTGCACGGGCCACGAGGCAGAGGGGCTCCTCAAGGCCGCCCCGGCCCCGTCCCGCTACGCGGTCGCGCCCCTTCCCGCCGCCTCCGGACAGGCGCACTGCATCTTCGACGGGTGGTGCCTGACGCGCCCCGCGGGCGGCCTGGCCGACCCCTCCACCTGGCGAACGCTGCTCTCCGAGCCCTTCCAGACCTACCTCCGGAAGAAGGGGTGGCAGCCCGTCCTGGCGTCCGCGGATGGGCAGAGGGGCGGTCCCGTCTTCACGGCCTTCCAGCACACCCGGTTCCACGCCCCGCCGGCCCTGGGGCCCCAGGGGGATGAGATCGTCATGGGAGCCATCCAGGACGCCCTGGCCGGGCCCATGGCGCCCGAGGAGGCCCTCCGCCGGGCGGAGGCGCGGCTGAGGGCCAAGGGGGCGAAATGAGGGCCACGGGGAGGCTCGAGCCGAGGTTGAGGGGGCTGGCGGTGCGGGCGGCGCTGGCCGTCGCGCTGTGCACGCTGGTTTCCCTGACTCTCCTGGTGGTGGTGTGGCGGGGCCAGATCCGGGAGATCCGGCGCGAGATGGACGACTACGTGCGAGGGGAGGGCCTGGCCGTGGGACGCACCCTCCTCTACGACCTGGCCTCGGACCCCCGGGTGCTCAAGGTCCACCTCATCGAGCGCAGCCTCCTCAACGAGGCGACCGAGACGGACAAGGACACCGTCCCGCCGCCGCCCGCGCTCCTGGACCTGGTCAGAGCCAACGTGGAGCTGCCCGACACCCTCATCTGGTACCGCGCCCTCCAGATGGGACTGGCCGTGAGCTTGAGCCAGGTGGAGGACGCGCGCGAGGCGGTCTACGAGAAGACCCTGCGGGAGACGGCGCGCGGCATCGAGGAGGACCTCTGGGCGAGGGTGACCTTCTCCGACCACCTGCGCGGTGTCCGCCTCGTGAGCAGCGGCGGCCTGGTCGTCTTGCAGGCGGGGGAGGAGGTCCCGCCGGACATCCACCCTCCCGCCGGTCAGGCCACCCTGGACCTCTCCCGGGAGCGCCTCCTGGTGGTCCTGCCCCTCTACGTGCAGACGCGCCGCTGGGGCACGGCCTTCCTGCTCATGGACCGCGGGGTGCTCGGGCGGGTCACCACGGAGATCACCTGGACGCTGAACGGCGGGCTTCTGATCCTCGCCCTCCTGCTCCTCCTCCTGCTCGGCTCCTGGGTGCTCTGGTGGGGCTCGCTGATGAAGGCCCTGCGGAGGGACGTGGTGGCCCCGGTGGTGGCACTGGCGCGGAGGATGGAGGGATGGGCCCGGGACGAGAAGCCGGTGGAGCAGCCCGACGTCGGCGAGCCTGAGTGGCTGGGCCAGGCCTTCGACGGGCTCCTGGTGCGGATGGAGGAACAGAAGGAGCAGCTCCTCACGGCCCAGCGGCTGGGGCTCATGGAGCGGATCGGCGCGGGCCTCTCGCACGAGCTCAACAACGCGCTCAACCCGGCCAGGCTCCGCCTCGAGGAGATGGCCCTGGAGGGGCGCACGCCGACCCGGGAGGACCTGAACAAGCTCCGGGAGTATCTGAAGGCGGCCCAGGCCATCCTGCGGGACCTCTCCATGGCGGGACGACGGAGCCTGGGCCCATCGGGGCGGTTGAGGCCGGGGGACTGGCTCTTTGTGGCCAGGAGGCTCCTCGAGCCCCATTTCGAAGCGGGTCCCAGGCTGGAGTGGGAGGTCTCGGAGGAGTTGCCGATCCTGACGGGGGACCAGCAGGCCCTCATCCAGGTGGCCATGAACCTCATGCTGAACGCCAGGGACGCGGCCGCCCAGCGGGGCGAGGAGGGCGCGGTCCGGGTGAGCCTCGCCGAGGAGGCCGGCGGGGTCGCCCTCAAGGTGGAGGACAACGGCCCCGGTGTCCCCGAGGCGGTGGCGGGCCACCTCTTCGAACCCTTCGTGACGAGCAAGAAGACGGGCACGGGGCTGGGGCTCTTCGTGGTGGACGCGCTGCTCCGGAGGATGGGCGCCTCGATCCGGCTGGAGCCCAGGGAGGGAGGGGGCACGCGGGCCGTGGCCCTCTTCCCGCGGCGGCCCGCAGGAGGGGAGGACGACCATGGCCCTTGAGGCGCGGCAGCCGGACCTGACGCTCCTCCTGGTGGAGGACGACGCCAGGACGCGGGCGGAGCTGGACAGGATTCTCGCGAAACACGCCGGTCTGGCTATTCGCGTGGCGGCCACGCCCGAGGAGGCCCTGGCGGCGGCGGACGTGCTGCCCCCGCCCGACCTGGCCCTCATCGACCTGCGCCTGCCCGGCAAGGACGGCCTGACCCTCCTGGATGAGCTGCTCCTGAAGGTGCCCTTCCTCCTGGCCATCATCATGACGGGTTACGGCGAGGCCGAGACGGCCCGCGAGGCGAGGGAGCGCGGGGCCGTGGACTTCGTGGAGAAGCCGCTGGACCTGCCCTACCTCCTGGTGGTCCTCCGCCAGCTCTCGAGGGAGGCCCGCCTCAAGCGGGATCTGAGGGCGGGGGCGGCGCTCATGTCGGGGGTGCTGGAGATGATGCCCGACGGGATCAGGATGGCCGACGCCGCCGGCACGGCGCTCTACTTCAATCAGATCGGACGGGCCCTCTGGGAGGGCGGCCACCGGGAGCCGGGCCAGCAGGCTCTGTACGAGGGCCGCGTGTACACCCTGGAACGGCGGGCGACGGGCGACAGGGTCCTGTGGCACTGGATCGACCTGACCCGCGCGCTGGAGCAGGAGCGCTTCGCCGCCTACAAGCAGATGGCGCGCTTCCTGGCCCACGAGCTCCGCAACCCCCTGACGCCCATGCGCCTCTGGCTCCAGGAGCTGCAGAGCACCCCCCCCGGCGAGGAACAGTTCCGCGAGACCGCCGGCCGGGCCGTGGAGGTCCTCCTGGGGCAGGTGGACCGCCTCATGGAGCTGGCCGGTCGCTTCAGGGCGCTCGGCGAGATGCAGGCCCCAACGCTTCAGCCAGTGGAGGTCACGACGATCCTCAGGGAGGTGGAGCAGGCCCTGGCGCCCTTCGCGGCCAAGGCCGGCGTCGGCCTGGCGGTGAAGACCGAGGGAGCGGTGCGTGCCATGGCCGACGAATCCAGCCTCTATCACCTGCTGTTCAACCTGGTCCGCAACGCCGTGGAGGCCTCCGAAGGCAAGGGCGGCACGGTGAGCTTCGGCGCCGACGCCGATGGCCCCCTCTGCGTCCTCACGGTACAGGACCGCGGCGGAGGGCTTCCGCCCGAGGCCGCCGTCGCCCCCTTCACCCCCTACCTCACCACCAAGCCCGGCGGGACGGGCCTGGGCCTGCTCATCTGCCGGGAGCTCGCGGCCAGCATGGGCGGCCGGCTGGTCCTCTGCAACGCCCCCGGCGAGGGCCTCACCGCCCGCGTCGAGCTCAAGGCGGGGGAGTGACGCCCGAGAGCCGGACAGAAGCATCACCACCAAGGCACCAAGGAGCTGGGATTCGGGGAAAAATCGGAATTCCTACTACTCCGACACCAATAGGGTTGACTCTTTGCTAACCCAAATCCCGCGATTGGACATTGGAGTGGCTCCGGAAGGCTCATGGATGGTAGTTTCCGTGGAAGACGGTCTTCACCCGCCAAGGGATTTGGGTTGCCTCCGGCCCCGGACTTGATCCGGGGGAGGAAGCCCCAAGGGTGGGGTGGGGCCCCGGAGGGCAACGCGACGATTCGGCAGGCTTGGCCTGCGAATCGGAGGAGGAAGCCCTTGGCCCTCCCCGTCCAAGAGACAATGTCTCCCCCCCGTGAACCTGAACCATAGCCGAAGCCACCCGCATTTCAATCGCGGGATTTGGGATAATGGATGAGGAGCGGCACTTACTCCTCACTCCTCACTTCCCATTCCTCACTTTTTGCTTTTCACTTTTTACTTTTCACTCTTCCCCAACTCAGGCAGGGCGAGCATTTCGGCGAAGCCGCAGACGCGGGGGTGGTTGGGACGGGAGAGCCTGTTCTTGTCGCGGAAGGAGTGGGCCTTCTCCGGGTGGTCCATGCAGAGGACGCCGAATCCGAGCTCCTCGGCCGCGTCG
>JAJYCJ010000017.1 GCA_021778515.1 Acidobacteriota bacterium
GCCTCGGTCATCTGGCTTGAACGCGGGCTTCGGCGCATCTGCTCCCGCATGACCTGCTCGAGGTCCGCGCGTTGGATGAACACGAGACTGGCGGCGGCGCTCACCAGAATCAAAAGAATCAGGGGGACGAGAAACCCCTTGCCCGGCTTCTCGGCGATGCGCCGGAAGGTGGCCGCCGGCGCGGTGAGCATGCCGGCCATTCCCTCTAGTCCGCCAACGGGTTTCGCCTCCGGAACGGGTTCACCGGAGGCGGCGCCGGATACATCAGGTTCTGTGGGTGTGCCGGAGCGTTCGTCTGTCATCGAGGTCTCCCCTTCGCGCTAGAGATTACGAAATCGGCTTTCCGCTGGCGTCGGTCAGCTCGATGCCGTGCGTCTTGAGATAGGTTCCCACGGCGCGGTCCAGCGAGGCCCCGGCCTCCTGGCTGTCGATCTGGGCCTTGAGCAGGCTCGACTGGGCGCTCACGAGCTGGTCCTGGTAGGAGAGCACCTCGAAGGAGGTGGAGAGGCCGTTCTCGAACTTCTTCTTCTCCGCATCGAGCTGCTCCTGCTGGAGCTTGACCGCGAGCTGGGCCGCGGCCACGCGCTTCTGGGCCGCCTGCACGTTCCGAAGGGCCGAGCGCACCTCGTTGGCGACGGTCAGCTTGTTCTTCTCCAGGGCGATCTGGTCGGCGTTCTGCGTCAGCCGGTAGGTCTGGAACTGGTACCGCGCCGACCGGTTGCCGATGGGGTACCTGAGGGAGAGCCCCACGTAGTAGGACTTGTAATCGAGCCCCGTGACCTGGTGCCAGGCGTCGTTGAACCTCGTGTCCACGATGACCAGGCCCGTCTTGGGATCGGCCGTGTAGCCCGCGGCGCCGCTGTAGGTCAGGCCGGCGGTCAGGTTCAATTGGGGCAGGGTCTGGTTCTTGGCCCAGTGCGTGTTCAGCTTGTCCTTGGCCACTTGGGTTTCTCTCTGGCGGATCTCGGGCCGGTTGGCCAGGGCCTCCTGGACGAGCTCCTTTTCCGACCGGTCCGTGGAGGAGACCACGGGCTCGTCACTGGGGCGGAAGGTCCGCGACCACTCGGGGCTGTCCTGGGAGTACCCGAGGCTCAGCTTGAGAATGTCCTCGCTGTCGCCCACGGACTGCTGCGCCACGATGATGTCCTGCTCGCGGCTCGCCACCTGGGCGTCGGCGGAAACCTGCTCGATGGGGGCCAGCACGCCCACCTGGATCTTCTTTCGGGTCTCCTCCTGGAACTGCTTGGCCAGATCCATGGCGTGCTCCGCCACCTTGAGGCTCTTGATGGCGTACACCAGGTTCCAGTAGTCGGTCTCGACCTGGAGCAGGGTGTCGCGAATGGTCTGGGTGAACTGAATGTTGGCCGAGTCCCGGTTCAGCTTGGCTTGCAGGATGGAGAGGCTGGCGACGGTCTTCCCGAAGCCCTTCAGCAGGGGAATGGTCGTGGAAAGGGCGCCGGTGCTGAAGTAGGAGGGATTCAGGGTGTAGAAGGAGGAGTTGGTCCTCTGCGTCGTGTTGTCCCACTGCAGGGAGAAGCTCTGACCCCAGGGAGTCATCTCCTGCAGGCCCAGGTTGTAGTTGTCCTGGCGGTCCATGTACAGCGACGCCGCGACCCCGGCCTGAAGAACGCTGACGGTCGGCTGCCGGCTCACGTTGCTGTTGAGGTCGATGGAGAGCTGGGGGTCGAAGAGGCCATAGGCGCCCTTGACGCTGAGGTCGGCCTGCTCCCTCGTGATCTTCTGCACCTGAACGTCGTAGTTCTTCTCAAGGGCGGTCTTCAGCGCGTCCTGAAGGGAGAGGTTGACGGCCCCATCCGGAGGCTCCGCCGCCCGGGAGGGGATGGACCCCAAGGCCAGGCCCAATGCACACGCTGCTATCGCCAATCCGAAGGTCTTCAGCTTCATACCGCCCTCCTGGTCTAGAGGCGCCGTGCGGCTCAATGTGGGTTGGGGCTTTTGGCGTCCTGGCCACCTGCCTTGCCGGGCGCCCCCCCGCAGCAGTCATACGCACTGGACCGCGGGAAGTTTACCACCGGATTTCGCGGGTCGCCAATCTGTGCCGGCGAAGAGGGCCTACCGCAGGAAGAGGCTGTAGGTGAGAACGGCGAACACGAAGCCCGTGAAGAGGGTGTACTTGCAGTTCCGCTCCACCACGGCGAAGTACACCATGGAGGAGAGAACGCGCACGTAAGGGGTGATCAGGAGCACGAGGATCCCCAGGCTGATCAGGAGGCGCGGCCGGGCCGCCCCGGAGAAGGCCGTGTGCACGTCGTGGACCAGGAACTCGTACAGGTTCATGCCGCTGAGCGTGAAGTCGAAGCCCAGGTGCCCCGTGGCAATGAAGCGCCACAGCAGGCCCGCCGCAAGGAGCAGGCCGGAAACCACCACGCCGGCCTGGAGGACATAGCCCACCATCATCTCCATGCGAGCCTGGAGCAGCTGGTCCCGGGCACCCTCTTTCTGTTCCAGAAAACAGGCTTTCAGGTTCATGGCTACCCCCGAATCCCGCGGATGAGCATTTCCACGCCCAGAATGAGCAGCACCACCAGGAAGAAGCGGCGGACCGCCATGTTGGTGAGCCGGACGAGGACCTTCGTCCCGATGAAGGCCCCGGCTCCCACCCCCAGGATCACGGGCGCCGCGAGGCCCGGGTCGATGTAGCCGGCCGCCAGGTAGACGCTCGTTCCGGCCAGGGCCGTCACGCCGATGATGAGGTTGCTGGTGGTGGTGGAGACCTTGGGAGGAAGGCCCATGACGAGATCGTGGATCAGCACCTTGAGCGCTCCCGCGCCGATGCCCAGAAGGCCCGCGATGAGTCCGGCCCCGAACATGAGCGGGCCGCCGAAATAGGCGCGGCCGCCCTCGTAGACGATCTGCTGTTTCTGGGCCTCGTCATAGTAGCTCCCGCGCAGTTCGAGCCATCGGGAGAAGCGGTCCACCTTGGCCAGCGGCCTCCACTCCTCCTTGCTCTGCAGGAACAGGGCCAGCCAGGTCGCCAGCAGCACGAAGGCGAAGATCAGGAAGAGGGGGCGGCGGGAGGAGATGATGGTGATGGCCGCCCCCGTGAGGGCGCCCAGGATCGTGAACATCTCCAAAAACATGCCGACCTTCAGGTTGGTGATGTGGTCGCGCACGTAGGCCGACGCCGACCCGCTGGAGGTGGCGATGACGGAGACGATGGAGATGGCTATGGCGTGTTTGATGTCCATGCCCACGAGGGTCAGGGCGGGGATGAGCACCACCCCGCCTCCCATCCCGGACATGGCTCCTATGAATCCGGCGACGAGCGAAATCAGAAGCAGCACCCAGAAGGAGACCATGAGTCGACCACACCTCCTCTAAGACCGAAGCCCCCCTTCGCTCTCAGCGCCGGGGCCCGGCCTCCGGCGGCGTCCACTCGGTCGTTTCGGAATCCCCTGCCCTGCCCCGTTGTTGCCGGAGGCGGAGGGGGATGAGACATAAAATTATGCCATAAATTCCAGAAAAATGCACGTCTCGGCCGAAAGGCCCGCCGAACGGTCCTTTCGGCCAACGAGGAACCCGGTCACGGCTTGCGCATGACGGAATCGAGGATCATGAGGAAGGCGGCCTGCTGGGCCGGCTCCCGCTTGTTGATCACGGCCAGGCAGCGCCCATGCGGAAAGAGGCGGTGAAGATCGTCGGCGTCGCGCCCGCTCGCGATGACCACGCGCCGGCGGTCCACCCCGAGGGCCGCCGCGTGTTCGAGGAGCTTGCGGCCGTCCATCAGGGGCATCTCCAGGTCCAACATGAGGAGGTGGATATCGGGACGCAGGGCCCTCAGGGCGCTCAGGGGGTCGGTGTAGGTCTCGACGGCCGTGAGTCCGGGGTAGCGCGACTCGAGGAACTCCTTCCAGTGGGAGCAGAAGGCCGAATGGTCATCCACGATGACGATGCGCTTCATCCTCGCCTCCGGCGGCCACTCTACCCGCTCGCCCCTCCCCTGACAAGCCTCGCTCCTCCCTCGGGCTTGATCTTGCAGGGCTTTTCGGATATACTTGCGAACCGATCCGCCGCGAGGCCAGCCTCTCCGGCGGAATCCCCCGACGCGCCAGAGATGCTTCACCGATCGGGCCCGCAGGGGACGGAGTGCGGCCGGAAGCGCCGGGCCCGTGGCGGGACGAAGGGCTGGGGCATTGAGGAGATAAGCCTGTGCGCCGAGAAGACCTGAGGAACATCGCCATCATCGCCCACGTGGACCACGGGAAGACCACGCTGGTGGATGCCATGCTGTGGCAGTCCGGCATCTTCCGCGCCAACCAGGAGGTGGCCGAGCGCGTGATGGACTCCAACGACCTCGAAAGAGAGAAGGGGATCACCATCCTCGCCAAGAACACCTCCGTGACCTTTCAGGGAGTCAAGATCAACATCGTGGATACCCCCGGCCACGCTGATTTTGGCGGCGAGGTGGAGCGGGCCCTGACCATGGTGGACGGCGTGCTTCTCCTGGTGGACGCCGCGGAGGGGCCGCTGCCCCAGAGCCGCTTCGTACTGAAGAAGTCCCTGGAGCGGGGGTTGCCCTGCGTCGTGGTGATCAACAAGATCGATCGGCAGGATGCCCGGCCCCAGGAGGTTCTCAACGACATCTTCGACCTCTTCATCGATCTGGAGGCCACGGAGGAGCAGATCGATTTCCCGGTCCTGTACACCAACGCCAGGCGCGGCACGGCCACGCGCCGCCTGGAGGAGCCCGGCACCAGCCTGCTCCCGCTGTTCGAAACCATCCTCTCCGCGGTGCCCCCGCCCGAGTTCGACGAGGCGGAGCCGCTGCAGGCCTGGGTCACCAACGTGGACTACAGCGACTACGTGGGCCGCATGGCCCTCTGCCGGGTCATCAACGGCCACCTGCGCTCCGCCCAGGAGTGCCTGCTCCTGCAGGAGGGCGGGCAGGTAAAGGGCAAGGTGACCGCGCTCTACACGTTTCAGGGGCTCGACAGGGTGGAGGCCCAGGAGGTGGGCGCGGGCGACCTCTGCGCCGTGGCCGGTTTCGCCGAAGTGGGAATCGGTGACACGCTGGCCGATCCGGTGGCCCCCAAGGCCCTTCCCCGCATCCGGGTGGATGAGCCCACGCTCTCCATGATCTTCTCGGCCAATACCTCACCCTTCGCCGGAAAGGAGGGCCGCTTCGTGACGGCCCGGCAGATCCGAAACCGGCTGGAGCGCGAGGCCAAGCGGAACGTGAGCCTGCGCATCATCTTCCCCGAGACGGGCGACCAGGTGGAGGTCATGGGCAGGGGGGAGCTGCAGCTCGCCATCCTCATCGAAACCATGCGGCGGGAGGGGTTCGAGCTGGCCGCGAGCCGGCCCAGGATCATCACCAGGCTCGCCGAGGGCGGGGGCGTCCTGGAGCCCATGGAACTCGTTCAGGTGGACTGCCCGGAGGAGTTCATGGGGGCCGTGACGCAGCTTCTGGGAACGCGCCGGGGACGCATGCTCAAGCTCACCAACCATGGCTCGGGGCGGATCCGGATGGAGTGGCGCGTGCCGAGCCGGGGCCTCATCGGCTTTAGGACCCGCTTCCTCACGGACACTCGCGGCACGGGGATCATCAACCATCTCTTCGACGGTTACGAGGCCTGGCAAGGTTCCATCCCCGGGCGAGTGACGGGCGCCCTGGTGGCGGACCGGCCGGGCCGTGCGACGGGGCACGCCATCGAGCACCTTCAGGCCCGGGGCGAGTTCTTCATCTCGCCCGGCACCTCCGTCTACGAAGGAATGGTGGTCGGGGAGCACGCCCGCGAGAACGACCTCGACGTGAACATCGTCAAGGAGAAGCACCTCACCAACATGCGCGCCTCCACGGCGGACGACGCCATCAAGCTGGTTCCGCCCCGCATCCTCGGCCTGGAGCTGTGCCTGGAGTTCCTCGGCGAGGACGAGCTCCTCGAAGTCACCCCCGATTCGCTGCGCATCCGCAAGAAGGTCCTGAAGGCCCAGGACCGCTACCGGGACAGACCGCACTAGCGGATCCAAGGGAAGACGGGTGGAGCGCGGGAGGCGCAAAGGGGTTCCAGCGCAGCGCCTTCCACCCTGTGCGACGCATCCTTCGACACGGCTCCAGAAACGGCGGCGGCCGCCCGGTCGGGCGGCCGCTGAAGGGAGGAAATCCCACCCGGGGAGAAGGGGGTGTTCTCCCCGAGCGCTGGGAAGGGGAAGACGGTTCCGCGGGGAGGGCGGTCTGCGTTTCCCCGTCCCGCGGGCCTTTCCCGGGAGGAGGAGGGCCTAGTCCCGGCTCTTCCTCAGGAAGGGCGGAGTCTGGTAGATCTCGTAATCCTTCCCGCCCGAAGCTCCGTCGCCCGGTCCAAAGAGCGGCGTGCCCTTGCCCTTGGCGCCCCTCAGGTATCCGGTCGGGCCCGGCCCGCCGGCGGGCAGCGCGGAATCCACACCGGGCACCGAACCGAAGGCGGCCTCTGAAGCGCCCGCCGCGGCCATCGCCGGCACGGGGACGGCCATCGGGATACGCTGTTTCATGGGCTTCACCTCGGCCGAGTCGAAGGCGGCGGCCACCACCGTGATGCGAAGCTCCTCGCCCAGCTTCTCGTCCAGGCTGGTTCCGAAGAGCACGTTGACGTCCGCGTGAGCCTTGCTCCGCACGTACTCGCAGGCCTCCTTGACCTCGCGAAGGCCCAGGCGCCGGTCACCCGTGAAATTGATCAGGATGGACTTGGCGCCCAAAATGGAGGCGTCTTCGAGCAGCGGATTCTGAGCGGCCTTTTCCGCGGCCACGAGGGCCCTGTCCTTGCCGATGGCGGAACCCATCCCCATGACGGCGCGGCCGCCCGCGGAGAGGACCGTGCGGGCGTCTTCGAAGTCCAGGTTGATGATGCCCGGACGGGTGATGAGGTCCGAGATGCCCTGGACGCCCTGGCGCAGCACGTCGTCCGCCGTCGTGAAGGCCTCCTCCATGGTCACCTCCTCGGGGAGGTTGGGCAGGAGGTTGTCGTTGGGAATGACGATGAGCGTGGCCGCCGCCTCCATGAGCTGGTCGAGGCCCAGCCGGGCGTTGGTTTCTCGGCGTTTGCCTTCCCAGGAGAAGGGCCGCGTGACGACGGCCACCGTGAGGGAGCCGGCCTCGGAGGCCAGGCGCGCCACCACGGGCGCCGCGCCCGTTCCCGTCCCGCCCCCCATGCCGGCCGCGATGAAGACGAGGTCCGCCCCTTGGAGGTGCTCGACGAGAAGGGCCGTGTCCTCGATGGCGGCCTGCTCGCCGCGCTCGGGGTTCCCGCCCGTTCCCAGGCCCCTCGTGAGCTTCTGGCCGATGGCGATCTTCTTGGGGGCCAAGCTCTTCTCCAGGTCCTGGTTGTCCGTGTTCACGGCGATGAACTCCACCCCCGTGAGCCCCGCGGTGATCATGCGGTTGACGGCGTTTCCCCCGGCGCCGCCCACCCCGATCACCTTGACGCGCACCCGCCTCGCGCCATCCGCCGATTCTTCATCCTCACTCATGATGAAGCGCAGACCGTTGTCCTGATCCATCGCAAACCCCCTTTCCGAGTGGGTCGACCTCCGTTTCGCCGCCGTCTGTTTCAGACTATGTCCTTGATCTGGGACAAGAGTTTTCTGAACATCCCGCCCTTTTTCCGGGGACCGCCGCCGCGCGCCTCCAGCTTCGCCCCGTAGAGTGCCAGCCCCACCGAGGTCGCGAACATGGGTGCGGCCACGATGTTGGTCAGGCCCACCACCTCCATGGGTTCGCCCACCCGGACCTGGTGGTCGAAGATGCCCTCCGCCACCTCGGGGAGGCCCGCCAGGCCGGCCCCTCCGCCGGTGAGCACGAGTCCGGCGTTGATCGTCTTGTCGAGTCCGGCGCCCCGGATCTCCTCGAAGAGGAGCTGGAACAGCTCCTCGGCCCTCGGCTGGAGGATCTCGGCCAGCCTGGAGCGGGGCACCATGCTGGATTTCTTCCCCGCCATCGCCGGCACCTCCACCATGTCGTCCTCCTGGATGAGGCTGGTGAGGGCGCAGCCGTACTTCTTCTTGAGGATCTCCGCGTCCATGATCCCCGTCTTCAATCCCACCGCCAGGTCGTTGGTGAAGTGTTCGCCGCCGATGGGCATGACGTGCGTATGCCAGATGGCCCCCTTCTCGAAGACCGCGATGCCCGTGGTGCCGTGGCCGATGTTCACCAGGGCCACGCCGATCTCCCTTTCGTCGGCCGTCAGCACGTCGTTGGAGTCGGCCATGAGCCCCAGGACGAGCTCGGCCACCTCGATGCCGCAGCGGTTCACCACCGTCGTGAGGTTCTGCAGGCTGGTGATGGAGCCCGTGATGATGTGGACGTTGGCTTCGAGCCGGCTGCCGGGCATGCCCAGGGGCTGGCTGATGCCGTCCTGGTCGTCCACCAGGTACTCCTGGGGAAAGGTGTGGAAGATCTGTTGGTCCGTTGGGAAGCTGATCGTGCGGGAGCCCTCGAGCACCCGCTGGACGTCCTCCCTGTTGATGACGCGGTCCCGGTTGGTGACCGCGACGACGCCCCGGCTGTTGAAACCGCGGACGTGGCATCCTCCCACGCCGACGTAGGCCCGCTCGACGGAGTAGCCGGCCATCAGCTCGGCCTCTTCCACGGATGCCTTGACGCAGGCCACCACCTCGTCGAGGCTGGCCACGATGCCGCGGCGCATGCCTCGGGCGTCGGCCTTCCCGATGCCCGTCACTTCCAGTGCGCCGTCCTCCCGGGCCTTCCCGATGACCGTGGCCACCTTGGAGGTACCGATGTCAATACCCACCACGTGACCCGCTTCCTTAGCCATGCTGCGTTCCTCCCTTGTCGTCGCCGGCGGTGGCCGGAGGCGAGACATCCGGGGTTTCGGGCGGACCCAGGACCACCTTGTCCGCCCAGCGGACGTCCAGGGTCCGCCGGTCCGGCTCGTAGGCCGCGACCCAATTCTTGGAGGCCAAGAACCTCTGCCATTGGTCCGGGAAATCGCCGCCGGTGACGATGAGCTTCCAGTGGTCCGAGGTGGTGAGGAGGTATCCTCCCCCGGCGCCCGCCGAGGCGATGGCCGTCACCTGGCCCGCGAGGCCCAGCCGGAGCATCTGCGCGATGAGATCCTGGACCTGCAGATCTCCGGGGTCCAGGTCGGAGAGCGTGAAGACGCCGGCCACGCCGCGAACGGCCGGCCAGGATGCCCCCTCGCCGTTGATTTCGAAGACGCCCTGCTTCGCGTTCACCGCGCAGAGCACGTCGCTCTCCTGGGCCTCCACGATGAGGGTGTCGGGAAGGTGCTTCCGGCACAGGAAGCCCTTCAGCCAAGGAAACGCACTCAGCCGCTCGGAGACGTCGGAGGGCTTGAGCTCGAGCAGGTTCTGGCCGCGCAGGTCCCTCAGAGCGTCCAGGAGAGGGGCCGCCTGGTGGTGCCGCAAACCGACCACCTCGATGTGCTGGACCGAGAAGGCCCGGTCCGAATGGAGCAGGCTCCAGCAGGTGTCGAGGAGCGCGGAGGTGAGGACGATGGCGCCGGTGACCAGCACCAGCCGGACCATCCGCCTGAGCCAGCGCTTGCGCGCCTTGCTCCGAAGGGGCGGCGGCGGAGGCGCCCAGTCCCTGGCCATGGCCCGGGAGGGGTGAGCGGGGAGGCCGCGGTTCATGGCCGCTCCCCCAGGCCCGCCACGATCTGTTCGCCGATGTTGGTGATGGTCCCGGCGCCCAGGGTGAGCACCAGGTCTCCGGGCCCGATCAGCGGGATCACGAACTCGGGCAGGGCCTCGACCGCCGGACAGAAGTGGACCTGGGTCCGGCGCAGCTCCTTCATGCGGGCCGCCAGGGCCGCTCCCGTCACCCCGGCGATGGGGGGCTCGCTGGCGGCGTAGACCTCGGTCACCACCACCAGATCGGCCTCCGACAGGACCGATGCGAACTCCGCGATGAGGGCCGCCAGCCTGGAGTAGCGGTGAGGCTGGAAGAGGACCACGAGGCGGCCCTCTCCGGCGGTCCGCCGGGCCGCCTCGAAGGTGGCCCGGATCTCCGTGGGATGGTGGCCGTAATCGTCATAGACCCTCACTCCCCCGGCCTCTCCGCGGAACTGGAACCGGCGGTCCGCGCCCGGGAAGGTGGCGAGGTGCTGCCTCTGGGTCTCCAGCGGCACCTCTAGCTCGTCGCAGACCGCCAGAGCGGCGAGGGCGTCGAGGACCACGTGCCGGCCGGCCTGGGGGAGCGAGAAGAGGCCCCGATCGCTCCCCCGGACGCGCAGCCTGAAGCTCTCCCCGAGTCCTTCGGAGGGCGCGCTCTCGGCGAGGAAGTCGGCCGGGGGTTGCATGCCGTAGGTCACCGCGCGTCGTTTGAGGCGCGGTAGGAGCCCCCTGGCGTTGGGGTCGTCGCCGCAGAGGATGCAGGCCCCGTAGAAGGGCACCCTGTTGGCGAACTGGAGGAAGGCATCCACCACGTCGGAGAGCTCTGGGTAGCAGTCCACGTGTTCCCAATCGATGTTGGTGACCACCGCGAGGGATGGGGAGAGGAGCAGGAAGGAGCGGTCCGATTCGTCCGCCTCGGCCACGAGGAGGTCGCTGCGGCCGAGGCGGGCGGAGGCGTCCAGGGTGGAGAGGCGACCGCCGATCACCACCGTCGGGTCCATGCCGGCGCCGTGCAGGAGGTGAGAGACCATGGCCGTCACCGTGGTCTTGCCGTGCGAGCCGGCGACGGCCACGGAGGTCTTCATGCGCATGAGCTCGGCCAGCATCTCGGCCCTCGGGATGACCGGGATACCCAGCCGGCGAGCCTCCTCGATCTCCGGGTTCAGGGGGGAGACGGCGGAGGAGTAGACCAGGACCTGGCCGTCACCGAGGTTTTCGGCTCGGTGGCCGATGGCGATGCGGGCTCCCCGGGCGGCGAGCCGGCGGGCGATGGGGGACTCTTTGAGGTCCGAGCCGCTCACGGTGAACCCCATGTTGAGGAGCACTTCGGCGATGCCGCTCATGCCGATTCCGCCTACTCCCACGAAGTGGACCCGCTGGATCCCGAGAAACTTCACGGCTCCCTCCCGCGGCGGAGCAGGAGCTCCGCGATGTCGCGCGCCGCGTTCGGCTTCGCCAGGGTGACCAGCGCCCGCACCATCCTCCTGCGGACGTCCGGATCGGCCAGGGTGATCAGAGAGGTCATGAGGGAGGCGGAATCCAGGTCCTGCTGGAGGACGCACAAAGCCGCGCCCATTCTTTCGAGCCCCTGGGCGTTCATGGCCTGGTGGTCTCCGGCCGCCTGCGGGAAGGGGATCAGCAAAGCGGGACGGCCCACCATGGCCAGTTCGGCGAGGGTGGTGGCGCCGGCCCTGCACGCCACGGCGTGGCACCAGGCGTACTCCTTCTCCATCTCGAAGAGGAAAGGCTCCACCCGGGCGGGAAGGCCGGAACGCTCGTACGCGCCGCGCACCTCCTCCAGGTCCTCGGCGCCGGTCTGGTGGACGATCTCGATGCCGCCGGGGAAGGCCTTGAGCTCCGGCAGGAGCTGGACCATGGCGGCGTTGATGGCACGCGCCCCGCGGCTCCCTCCGAAGACGAGGAGGCGGAAGGGCCTCGCGGGCGGCCTCTCCGCTCCCACTGCGGCCAACTGCGCCCGAACCGGATTGCCCAGGAACAGGCCCTTGCCCCGGAAGGACGCGAGCGTTTGCGGGAAGGCGGTCACGACGCGCCCCGCCAGGCGGCCCAGGAGGCGGTTCGCCATGCCCGGGCTCACGTTCTGTTCGAGCAGCACCAGCGGCACGCCCGCCAGACCCGCCGCCAGCGACGTGGGGAGCGAGGCGTAGCCCCCGACGCCGAGCACCACCTCGGGGCGGAAGCGCAGGAGGGTCCAGACACTGGAGACGAGGGCGAAGGGGAGGGCCAGCAGAGCGCGAATCCGCCGGAGGATGTTCACGCCGGCGAAGCCGTAGACCGCCAGTCCCTTGAAGGAGAACCCGTACCGAGGCGCCAGCGAGGCCTCGATCCCCCGATGGCCTCCCACGAAGAGGACCTTCGAGGCCGGGGCCTCCTTGAGGACCGCCTGGGCCGCCGCCAGGCCCGGGAAGAAGTGCCCCCCGGTCCCGCCTCCCGCCACGATCATCCTGAGCTCTCCCTTATCCTGCATCAAGCGCCGTCCGCCCTTCCCACTCCGGGCCCACGGGGCCCGGTGCCCCGAGACCTACTCGTACTGGCTCACGTTCAGAAGAATCCCGACGCCCGCCATGGTCACCACCAGGTTCGAGCCCCCGTAGCTGAGAAGCGGCAACGGGAGTCCCTTGGTGGGCAGGAGGGTGAGGGTCACCATCATGTGGATGATCGCCTGGAGCACCACCCAGGCCACGATGCCCATGGCCAGGAAGGCTCCGAAGGTATCGGGGGCCGAGCGCATGGCCCTGAGGCCCCTGTAGCCGAAAAAGAGGAAACCGAGGAGCACCGCCACGCTGCCGAGAAAGCCCAGCTCCTCGCCGATCATGGAGTAGATGAAATCGGTGTGGGGTTCGGGCAGAAAGAGCAGCTTCTGGCTGCTGCCTCCCATCCACTTTCCAATCAGGCCTCCGCTGCCCGCGGCGATGAGGGACTGCTGGGCCTGAAATCCCGCGTGCTGGGGATCGGAGCCCGGGTTCATGAAGGTCATGAGCCTCTGCATGCGGTAGGGGCTCGAAAAGGCGAGGACCAGGAAGGCCAGGAGACCCACGGCGCCCAGCGCACCGAGCCATTTCCAGGGGAGCCCGGCGATGAGCAGCACGGAGCCCAGGATGACGCCGAGCACCACCACGGTGCCCAAGTCGGGCTGGATGAGGATGAGCGCGGCGGCAAAGCCGAAGTAGAGGCCCAGGGGAAGCAGGACCTGGCCCCACTCCTTTCCCTCCCGGACGCGCTTCTCCAGCATGTAGGCGACGAACAGGACCATGACGAGCTTGGCGGTCTCCGAGGGCTGGACGGTGATGGGGCCGACCTTGATCCAGCGGTGGGAGCCGTTGATGGCCGGGCTCACGAGGGCGAGAAGGAGCATCAGGATCTCCAGCCCGAGGATGGAGAGAATGACCTTGCGCTCCTTCCAGAAGGTGTAGGGCACCCGAAGCATGAGCAGCATGGCCACCAGGGCGATGGCCGCCCAGATGCACTCCCGGTAGAAGAAGTAGTTGGGGTTCCCCTTCCGCGTCAGGGCCAGCACGGCCGAGCTCGAATAGATCATCACGAGGCCCATGGCCAGGAGCCCGAAGGTGATGACCAGGAGCGGTCGGTCGAAGCGCAGGAGTCGGCTCATGGCGTCATGGCCTCCCGGACCCAGGCCCTGAACTGTTCCCCCCTGTCCTCGAAGTTGCGGAACTCGTCAAAGGAGGCGCAGGCCGGAGAGAGCACGACGCTGTCTCCCGGTGAGGCCATGGCCAGTGCCGCCGGCGTGGCCTCGCGAAGGGTGGCGTAGCTCTCCACGGGCAACGCCCCCCGGAACGCCTGAACCACCTTGTCGCGTGCGGCGCCGAAGGCGATCACGGCCCTGCAACACCTGTGCGCCTCGGGAACCAGGCTCGCCCAGTCGGCCCCCTTGTCCTTCCCGCCGAGCAGGAGGATCACGCCCGAGCGGAATGCCGTGAGGGCCTTGAGCACGGCGTCCGTGTTGGTGGCCTTGGAGTCGTTGAAGACCGCGGCCCCGCGCACCTCGCCGACCCGTTCGAGGCGGTGGGGCAGTCCCCTGAACTGGCTGAGGGGCGCGGCGAGCGCCCCCTCCGGCACGCCGGCGCAGCGCGCCGCGAGGCAGGCCGCCAGGGCGTTTTCGAGGTTGTGCACGCCGGGGAGCGGCAGATCCTCGAGGCGGAAGAGGAGCTCTTGGATCCCGCCTCGGCACCAGAGAGCCTGGCCCTCCCGGACGAAGGCGCCCTCCGGCAGTTCGCCGTCGGTGGCGAAGGGCACGTGCATGGAAGGGGTGGCGGCGCCGAAGGCGGCCACGGCCGGATCCGCGGTGGAATAGACCGCAAAGTCCGAGGGGCCCTGGTTCTGGAAGATCCGACCCTTGGCGGCCCGGTAGTCCTCGAATCGGGCGTACCGGTCCTGATGGTCCGGCGTGATGTTGAGGAGGATGGCGACGTCCGCCTTGAAGCGCTCCAGGCTTTCGAGCTGGAAGGAGGAGACCTCGAGCACGAACCAGGTCTCCCCGGTGGACCCCTCCACCATCTCGCAGAAGGCCCGCCCGAGGTTCCCACCCGTTCGTACGTCAGAGAAATGCGCGCCCAGCAGCTCGCCGAGGAGCGTGGTCGTGGTGCTCTTCCCGTTGGACCCGGTGACGGCGGCGATGCGGCCCTTGGCGTGGCGGAAGCCCCACTCGATTTCACCGATGACGGGGATGCCCCTCTCCAGTGCGGAACGCACCAGCGCCGACCTGCGGGGAACTCCCGGCGAGAGAATCAGGCACTCCATCCCCTCCAGAAGCCCGGGTGACTCGCTGCCTCCATAGAAGACCAGCCCCATCTCCAGAAGTTTCGAGAGGTCGAGGGCGAGATCCGCGGTGGTCCGCTGGTCGCACGCGGAGACTTCGTGCCCTTGGCGCAGAGCCAGGTGCGTCGCCCAATAGCCCGAAGTCCCCATGCCCGCCACGAGAATTCGCATCGCCTTCACCGTATCTTCAGCGTGGCCAGCCCCATCAGCGCGAAGAGGATGGCCACGATCCAGAACCGAACAACTACCTGAGTCTCCGCCCACCCGCCCAGCTCGAAGTGGTGGTGCAGCGGCGCGCAGCGGAAAATCCTCCTTTTGCGCGATTTGTAGAAGGCGACCTGGAGGATCACGGAGATGGCCTCCAGGACGAAGAGCCCCCCGACCACCACGAGGAGTAGCTCTTCCTTGATGATGAGGGCCAGGGTGCCGATGGCCGCCCCGATGGCCAGGGAGCCCACGTCGCCCATGAAGACCTGAGCGGGATGGGCGTTGAACCAGAGAAAGCCCAGGCTCGCTCCCACCAGCGAGGCGGCGAAGATCGTCAACTCGCCCGTATCCTTCACGTAGGGGATTCCGAGGTACCCGGCGATGACCGTGTTGCCCGCCGCGTAGGTGAGGATGGCGTAGGTGGAGGCGGCGATCAGCGTGGAGCCGATGGCCAGCCCGTCCAGGCCGTCGGTGAGGTTTACGGCGTTGGAGGCCCCCACGATCACGACCACCGCGAAGGGGATGAACCACAGGCCCAGCTGCGGATGAAGCTCCTTGAAGAAGGGTACCGTCAGGGCGGTGTCGTACTGGCCCGTGGACTGGTACCGGTACAGGAAGACGGCCACGGCCGCCGCGGCGGCGATCTGCAGCATGAACTTCTGCTTGGCGGAGAGGCCGAGGTTCTGGCGCCGCTTCATCTTGAGGAAGTCGTCGGCGAAGCCGATGCCGCCGAAGGCCAGAGTGGAGAAGAGGAGGGGCCAGAAGAAGGGCGTGTCCAGCCGTATGCAGAGGAGGCTCGAGCACGTGAGCGCGGTGAGGATCAGGAGTCCGCCCATGGTGGGGGTGCCGGCCTTCACCTGGTGGCCCTTGGGCCCCTCCTCGCGGATGTACTGCCGCAGGTTCAGCCGCTGGAGGGCGCGGATGAGAATGGGGCCGAAGAGCAGAGAGATCCCGAGGGCGATGAGAATGGCAAGCGCTCCGCGGAAGGTGATGTAGCGGAAGAGACGCATGGCGCCGAAGTGGTCGCGCAGCGAATAGAGAAGCGCGTACAGCATCAGGCCTCCCCCCTTCGGCCGGAGAGCCAGGCCACCAGCCCGTCCAGTCCTATGCCCCTCGATCCCTTGACCAGGACTCCGTCCCCTGCCCGGATCTGCCCGTCCAGCCACTCGGCCCCATCCTGCCAGCTTTCCACGTGAAGGCAGGGGCGTCCGCTCGCCGCAAAGGCCTCGGCCATGGCCTCGGCCTCCTTCCCCCCGACGGCCAGCAGGCAGGCCAACCCCAGATCGGCGGCCCGCGCGCCGACGAGCCGGTGGTGTTCGATGGATCCCGCTCCCAGTTCGAGCATGGACCCCAATGCCCCGATGACCCGCCGCCCCCAGCCCGCCGCCGTCTGGAGGGCCAGCACCACCGCCGCTGGGTTGGCGTTGTAGGAGTCGTCGAAGAGGAGCACCTGGTTGCGCAGCAGGCGGGCCTGGCCCCGGTGGGGTGCCGCCTTCAGGGAGGCGGCCGCGGCCGCGCATTCCTCGATGGCAAGCCCGTAGTGGAGTCCCGCCCTGCACGCGCCCGCGAAGTTGATGAGGTTGTGCAGGCCGGGCACGGGAAGAAACCCCTCCGCGCTGCCTCGGGAGTCGTGGAGGCGGAAGGGCGTCCCCTCCGGGCCCGCGCTTCCGGCCGCCTCGATCCAGAGTTCGGCACCGGGCTGTGCCCCGTAAGTGAGGCGGCCCATTCCCTCCGGAATGGCCATCTGCGCCAACAGCGGGTCGGAGGCGTTGACGATGGCAAAACCGTGGGGATCGGTCCGGCGCAGGACCTTGGCCTTCTCGTCGCGGATCGCCTCGAGGGAGGGGAAGAACTCCATGTGCACCGGCTGGATGTTCGTGAAGAGCACGCCCGTGGGGGAGCCCAACGGAGCGAGCACATCCATCTCCGATGGGTGGCTGATGCCCATCTCGAGCACCCAGAACCGGGCCTGCATGTCCGCCGCCATGAGCGTCTCGGGGAGGCCCAGCAGGTTGTTTCGATTGCCCGCCGTGGCCGTCACGACACCGAGCCGGCCCAGCACGGCGGCCGTGAAATCCTTGGTCGTGGTCTTGCCGCAGGAGCCTACGATGCCGAGCACCTCGCCCCGGAACTCGGAGCGGATCTCGATCGCGACCGCCTCCACCGCCCTCTCCACGGAGGGCACGACGAGCAGGCCCGCGCCCTCCGGCAGGTCCACCTCCTGCTCGGCAAGCACGGCGGCCGCACCCGACCGGATCGCGGCGGCGGCGAAGTCGTGGCCGTCCACTCGCTGGCCCTTCAAGGCGGCGAAGAGGGAAGCCGGAGAGGCGCGCCGGGAGTCCAGGCACAGGCCGCGAATGGGGCCCTGCGCGGGCCGAACCACCCGCCCTCCCGTGATGCCGGCGATCTCCTCGAGGGTGAAGCTCCTCACCGCCATCCCAGCTCCTGCAGGAGTTCACGGAGGACCGTGGGGTCGTGAAAGGGGAGCCTCCGCTCCCCGATGATCTGCTCCCTCTCGTGGCCCTTTCCCGCGACCACGACGACGTCACCGGGACCGGCTTCCGCGAGCGCTTCGCGCATGGCCTCGCGACGATCCAGCACCGTGCGGACCGACTTGCCCGGCCGGAGTTCGGGCCGAATGCCGGTTTCCACGTCCCTGGCGATGGCGGCGGGCTCCTCGGTTCTGGGATTATCGGAGGTGAGGAAAAGGACGTCGCTGAGTCTCGCCGCCACCGCCCCCATGAGGGGCCTCTTGCTCCGGTCGCGGTCTCCGCCGCACCCGAAGACCGTGATGATGCGCCTGGGTTGAAGCTCCCGCAGGGTCTGGAGGAGGTTCTTCAGGGCGTCGTCCGTGTGGGCGTAATCCACGAGCAGGTGGAAGGGTTGGCCCGCGTCCACCCGTTCGGTCCGGCCCGGCACGCCGCGAAGGGAGGCGACGCCGTCGGAGACCTGCTCCGGTGTGGCGCCGGCGCTCAGGGCGGAAGCGGCGGCCACCAGGAGGTTTTGAAGGTTGTAGCCGCCGGTCAGCGCGGATCGGACCTCCACCTGTCCGAAGGGCGTCGCCAGGGAAGCGCGAATCCCGTTCAGGTCCATCTCGAAGGATTCCGGAAAGACCTGAGCCTGCCGGTCCAGGCCGACGGACAGAGGGTGCTTGTGCCTGAGCTCTTCCGCAAGCCTCTGGCCGTAGGAGTCGGTCAGGTTCACGACCGCCGCCCCGTCCTCCGTAAGCAGATCGAAGAGGGCTCGCTTGGCCTGGTAGTAAGCCTCCATGGTGTGGTGGAAATCGAGGTGGTCTCGGGTGAGGTTGGTGAAGGCGGCCACCCGGAAGGGGACGTCCTTCACGCGCGCCAGGACCAGGGAGTGGGAGGAGACCTCCATGGCGCCGTAGGGAATGCCCCGCGCCTGGAGGATCCGGATCCAGCGGTGGATCTCATGGGCCTCCGGCGTCGTGCGCTCGGCGGGCCGAAGCCCCTCGCCGTCGTCGTATTCGATGGTTCCCAGCATCCCGGCCCCTCCGGCCTCCCGGAAGATGCTCCTGAGCAGGTAGGCCGTGGTGGTCTTGCCGTTCGTACCCGTGACCCCTACCAGGCGGACCGTGCAGTCGGCCGTGCCGTAGAGTGCCGCCGCGGCCGCAGAAAAGGCTTCGCGGTCGCGGGGGCATACCACCCAGGTCAGGTCGGGGGGGACCGGTTCCAGGGGGTCTCCGTGGGCCAGGACCACCCGCGCGCCTCGCTCGTAGGCCTCGCGGGCGTATATGCGCCCGTCCCAATGGAAGCCCTTCAGGGCCACAAAGAGGGTGCCGGGCGCCACTTCGCGAGAGTCGCAGGTGAGGTGGTTCACCAGGGAGTCCACCGGACCGGCCACGCTGGAATGGGGGACGGCGGACAGGAGGTCGGCGAGGCGCATGGCGTGCGGCTTCATGGGGTATCTCCCATCTGGGCCACCTCCACGCTGGGGCGGGGCGCCGGGTAGCTGAGGCGCCTGAGGGTGTAGGCCATGATCTGCGAGAAGGCCGGAGCGGAGACGGACCCTCCGTATATCTTTCCGACGGGTTCATCCACCATGACCAGCACGACCGCCTGGGGGTTTTCTGCGGGGGCGAACCCGACGAAGTAGGCGATGAAGAGCTTTCGGCCATCAGGGCTGCGGATGCCGAGTTTCTGGGCGGTCCCCGTCTTGCCCGCCACCGTCACCCCGGGAATGGCGGCGGCCTTGCCCGTGCCCGCTGTCACCACGTCGGTGAGCATTCCGGTAAGAACCCGGGCCGTTTCGGGCTTCAGGATGCGCTGAAAGGGGGCCTGAGGCGCATCGGCCAGGATGCGCGGAACCACCTTGTACCCGCCCGAAGCCACGTCGGCGTAGGCCAGGGCGAGCTGGAGCGGAGTGACGCGGAGCTCCTGGCCGAAGGAAAGGGAGGGGAGCGACAGGAGCGACCACTGGTTGGGAGGGCGAAGGCGCCCAGGCACCTCCCCGTCCAGGCCCAGGGGCGTCACGGAACCGAAGCCGAAGAGGCGCATGTAGTGGTACATGGTCTCAGCCCCGACTGCCATTCCGATCTTGGCTGCCCCGACGTTGGAGGAGTGGGCCAGAACCTCCTCCAGGGAGTAGACCGGCTTGATGGGATGTTCGTCGTCGTGGATGGTCTTTGGCCCCACGGTGAGCGTTCCGTTGCCGACGACCACCGTGTCATCGGGGTGGAAGCGGCCGGAATCGAGGGCGGCCGAAAGGGTCACAATCTTGAAGGTGCTCCCCGGTTCGTAGGAGTCGGTCACGGCCCGATTCCGCCAGTCTGCTGGCGGGGACTCCCCCGGGGCGTTGGGGTCGAAGGTGGGCGCCACGGCCATGGCCAGAATGTCCCCCGTGTGGGGGTCCAGCACGATGACCACGCCGTCCTTGGCCTGGAGCTGGCTTACGGTCTGCTGGAGGACCTCCTGGGCTTCGTACTGGATCGGCATGTCGATGGTGATTCGAACCGTGCGGGGAGGAGGATCCACGTCGGACACTGCATTCACGGGGATCAGCGTGTTGGCCACGGCGTCACGCATGAATTGGAAGCGGCGCGTCCCTCCCTGCAGCACCTTGTTCCACTCGTGCTCCAGGCCGGAGAGGCCTCCGTCTGTCCCCATGCACCCGATAAGGTTGCTGGCGAGATCTTGGTTGGGGTAGTACCGCCCCCATTCGTTCATGAGCGCGCAGCCCTTGTGGCTGGCGCAGAGGGCGCGGGCCTCGTCCATCTGGTCGAAGGGCAGCTTGCGGGCGATCCAGGTGAACACGTGCCGCCGGTCCAGCTCCTTCAGGATCTCTTTGGGATCGTGCCCGCTCAAGGCGCCGGCGGACGTGGCCAGGCCGACGGGGTCGACGATCTTCTGGGGGTCGAAGGAGTAAAGGGACGGGCAGCGCACGCTGGCCGCCAGCAGGGTCCCGTTCCTATCCACGATGGTGGCGCGCGGAAGGTCGATCTCGATCACTTCGCGGGCCTGGTTCTGGGCCACCATCGCGTAGTAGCCTCCCCTGACCAGCTGGAGGTACGCAAGGCGAGCCGTGATGATGGCGGCCAGAAGTCCGACCAAGACGGAGAACCACCGGATTCTGGTCAAGAGACTGTCCCGGCTCATCGCGCGTGGCCCTTTCGTGCGTTTCGGTTCGCGGGGAGAGCGTCGGCCCCGCCGGCGTCGGGAGCGGCCGGCGCCCGGCCAGCCGTCCCCGGCTGGGGAGGGGCGGGTGGTGGCTGATCCACGGAGCATTCCTGGGGTGACTCGCTGACCATTCCGAGCTTCTCCCGGGCCACCGAGTTGATGACGTCGGGGGAGAGCAGGGCCGCCCTCTGGAGGGTCAGGATCTCGTGCTCGTGCAGCAGCTTCTTGCGGGTCTCAACGAGCCTGGAAAGCTCGTACTCCTTGGCCACCATGCGGGCCGAAAGGCCCACGTATACGATGAAGGGAGTGGCCGCCAGAAAGATCAACACCCCGATTCGGAGGAACTCCGCCAGGGAGCGCCGGTCGGGTTGCCGAATCGGCTGGTTGTGGATGATGTTCGCCGTCATAGGCGCTCCCCCGCGCGCAGACGGCCGCTTCGTGAGGCCGCGTTCCGGGCCACTTCCTCATTCGAAGGCCGGAGGGCGCGGCGGTGGACCAGCGCCAGGATGGGCTTTCGGCCGCACGCGCACACGGGGAGCCGGGGAGGGCAGATGCATCCCTTGGCCAGGCTCCGGAAGGTCTCCTTGACGATACGGTCCTCCAGCGAATGGTAGGCCAGGATCACGATGCGGCCGCCGGGACAGAGCAGATCGACGAAACGCTCGATGGCGGTACCGAGACCCTCCAGTTCTCTGTTGACATGGATCCTAAGGGCCTGGAAGGTGCGCGTGGCGGGGTGGATCTTGCCCCTCAAGTGGGGCGGGACGGCTGCGCTGACTACTTCCGCAAGCCTGGAGGCGTCGGTGATGGGGGCCTCCGCCTGCGCGGCCGAGATGGCCTTGGCGATTCTCCGGGCGTGGGGCTCCTCTCCGTAAGTCCTCAGCACCCGCATGAGTTCGCCCTCGTCCGCCCCCGCCAGAAACTCCTCGGCGGACGGACCGGAGGAGGGGTCCATCCGCATGTCGAGCGCCCCTCTGTCCTGAAAGCTGAAGCCCCTGTGAGACCGGAGCTGCAGCCCGCTCATGCCCAGATCCGCCAGGATGCCGCGCGGAGCCTCCGGAAGCTCGCGGCGCCACGCGTCCACGTCCTTGAAATCGGCGTGGAAGAACCGCATCCGCGATCCGAAGCGGGCCAGCGCTTCCCTCGCCAGGGCCAGCGCCTGGGGATCGCGGTCCACGCCCAGCACGTTTGTGGAAGGGTTGGCCTCCAGGACCGCCCGGCTGTGGCCGCCCAGTCCCAGGGTGCAGTCAACGTACCACCCTCCCTCCTCAACCCGGAGGGACTCCACCACCTCCCGGACCATCACCGGGACGTGGAGGGGTTCCGTTCCCATGCCTCGCCTCGCGAAGGATGCCGGAAACGAAACGGATCGTCTCGTCCCCGAGCGGTTCCTTCTCCTGGATCTGCATCAGAAGCTCTTCGTTCCAAATTTCGAGGAAGCTGGTCGGATGACCCAAGACCACCACGTCCCCGTTCATGCGCGTATGCTTTCTAAGCCTGGAGTGGACGAGAACGCGGCCCTGGGGATCGATCTCCTGCTCATCGCCGTAGAGATCCACGGTGCGAAGGAACTGCTGGACGCGGGGGTCATCGCCCCAGTGATTTCGGCGCAGAGCGTCTTCGATGAGGATCCACTCGGCCAGGGGGTAGAGCCGCATGGACGGAGGACCGTAGGAGGTCAGGAAGATCCTGGGACCGAATCCCTTGAGGAGGATATCGCGAAACTTGCTGGGGACCTTGAATCGCCCCTTCTCGTCGATCCTGGCGTCCGCGCTGCCCCGGAACATGGCCACCCCTTGTAGAATGGACCGGCTGGCTGCTTCGGACAGCCAGTCCACTTTAGTCCACTTTGGTCCACATCGCTATCATAGGGGCCCGATGGGCCCTTGTCAAGGGGTTTCTCCACAGGGGGTTGGGAACTTCTCGGACGGCCTCGGCACCGGGATGAAATCGGGCCCGAGGAAGCTCATCATGGAGAGGGTTGCCTCCCGCCGCGCGGCGGGCTACCCTACTGCACCGGAGGAGCCATGCGGGAGCTGCAACGCAAACCGGACTGGTTCAAGATCCATCGCCTGGCGGTCGGTCCCAGGGCCAGCGAGGTCCTCCAGACCGTCGCGCGTCACGACCTTCACACGGTCTGTACATCGGCTGCCTGCCCCAACAAGGGCGCCTGCTTCTCCGAGGGGACGGCCACCTTCATGATTCTCGGAGACGTGTGCACCCGCGCCTGCCGCTTCTGCAACATCGACAGCGGAAGGCCGCGGGAGGATTTTCACGGGGAGGCCGAGCGGGTGGCCGATGCCGCCGCCACGATGGGTCTGCGGTTCGTGGTGGTGACTTCGGTCTGCCGGGACGACCTGGCGGACGAGGGAGCCGGAGCCTTCGCGCGGACCCTCCTCGCCCTCAAGGACCGCATCGCGGGGGTCCGCGTAGAGGTCCTCATTCCGGACTTTTCCGGCCGGATCGACTGCCTTAGTAGGGTGCTCGAAGCGGGGCCCGACGTCCTTAACCACAACCTGGAAACGGTCGAGCGGCTGACGCCGAGGATCCGATCGAAGGCGAAGTACCGCCGCTCCCTCGACGTCCTGCGGGCGGCCGGAGAGCTGGCGCCGAAGATCCCACGCAAGAGCGGCCTCATGGTGGGGCTCGGCGAGACCCGCGACGAGCTCCGCGCCTCCTTTTCCGACCTCGCCTCCGCGGGCGTGGAACGCCTGACCATCGGCCAGTATCTGCAACCCACCCGGCGGCACCATCCGGTCGCGCGCTACTATCCGCCCGAGGAGTTTGAAGACATGAGGATGGAGGCCAGGGCCGCCGGGATCAGGGCGGTGCTTTCCGGCCCCCTGGTGCGGAGTTCCTACCACGCCGGCACCTTCGTAGAACAGCGCTGACGGTCGAGATCTCTGCGGTTAATCCCTGCTACAATGGGCCTTTGATCGGGGAGGAAGAGGATGGGGCTACTTCCTGTGGAGCAGGCCTTTGCGATGCTCTGGGAACATACTCCCGGGCCGGATCGCGAAGAGCTGAGCTGGCACCAAGCCCTCGGCAGGGTGCTGTTGGAACCGGCTTTCTCTCTGTTGGACGACCCGGCATTCGATCGCTCCTCCATGGATGGCTTCTCGCTCCAGGCTGCGGGCACCCATGAGGGATCGAGGCTCCCCGTGACGGCGACGATCTTGGCGGGCCAGTGCCCCTCGCGACCGCTGGAATCGGGCGGCGCGGTCAAGGTGATGACCGGCGCGCCCATTCCGGCGGGGTCGGATGCGGTGGTGCCGGTGGAGGACTGCCGTGAATCGGATGGCTTCGTGGAGCTGCTCCGGCCGGTCAGACCGGGAGAGAACGTCCGCTATCGGGGCGAGAACCTGCGCGCCGGCGAAGCGGTATTTCTTTCCGGCAGGAGGCTGGACGCCTTGGACGTGGCGACGGGGATCGCGCTGGGCATCGAACGGGCCGCGGTTGCCGGGCGCCCCTCCGCCACCGTCCTGGCCACGGGTTCGGAGCTGGTGGAGCCAGGGTCTCCTCCCGGCCCCGGACAGATCCCGAACAGCAACGGCCCCATGCTGGCGGCGCTCTGGCAGGCATGGGGCGGCAGGCTCGACGGCGAGGCCTCCGTTCCCGACGGGGAGCAAGAGCTGGAGGCCGCCATCCAGAAGGGCCTCGAATCCGATCACCTGGTGCTCTCGGGGGGCGTTTCGGTGGGTGAACGGGACCTGGTTCCGGAACTCCTGGAAAGGGCGGGGGTCCGGAGGATCTTTCACAAGGTGGCCATGAAGCCCGGGAAACCGATCTATTTCGGGCGCCGCGGGGATACCGTCGTGTTGGGATTGCCGGGTAACCCCGTGAGCAGCTTCGTGGGTGCCCTGCTCTTTCTGCAAGCCTCGCTTCGGAAGCGCATGGCGCTTCCCCCGCCGGCCTGGCGGACGAGGCGCCTGGTGGAGCGCCACGAATCGGGAGGCGGCAGAACTCGGTTCGAGCCCGCCCTTCTGGTGGATGAAGGAGGGGTCAAACTTCTTCCCCACAAGGGATCCGCCGACCTTCCGGCCTGGCGGGGCGCGGAGGCGCTGGTGGAGCTCCCCTCCGGCCGCGCGGCCTTTGAGGCGGGAAGCCCCCTCCGCGTCCTCCTCTTCCGGCACGCCGGACGGGAGGCGGGAGCATGATGGTTTCGCCGCCACAGGCCGTGTCCAGCCAGCCGCTGGAGACATGGGATATCTGGCGGTTCAGCGCCTGGGGGCCGTGGCTGTCGGTACGACTCCTCCACACGGTGATCTTCCTCCTGGGGGCCTACCTCCTCGACCGGGCCTGGCGCCTGCTGCTCAAGCGCGTGAAAGCCTCCGTGCGGGAGGACGATCCCGCCGCCCGGGGAGAGCTCGAGCGCCGGGTCGAGACCGTCACCGCGATCCTCAGGCGCGCCGGCCGGTTGGTGCTCTACTTCACGGCCGGCCTCATGATCCTGAACGACTTCGGCGTGGAGATCGGCCCCATGCTGGCGGGACTCGGCATCGTGGGCGTGGCCGTGGGTTTCGGAGCCCAGTACCTCGTCCGGGACGTGATCTCGGGCTTCTTCATCGTGATGGAGGACCAGTTTCGGGTGGGCGACGTGGTGAAGATCGGCGACTTTTCCGGCGTGGTCGAGCACATCTTTCTACGGACCACCCAGATCAGGGCGGCCAACGGAGACTTGCATATCGTTCCGAACGGTCAGATCGCCTCGGTGACCAACATGACTCGCCAGTGGTCGCGGGCGGTTCTGGACGTGGGGGTCGGCTACCGCTCGAACCTCGACCAGGTCTTCGAGGCGCTGCGGGAGATCGGTCGCCTGGTGCAGGAGGAGCCGGAGATTGCACCCCACATCAAGGAGCCCTTCGACATCGTGGGAGTCACGTCGCTGGGCGAGTCGGCCATAACCGTCCGCATGTGGGCGAAGGTTGGCCCCCTCCAGCAGTGGGCCATCGAAAGCGCCCTGCGGAAGCGGGCCAAGGAGGTCTTCGACGCCCGCGGCATCGAGATGCCATTCCCCCAGCGCACCCTCAGCCTGGACCAGGCCACGACCGAGCTTCTGCGGACTCGCCTGAAGGAGGGTGGATGAGCTTCGACCCCGTCCACTCCAGCCTGTTCCTCGCCGTGCTCGCGGTTGCTGGCATCCACGCCTCTCTGCCCACCCACTGGCTCTCGTTCGTGCTCGTGGCCCGCGCCCAGGGATGGACCCGCCGCCACATGCTCAAGCTCGTGCTCGTCTCGGGACTGGGGCACGTTACGACGACGGCCCTGGTGGGGCTCCTGGCGGCCGCCCTGGGCAAGGACCTTCAGAGACACGTCTCCCACATGGACACGCCCTTCCCGGCCGTGATCCTCCTGGCCTTCGGGCTCTACTACTTCGTCATGGGATGGAGACGGGAGGGCCATCGGCACTGCACCCACGACCACTCCAGCGACCCGGTCCGAACCGACCGGCTGGCGGCGGGCGCCCTTTTCTTGGAAATGACCCTATCGCCCTGCGAGACCCTCATCCCCATCTTCTTCGCGGCTGGATCCCTGGCTTGGCACACCCTCGTGCTCATGGCCCTCCTGATGAGCGTCATCACGGTGCTGGCCATGGCCACCCTGGCCTTCCTGGCCTACGCCGGCTATGAGAAGCTCACCTTCCCGTGGCTCGAACACAACGAGAGAGTCATGCTGGGGGCCATCCTGATGGGGCTGGGCGGATTCGGCTACTTCTTCCACTGAAGGCGGGAGAGCGAAAACGACGAAGCCCGGCAGTAACGCCGGGCCTCGCACCTTGGTGGCGGGGGAAGGATTTGAACCTTCGACCTCTGGGTTATGAGCCCAGCGAGCTACCGGACTGCTCCACCCCGCGACAAGAGGACCACTATAGGGGAAGGGCCGCTGGCTGTCAAGCCGGCCGCCGCACCCGGCACCCGGGGGGGAGACCGGATCATGAGGGCGACGGGCCTCCCGGGGACTGGGGCATAAGACTTGGGAGGGTCGGCGGAGGCGAGCGGGGGGTTGCGGCGGACGAAAATCGGAATACATTATAGCTTCCTGGCCGGGCGTTGGTAGACCGGGTGGTCCCACGCACCGAAGCCGATCAGAAAGGGGTCCTCGCATGAAGAGAGTACCGGTTTTTCTGCTCCTGGTGGCAGCCCTCCTGCTGCTGACCGTGGGGTTGTTCGCCAACGGAGAGCACGCCAAGGTCGGCCCCGAGCGGTGCAAGATGTGCCACGCGATCCAGTACAACTCCTGGGTCAAGACGAAGCACGCGACCGTGGCCAAGCTCAACTGCGAAGGCTGCCATGGTAATGGCGGTGATTATTGGCACCCGAACATCATGAAGGATCTGCCGAAGGCCAAGGAGGCCGGACTCATCCTCCCGACGAAGACCTTCTGCGAGAAGTGCCACGGCAAGAACGGCGTACCGCCTATGACCGACGCGCTCTTCGCCCAGGTCCACGCGCACAAGGCCAAGTAGGCCCTTTCCACTGACCGCAAAAGCAAAGAGGCCTGGCCGGTGCAAACCGGCCAGGCCTCTTTGCTTCTTGATTGTTGGGAAGGCGGTTCAGCCCTGCAAGGGTTTTCCACAACCGCTGCAGAATTTGGCTCCTGCCAAGTTCTCGGCGCCGCAGGCGGGGCATTTCTCGGCGGAAGGCGCCAACGGCTTGCCGCAGCCGTTGCAGAAGCGAGCTCCCTGCGGATTCATGGCGTGGCAGCTCGGACAGGCGACTCCCACCGGCGCGATGGGTTTTCCACAGCTATCGCAGAACTTGGCCCCGGCAGCGTTGGGCTTCCCGCAGGCGCCGCAGATGATGGCCGTGTTCCCCGCCGCGCCAGCCGAGGAGCCCGCCCCAGCCCCAGCGGCGGCGGCGCCCGCCTGCTGCATCGCCTGGCCGATCATCCCTGGAATCATCATGCCCATGCCGGCGCCCACGCCCAGGCCCATGCCCGCGGATGCCCCGTTACCCGCCGGGTTGGCGGCGGCCTCCTCCATGGCCTTGGCCGCCTTGAACTGCATGTAGGCGCCCATGTTTCCGACGGCCGCCATGCCGCTGCGTTCGTCGATGACCTTCTGCACCTCCTCGGGCGGGGTGATGGCGCCGATGAAGAAGTCCACCAGCTCCAGGCCATACTTCTTGAAGTCCTCGTGGACCCTGGCCTTCAGCGCCTCGGAGAGTTCGTCGTAGTACTTGGGCAGGTCGAGGACGGTCTTGAGCGTCTCGCCCAGCACGTCGTTCAGGCGGGCCACGATCATGTCCTTGGTATAGGACTCCACGCCGTCGCTGTTCTGGACTCCCTGGCTCCCCACGAAGGTGTTCAGGAACAGTTCGGGGTCGATGACCTTCGTGGCGAACTTGCCGAAGGCCCGGAGGCGCACCATCTGAAATTCCGTGTCCCGGAAGAGGACCGGCTCCTTGGTGCCCCATTTCATGTCCGTGAAGACCTTGCGGGCCACGTAGTAGACGTCGGCGCGGAAGGGCGAGGTGCCTCCGAAGGGGATATTGACGAGCTTCGACAGGAGCGGGATGTTGGCCGTGGTCAGGGTGTGACGCCCCGCCAGGAAGACGTCCAGCGCCCGCCCATCGCGGAAGAACACTCCCCACTGGCTCTCTTGCACGACGAGCTGGGCGCCCATCTTGATCTCACCGCCCATCTCGAAACGGTGGACCATCTCGCGCCCGGTATCATCCAGCCACTCGATCACCTCAATGGTCTGCGCCATGGAACGCTCCTACGTCAGAAAATCCAAAACTAGCATCCGGGGAAGCGGGCGGAGTACGCCGGACATGGCCTGCATCCCGTGCAGGCCACACCCTTCACGCCGGTTTGTCCCAAAGGGCCTTGCGTTCGACCAGAAGATCGTCCAGCCCTTGCAGGGCGGAGGTCATGGCTCCCACCGCGTTCGCCGGGTCGACCGACGCCTTTTCGAGCGCGTCGACGGCGTCCACGATCTTCATGTCGTGGGCGTACAGGGCGTCGAGCTGGCTCTCCTGGATCTTCATCTGATCGAAGAGTCCGGAGTAGCCGTAGGTCGCGAAGCGGAGGGAGTCGGCCACGCCGTGGAGCTTCCGGTCCAAAAGCCCGATGGTGTTGAGCCCCTGAAGGTCGCCGCGGTTGGTGGTCTCCAGCTTGATCGCCTGGAGCCGCTCCCCCACCCGATCCAGGCGGGCGGCAAGGTACTCCCGAAGGCGCTTGTCGCTGGTCCTCCGGTCGTCCCTGGCGCGGTAACCCGAAAGCCCTGGAATGGCATCGCCAAGCCGCTCCAGAAAGTTCTTCTCGCCTCTCTCCATCGGCGCCTCCCTGCTGGCCCGCCGGTCGGTCTCCGGCGTGGGCCAGCGCACTGAGCCTTCCGGTCGCCTAATGTCGGTCCCCGGCCTTCTTCAAGAGGTGTATGGCCCGGTTGGCGGTCCTGAGCATTTTGATGAGGTCCTTCTCCGTGGTGTACTTGGTCACCTGCAGATTGATGACGATCTGGTACCCCGTGTGGCGGATCCGGACCGGCTCGTCACCGGGCGCCTGCTGGCGGAGGACGTTATCGAGATGCTCATCGCTGATGTAGCTCTCATCAATCTCCGCCCCGGAGGTCTCGCGCGCGGTGTCCGGTCTTTGGGGTGCCTGGCTCTCCAGCGTGAGATTGAGGCCGGCCTCTTCGGCGAGGGTCTGGAAGATGGGGAAGGCCGAATTGTTCACCCGTTCGCTCAGCTGGTACACGTCCCGGAAACTCTCCTTGAGGGCTTCGGCGTCGGAGACGGGGAGCGGCACCTTCTGGAAGAACTCACCGTAGGCCTTCCGGAGCAGGGCTTCCTGCGCAGGCCGGTCCGGGTTGTCCGGGCTGTAGGCCGGGTGAACTCCCGTAAGCCGGTCCTGCTCGTCCAGGATGCCCAGAAAGCGGAGGGCCGCCATGGCCGGGTAGGTCCAGTGGGAGGAGAGCCCGCGCTTGTGAAGCTCCTCCCGAGTCAGGATATCGCCCGGGTGGCGCGCCTGGATATGATCGAGAACCGCCCTAAGACCCTTGCGGGGAACGTAGGGCGGGGTGGTGACTCCCTTCTTCGTCATGGCCGCCTTTCAAGCACAAGAACAGAGCGAGGCTACCAGCGCAGCGGGCGCCTCGTCAAGAGCCGACGCCGCAGCACTTCTTGAATTTCTTGCCGGATCCGCACGGACAGGGATCGTTGCGTCCCACCTTCTTGTCCTTCCGGACCACGGTCTTCCCCGGCTTCTTCTCCTCCTTCTCGGGGGCCGAGTAGGAGTAGCTCTGCTCCCGCCGGGCGACCTTCTTCTCCTCCTGCTGAACGGCGGGCTCCAGGAGGAACAGGTAGCGCACGATCTCGTCCTCCACCCGGTCCATCATGGCGGAGAAGATCTCGAAGCCCTCCCGTTTGTACTCCACGAGGGGGTCGCGCTGGCCGTAGGCCCGGAGGCCGATGCCCTCCTTGAGGTGGTCCATGGAGAGCAGGTGGTCCTTCCACTGGTTGTCGATGACCTGGAGCATGACGATGCGCTCGTATTCGCGCATGAGCTCGGGGGCCAGTCGCTGCTCCTTGGCCTCGTACTTGGCGGAGGCGGCCTTCCAGATGGCGTCGCGCAGCTCCTGCTGAGGCGTTTCCTCGAGGTTGAGCGAGAGATCGTCCAGGTTCAGCCCGAAGTAGTGCAGGACCTGGGTCTGAAGCCCCGGGACGTCGGGCTCCGCTTCGGTCGGGAAGTACTGCTCCAGGAGCCAGTCCAGGATGGACTCGGCGGTCTCGAAGAGGTAATCGCGCAGGCCTTCCTTCGCCAGGATCTTCTTCCGAAGCGAGTAGACCGCCTCGCGCTGCTTGTTCATCACGTCGTCGTATTCGAGCAGGTGCTTGCGGATCTCGAAGTTCCGGGCCTCGACGGAGGTCTGGGCGCGCTCGATGGATTTGGAGACCCACCGGTGTTCGATGGGCACCCCCTCCTCCATCCCCAGCCGCCCCATCATGTTCTTGAGGCGGTCGCCGCCGAAGAGGCGCATGAGGTCGTCCTCCAGCGAGACGTAGAAGCGCGAGGTGCCGGGGTCGCCCTGGCGGCCCGAACGGCCGCGGAGCTGGTTGTCGATGCGCCTCGATTCGTGGCGCTCCGTGCCCAGGATGTGCAGCCCGTCGCGCGACACCACCTCCTGGTGCTCCCGTTCGAACACCTCCCTGAAGGCGGTGAGCTGCTTGGCGTACTCTTCGGGTTGCGCTTCGGGGTCGGCCTTGGCCCTCGCCTGGCCCTCGGGGTTTCCGCCGAGAAGGATGTCGGTGCCGCGGCCGGCCATGTTGGTGGCGATGGTGACGGAGCCCTTCCGCCCGGCCTGGGCGACGATCTCCGCCTCCTTCTCGTGGAACTTCGCGTTGAGCACCACGTGAGGAATGCCCTTCTTCTTCAGCAGGGCGCTCATGCGCTCGCTCTTCTCGATGGAGACCGTCCCCACGAGCACGGGCTGACCCTTCTCGTGGCACTCGGCGATCTCCTCGGCGGCCGCCTCGAACTTCTCCCGCTCCGTCTTGTAGACGAGGTCGGCGCGGTCCGCGCGCACCATCGGCCTGTTGGTCGGGATGACCACCACGTCGAGCTTGTAGATCTTGTCGAACTCGGCGGCCTCGGTATCGGCCGTCCCCGTCATGCCCGCCAGCTTCTCGTACAGGCGGAAGTAGTTCTGGAAGGTGATGGTGGCCAGCGTCTGGTTCTCCTGCTGGATCTTGACGCTCTCCTTGGCCTCGATGGCCTGGTGCAGGCCGTCGCTCCACCGGCGCCCCGGCATGACGCGCCCGGTGAACTCGTCCACGATGAGGACCTCGCCCTCCTTGACCATGTACTCCACGTCGAGGTGGTAGAGCTTGTGGGCGACCAGGGCCTGGTTCACGCAGTGCAGGATCTCCATGTTCACGGGATCGTAGAGGTTGGCCACGTTCAGCATCTTCTCGCAGCGGGCGACGCCCTCCTCGGTCAGCACCGCGGTCCGCTGCTTCTCGTCCACGGTGTAGTCCTTTTCCTTCTGAAGGCTGGGGATGATGCTGTTGGCGGCGTAGTACTTGTCCACGCGTTCGTCGGACGGGCCGGAGATGATGAGAGGGGTGCGCGCCTCGTCGATGAGGATGGAGTCCACCTCGTCCACGAGGGCGAAGTGGTGGCCCCTCTGGACCATGTCCTCCAGCCTGTACTTCATGTTATCGCGCAGGTAGTCGAACCCGAACTCGTTGTTCTGGCCGTAGGTGATGTCGCTCCCGTAGGCCACCTGCCGCTCGGCGTTGTCCATCTCCTGCTGGATGCAGCCCACCGACAGGCCCAGGAACCGGTAGACCTGTCCCATCCAGTCCGCGTCGCGCCGTGCCAGGTAGTCGTTCACGGTCACCACGTGGACGCCCCGCCCCGTGAGCGCGTTGAGGTAGACCGGCAGGACCGCGACGAGCGTCTTCCCTTCGCCGGTCTTCATCTCGGCGATCTTGCCCTGGTGGAGGACGATGCCGCCGATGACCTGGACGTCGAAAGGGCGCATTCCGAGTGCCCTGGCCGATGCCTCCCGGGCCACGGCGAAGGCCTCGGGCAGCAGGTCATCGAGGGACTCCTGTTGGGAGCGCCCCTCGCCCGACATGCGATCGAGGCGGGCCTTGAAGTCCGCCGTCTTGCCTCGGAGCTCCTCGTCGGAGAGAGCGCGGATCTTGGGTTCCCATTCGCTCACGCTGAAGACGAGGGGCTGGATCGCGCGGATATCGCGTTCGTGCTTGGTTCCAAAGACTTTCGCTAGAACCGCGTCAATGACCATGAAAAGGTTCTCCCAGAGAGGCGGCTGGTGGGGCAGGGGGAGGTGACATTACCGGGCCTGCGTCTGATGGCAGGGCTTGCTAATAAAGCAGGAAGGGCTTGGGGTTGATGGGCCGGTCGTTCCTGCGGATCTCGTAGTGGAGATGGGGGCCGGTGCTGTGGCCCGTGGAGCCCACCAGCCCGATCTTCTGCCAGCGCTTCACCGTTTGGCCGGGCTTCACGAGGATTTTTGAAAGATGTCCATAGACCGACACCAACCCGTTCCCGTGGCTGACTTCGATGCAGTTGCCGTAGCCGTTTTGCCAGCCCGCCGAGATCACGAGACCCTCGGCCGGCGCCTCGACGGGACTGCCGTAAGGAGCGGCTATGTCGATGCCCGGGTGCAATTCCGGCTCCCCGTCGAGTGGGTCCTGGCGGTCGCCGAACCCGGAAGAGATGAATCCCTTGACGGGCCAGATGGACGGTGTATGAGCCATTTGGTTCAGATGGGGCTTCAGCACTCGGCCCACGTCCTGGGTCTCGTGGTAGACGAAGTCGGCCTGGCTGTTCAAGTCGCGGATGCCGCTCTCGATGGCCTGGATGCGAGGATCAGAGAGTGACGCCTTGGGGGGGGCTTGGGGCGCTAGCGTGTCGGGTTCGGGCCCGCCCATGCCCGGAGTGGGCTTGATCTTGAGGTTCTGCTCGCGAGCCAGCTCTTCCATGCTCGCCAGCTGCTGCTCGCTCTGGCTGAGCCGGTTGCGGGCTTCATCCAGGCGTTTCCCGAGATCCACGAACTGCTTCTTGAGCTGCTTCTCCTGGTGCCTGAGCTCGATGTTGCGGGCCACCAGGTGGCCGTGCGAGGCGGCCAGAACGAAGAAGGCGAAGGTCCCGAGGGTCAGGCCGCCCACGACGGTTCCGGCGAGGACGAGCCCCCGCTGGATCTGCAGCCACTCGACGACGCGGTTGTGGTACTGCTTGCCGTCCTCCCGCAAAACTACCACATGAAAGCGCCGCTTCCTCTTCATCATGCCGTGATCCTTTTGCCAGGTCCCCCCGGGGATCGGGAAGCTCTATACACCGGGTAACCCTATCATCATCCTTTCGGGCCTGTCAAGTTCGCAAAGAGCCATTGACGGCAAGGGATTAGGAGCCTACAGTTGGGATGGAGGGGACCGGGCAGCCGCTGCGCCGGATGGCGTAGAGGAAAGTCCGGACTCCACAGGGCCGCAAGCCTGCTAACGGCAGGGAGGGGTAACCCTACGGAAAGTGCCACAGAAAACAAACCGCCCGACCGGCTTCGGCCCAGAGGGTAAGGGTGAAACGGCGGGGTAAGAGCCCACCGCTCTTCCGGTAACGGAAGAGGCACGGTAAACCCCTTGCGGAGCAAGGCCAAATAGGGAGGTGCTCGAGGCTGGCCCGGCCGAGACCTCCGGGTAGGCTGCTGGAGGCCGCCGGCGACGACGGTCCCAGAGGAATGGCTGCCACCCCCGGGCGACCGGGGGAACAGAATCCGGCTTACAGGTCCCCTCCATATTATTGGGTTGAAACAGGGAGGCAGGGAGACAGGGAAACACTCGGTATGACCTACAGGACTTGCCGAGACGGATCCGTCGGATTCCCTGCCGCTCTGCTTCCCTGATTCCCCGTTTTGGGCGGGAATCGGGCCATTGCTCCCCGCTCCAGACTCGCGACCATGCTATCCTCGACCCATGAAGAAAGCGGGTGGAAGGCTCTCTCAGCTCGTCCGCGTGGTGGCCCCCGCGGGGCCGGTGGACGAGGCGGATCTGGATGCCGGCATGGGAGTGTTGCGCGGCATGGGGCTCCGCGTCGAGGAATCGCCGCACGCCCGCCTTCGCGCCGGCTACCTGGCCGGGTCCGACGAAGTTCGCGCCGGGGACCTCCAGGCGGCGCTGGACGACCCCGCCGTGGACGTGGTCTGGTTCGCCCGGGGCGGCTACGGTACCAGCCGGATTCTCGATGGATTGAGACCCGACGGCCTGCGGCGACATCCAAAGACCATCGCGGGTTTCTCCGACGCCACCGTCCTGCACGCGTGGGCCCAGCGCGTGGCCGGCGCTCGCCTGCTCTATGCGCCCGGGGTGCAGGAGCTGGGCCGGCCGGGCGTGTGCGAGATGGGTTCCCTCGCCGCGGCGCTGGCCGGGAGTCCCGTGGACATACCGGCCCAAGGTCCGCCCGCGCCGGCCGGAGCCTACCCTGTGGTGGGCGGATGCCTGAGCCTGCTGTCGGTCCTGGTGGGCACCCCCTGGGAGCCGGCTCTCACGGAGCGCTGGCTGTTTCTTGAGGACGTGGGCGAGAGCATGTACCGGCTGGACCGCATGATGACGCATCTGGCGCAGGCCGGCTGGTTCGATCGGGCCGCCGGGATCCTGCTGGGAGGGTTTACGGGCATGGCCGGGGGTGAGCACCCAGGGCTGGTCAGCGAGAGGGCGAGGGAGCTCCTCGGCCCCTCCAAGCCGCTGCTCGACGCGCTTCCCGTGGGCCACCTCAAGGGGAAGTTCACCCTGCCCCTCGAACGCCCCGCACGGTGGAATGGGATCACTCTTCGGGTTGGTTAGGGCGCGGAATCTCGGCTTTGATCCCGTGGCTCAATGGGTGCAGGTGCCGAAGGTGAAGGAGTAGATGCGCGCACCGGCCGCGGGCTCCAGCTCCAGAAGATGGCGCCCGAAGACGTTCCCCCCCACGAGGCGATAGAGGCGGGTGCGACCCAGCCGCACGAAGGTCACGCCGTTCCGTTCCTGCACGTCCTCGCCGCGAAGGGCTGGCGGCACGGGCTTCCCGTCGAGGAGCACCTCCATCCGGGCCTCGGTGCGGTCCTTGCCGGCGTCGGCCACCACGTAGCATCCCGCCGCGTGATACCGAAGGAAGAGTTTGGAGAAGGCCCCGCCCGACTGGCAATACTGACCCCTGGGTTCCCACAGCCCATCGAGGGCCGGAAACCCGTCCTCGATTCGGTCGGGGGGCGGAGCGGAAAAGGGGCGGTCGGAGGCGGAGGACTCCATCGGCGAGAGCACCGAGGAGGGAGCGCCGCTCGGGCCCCCTGACGACTCATGGGGTGCAGCGTCCGCCTCCCCGCCGGGTCCGCCGAAGATCCCGGTGTAACCACCCAGGTTGGAGAGGTGGCCGCGATTCGAACCCACGTAGATCTCCGGGGTGGTGAGGTAGCAGACGGCGCCCGGCTGGTCGGTCGCGCGGACCGGAGCCATGATGGGCAGGTTGGGGCAGGTGCCGCCCTCCCGCAGGAGCGATTGGATCTCCTCCTCCGTCCGTCCGTAGCCTCCCTCCCCGACGTGATCGAACCGGATGACCCCCTTCCGGTCGATGAGGTAGTCGCGGGGCCAATAGAGGTTGCCGTACGCGTTCCAGGTCTTGTACCGGTCGTCCAGCAGGACGGGATAGGTGATCCCGAACCGCTTCACGGCGGCTTCCACGTTCGAGGGGATGGAGGAGGCGCGGAACTCCGGCGTGTGGACTCCCACGATGACCAGCCCGTAGGGGGCGTAGCGCTTGTACCACTCCTTGAGGTACGGGAGGGTGCGGATGCAGTTGATGCACGTGTACTCCCAGAAGTCCACCAGGACCACCTTCCCGCGAAGCTCGCGAAGGGTCAGCGGGGGGCCGTTGAGCCACTGGGCCTTGGGGAACTCGGGTGCGGGCTTGCCCACCTGGGCGGGCCGTCCGCTCCAGAGGAGCAGGCCCACCAGGGATGCGGCGGCGACGAGGAGGAAGACCTTGAACCCCTTCACGGCGGCCTCCTGCCCAGACTAGGGGCTAAGAGTGCCAACACTCGGGAGGGGAATTTGTTCCTGCCGTGCGCCGCGGGTTAGAGGCCGGGCAGGAGGTCGGCGAGCCACTGGGAGGCGCGAGCGACGGCTCCCTTGTGTTGCTCCGCCGCTTGGAGAGCCTTCTGGCCGCAGGCCTGGGCCAGGGCCGGGTCGGAGAGGAGCGCCGAAACCCGCCAGGCCAGCTCCCCGGCGTCCTCCGTCCGGAAGGCTCCGCCCGAAGCCAGCAGCCGTTCCGCCTCTTCCCGGAAGTTCTCGGTGTGCGGCCCGAAAAGCACCGGGCGGCCCACGAAGGCGGGTTCCAGCACGTTCTGGCCGCCCAGGGGGACCAGGCTGCCGCCCACGAAGGCGAGCATCCCCAGGGCATAGGCCGGCCAGAGCTCTCCGACCGTATCCAGGACCAGGACGTCCCATCCCGGAGCGGGCGCGGTCGTGCGACGCGCCGCACCCAGGCCGAAGGCGGCGGCGGTTTCGAGACACTCGGGAACCCGATCCAGGTGCCGGGGGGCGAGGATGAGCCGGGCCTGAGGGCAGGTCTCACGCACCGCCGCGTGGGCCTCCAGGACGAGCCGCTCCTCGCCTTCGCGCACCGATCCGGCCACCCAGCAGGGCCCCGGCCCGGCGAGGGCGGCCAGCTCGGTCCGGACCTCCTCGAAGGTGGGGGGAAGGGTCAGGTCGTACTTGAGGTTCCCATAGACCCTGACGCGGTCGGGATGGGCGCCCAGCGTCCTGAACCGCGCCGCGTGCTCCTCGCTCTGGGCCGCCACGTGGACGTCCTTCAGCGCGCGGCTGTAAAGGGCGCGGAAGCGCACGGTCCGGCGCAGCGCGCGATCCGAAAGGCGGCCGTTCACGATGAAGACGGGGATGCCGGAGCGCGTGGCCTCCCGGAACAGTTCGGGCCAGATCTCCGTCTCCACGAGCACGAGAGCGCGTGGCCTGAGGCGGCGAAGGGCCCTGTGTACGCAGGAATGGAGATCGAGGGGAAAGGCCTGCGGGTCCATCTCGGGAGGACCCTCGCGGCGAGCCAGCGCGAGCCCGGCTGCGGTCGTGGCCGTGAGGGCCGAGGGCAGGCCCCGCTCCTTCAGCGCCTGGGCAAAGCGAAGCGCGATTCGGACCTCTCCGACCGAAACAGCCTGAATCCACACGGGGCCGTCCTCTCGATGTCGGAGCCAGCCGAGCCGCTCCGGTAGGCGGAGAGCTCCCCGCTGGCGCAGGGCGAGGTAGGCGAGCCACAGGGGCGCCGCGAGTACACAGAGGAGTCTATAGAGCCAGCGCAATCGCTTTCCCCTTCGGGTCGAAGGATGCGGCCATCTCCTCGCCCAGCGTGTTCAGTGCCCAGACCACGAGGAAGATGGCCGCCCCGGGGATGAGCGCGAGGTGGGGCGCCTCCAGCAGATAGTCGCAGCCGGTGGAGAGCATCTCGCCCCACGAAGGCATGGGCGGCTGGATGCCCAGGCCGAGGAAGGAGAGGCCGGCCTCCGCCAACAGGACGCTGGCGGCCCCCGCGGCGGCCTGGACCGCGAGGAGGCCCGCGCAGTTGGGCAGGAGGTGGCGGAAGAGCACGCGGGGGAGCCCCGCTCCCGAAGCCAGGCTCGCCTGGGTGTACTCCCTCTGCCGCAGGGAGAGCGCCATGGAGCGGGCCAGGCGGGCGTAACCGACCCAGGCCGTGCAGGAGAGGGCCAAGATGAGCGGCACAACTCCGCGTCCCACGTAAGCCAGGATGGTAATCGCCAGCAGGATGCCCGGCAGGGCCAGGAGCACGTCGGTGAGAAAGACGGTCCCACGGTCGCACCAGCCTCCCAGATAGCCCGACGCCAGGCCCACGAGGGAGCCCAGGCAGAGCGCCAGGAAGAGGCTCGCGGTCACCACGCCGAGAGAAACGCGTCCTCCGTAGCAGAGGCGGGCCAGGACATCCCTCCCCAGGTCATCGGTGCCCAACGGGTGCCCAAGGGAAGGGCCCTGAAGACGGGCGGAAAGGTCGAGGCTGGCGTAGGAGCGCGCGATGAAGAGAGGCGCGGCGAGGGAGCTCAGGAGCCAAAGCCCCAGGATCAAGAGCACGAGCATCCTCCTAGGCATAACGCACCCTCGGATCGATCCGGGCGTACAGGAGATCCGTCCCGAGGTTGACGGTCAGCACCGTCACGGCAAACAGGAGCACCGCTCCCTGGACCACCGGGTAATCACGGCCCGTGATGGCCGTCAGGACCAGCGTTCCGAGGCCGGGCCACCGGAAAATTTTCTCCGTGATGATGGCCCCGGTCAAGACGGCGCCGAACTGGAGGCCCGCCACCGTGACCACGGGGAGAAGGGCGTTGCGCAGGGCGTGGCGGCGGAAGGCGGTTCCTTCCCGAAGGCCCCTCGCGAGGGCCGCCCGAACGTACTCCCGATGGGCCTCCTCGCCCACGGAGGTCCGCACGATCCTGACCAGGAGGGCGGCGAGAGGGAGGCCCAGGGCCAGCGAGGGCAGCACAATGCTGCCGGGTTCGTCCGCGCCTGAGACCGGCAGCCAGGGGTATTTCACGGCGAAGGCAAGAATGAGCAGCGGACCCAGAAAGAAAGAGGGCAGCGAGAAACCGGCGCTCGAGATGAACCGTGCCGTGGCGTCCCATGGGCCGCCGGGCCTGCGGGCCGCCGCCGTCCCCAGGGGCACGGCGACGAGGCAGGCCAGGAGCATGGCGCAGCACCCCAGCTCGAGGGTTCTGGGAAAGGCGTCGGCGAGTTCGGCCGAGACGGGCCGTCCGGTGCGCAGGGAGCGGCCGAGGCGGCCGGTGGCCAGCCCCGCGAGGTAATCCCCGTACTGGACGGCCAGGGGCCGGTCCAGCCCGAGGGCGTGGCGCATCTCGACCCTGCGCGCCGGCGCGGCGTTCTCTCCCAGCATGATCTCCACCGGATCTCCGGGCATCGCGCGATTCAGGAAGAAGACCAGGGTCAGGAGGCCCCACAGCGTCGGAAAGAACAGGAGGATGCGCGCCAGAGCGTAGCGGCTCACGCGGACTCCCTCCAGCCTCTGCATGAGAAACGGCCGGTGCCGCCGATTCTCAGCATGCCTCCGGCTCGCGAGGCGGTGCCAGGAGACTCGCCGGATTGACGTAGATGAGGAGATTGTTGTCCTGTTCGTCCGGGACGGTGAGGTAGAACCCCCTGGCCACGTCGGCTCCGGGCCGGAGTTCTCCGAAGATGGTCTCGCCGTCGTGAAACAGCACGCCCACGAGATTCCTGCCGTTGCCGGCCTCCCACTCCTCGGGAGAAGAGGGCCGGTCGTAGGCCGGGTTGCCGGTGAAGCTCCGCACAAAGAAGGCCGCCTTCAGGCGTTTCAGCGGGACCATCTCGGGACTCCCCTGCAGATCCACCGTGGGAACGGGATCGCATCCCTCCTCGAAGAGGGGGGCGTAGGCCCGCTCAATCCGGCCATCCAGGTAGTGGAGGATGATCTTCTTGAGCTCCAAGGGTCCCTCCTGCGGGCACTATACGGTGAGTCGCGGGGAGGTACAACCGGGATGAGGGATGAAAGTGATGATGGGTGATTGACGAGGGATCATGCCCGTCCAAGACAGACCGCTTTGCCGGCTCCGGACCACGGCTGGGTCTGGGCCACGCCGTTGGTGCGGCGCTGGGGACCTGGTCCGGGCGCGTCCGCAGGCCCTCCGCCGCCCTTCAGACGCCAGGCCCGGCCCTGCCCGGTGGCTGCGGTCCCCCCATCCTCCATGGGTGCGACGGCGGCGCCGGAACGCGCCCTCCTCCGCTTCGCGCCGGAAGGCGGACTGTTCCAGGGAGCGCTGGAACGACTTTGGCCTGCCATGAAGAGAAGCCTTTCGGGAATCGCGCTATCCTAACCGCATGACCGAGGAGCGTCCAGCGGGGGCGCCGTGCTTCCGCCACCCAACCAGGACGGCCCGCCGCAGATGCTACGAGTGCAAGAGGCCCATCTGCCCGAGCTGCCAGATCCGGATCGCCGGCCACATCTTCTGCTCGCGCCGGTGCGCCCGGCTGACCGGGAGGAAGGAGCGGCTGAACCGTCTGAAGGCGTGGAACCGGACGGCGCTGGGTGGAGTCTGGTTCCGGATCGTCCTGTTCGGCTGCCTGCTGGCAGGGGGCGGTCTGGCGGTGTGGCTCTCCGTGAACGCGGACCGCTTCATGCCCGCGCCGGAGGTGGTACTTCCCAAATTTGGGGCGGCGCACGAGCGTGGACTCGACCAAGAGAAGGTGGACTGGGAGTCGCCCGGGTCCATCGTCATCGACGAGCCGGCGAACGGCGCCCAGGTGACGACCAATACCATCGAGGTCCGGGGGCACGCGCCGCCGGAAGCCATGGTGGGCCTCTACATGAACGGCCAGCGGGTGAGCGTCCAACTCTGCAAGCATGGGCAGTGGAGCTTCCTGGCCGTGCCGCTCACTCAGGCCCGAAACATCCTCCAGGCCAGGTATTTCGACAACCGGGGCAACTCCTCCTACGGCCCCGCCGTGCGAGTCGATCTGCAGGCGGCGCCCGCCAAGCTGGAGGCGCCCGCCGAAGCCGTCAACGAAGCGCTGGGCGGCAGCTACAACCTGATCCGGGCGCCCGAGGGCCACCACGAGGTGCTCCTGACCTTCGATGGCGGCTCCAACGACAGCGCCACCGAGGCCATCCTGGACGATCTGCAGAAGGAGCACGTCCGCGCCACCTTCTTCCTCACCGGCATGTACATGCGGCACTATCCCGATCTGGTCCGGCGGATCGCGGACGCGGGGTACGTGGTGGGCAATCACACCTTCAGCCATCCCCACCTGACGACCTACTCCTTCGATCACCGGCAGGCCACGCTCCCGGGGGTGACGGAGGCCTTCGTGCGCGACCAGCTCCTGAAGGCCGCAGATCTCTACAAGCTCATCACGGGGAAAACCATGGCACCCTACTGGCGGGCTCCCTTCGGCGAATTCAACTCGGAGATCCTGGGCTGGGCCCACGACGCGGGATTCAGCGCGGTCTACTGGACCCCCCACCTGGACACCTTGGATTGGGTCGCCTCACCGGCCGACCCGCTCTTTCACACCCCGCAGCAGATCCTCGCCGGCCTTCTCAAGAGGGCCGCAACGGCCCCCGGCGGAGTGGACGGGGGCATCGTGCTCATGCACCTGGGCACCGAACGGCAGGGCGACATGCGGGCCGACGTGATCCTGCCGACCCTGATCGAGTCCCTCAAGAGACAGAATTACCGGTTCGTCACGGTGGACCAGGTGTCCTGGGGCGGTTCCGGGGGTTCGAAGCCCGGCCCGCAGTGAACACCCGGTATTTCAGCGCTTGCCACTGCGGCGCTTCTTGGGCTTCTTGACGGGCTGGCCGGGCGCGGCCTGCACCTCGGCCTCGCCCTCCTCTTCTCCGTCCTCTAGAAGCCGGCCCATCCGCCCCAGCACGATGGGGTAGGCGCCGTCCACCTTCTTGCCGATGTGGATGATCTTGCGCCGCTGGGCCTCGGCGAGGAAGGCCTTGAACTGGCTGAAGCCGAAGCTCTTCTCGTCGAAGGTGGGGCTGAGCTGGAGCATCTTCTGCTTGAGGTTGGAGGAGTCCACCGAACGATCCTCGTCCTCCAGCAGGGCGATGGCGCGCTTGAGGATGGCGAAGGCCTTGGGAAGGTCCTTCGGGTCGGTCTCCTTGCTCTCGCCGACCATAGCCTCCGTGGCCTGAAGAGGATCCACGATGTTTTCGTAGGCGAGGTACTCGTTGCAGTTCTTCATGACGACCGAGGAGGTGGTCTGTCGCATCCCGATGATGACCACCTTCTTGTTGTAGGCCTGGAGGCGGGAGATGAGGGGCAGAAAGTCGCTGTCCCCGCTGACCACGGCGAAGACGTCGATGTGGTGGTTCGTCAGGCAGGCCTCCAGCGCATCCACGGCGAGCTGGATGTCGGCGCCGTTCTTGTCGCCTCCGGCGAAGATGGTGGGCCGCTCCACCAGGTCTACGCCGTTTTCGGCCAAGGTCTTGCGGAACTGGGGGAATTTGGCCCAGTCCCCGTAGGCCTTCTTCAGGATGATGATGCCCCGCTCCCTGAGCGCGTTCAGGACACGCGTGATGTCCAGCTGCCCGTTGTCGAAATCGATGAACAGGGCGATGCGGGGGGTTTGATCCGTGGGAGTAATTTGCACGTTCACTCTCCTTCTCCACAAAGCATACATCCCGATGAGCTGAGAATTCAAGGATTACAGGCATGCCCGTCCGGGGAAGGGGGCCTTGCCGGGTCCGACCCCCGGGATGAGCCTCGGCCGCGCCTTCCGCCGCTTCGCTCCGGAAGGCAGGTCGCTGGAGGGGAACCCCTGACCGCTAAACTGTCACCCAAATTCCGCGATTGAAATGCTCTGCCTTCGATGGTGGGGAGGGTTCACGGCGGAAAGGAGGCGTCTCCCAAACCGGGAGGGCCAAGGGCTTCTCTCTCCGATTCGCAGGCCAAGCCTGCCGAATCGTCGCGTTGCCCTCCGAGGCCCCACCCCGCCCTTGGGGCTTCCTCCCCCGGATCAAGTCCGGGGTCGGAGGCTAGCCAAATCCCTTATGGGTGAAGACCCGCTTTCGCAAAAGCGACTTCCCATCGGCCTTTCGGAGTTACGACCATGTCCAATCGCGGGATTTGGGTGTGAGGAATACGGGCTCCCCATGAGAAGGCGAGCCCCTGGCCGGAATGAAGAAGGGGGCGAGCCAAGATGAGGTGCGCTAGCCGGCCTTCCGCTTTCCCAGGTTGCAGGTGTTGATGCCCAGAAGGCTGTAGGGAGGGCACCAGCCCACCAGGGCCGTCAGCAGGGGGATGAGGCCGATGAGCCCCCAGAGGCTCTTGGGTCCCCAGAAGATCAGGCTGATCAAGAAGAGTCCCACGATTCCCCGGACCACGCGCTCAATGGGATGAATGTTGATGCTGACCATTGTGATCGCCTCCTAGTTTTTACAATGTCGGTTCGCCCCACTTTATGCCACGGATCGACTTGCGGCGCCAGTGAAGCGGCGGTACCCTCGCGTTGCAGCCGAGCACGCGGGAGCCGCCGTGAAGCAACCCGTCTACCGAAACCCACGCTACCAGGAGGCTCTTGAGGAGCAGATGAGGCTCAGGAGGGAGCGGCGGGAATCCCCTCTGCCCTCGCCCCTCCGCTGGATCGGCGGGGCGGATGTCTCCTTTCATCTGTACGGCACCACCTTCTGGGGGGGAATGGTGGTCTGCGACGCTCAGGAAGGGTTTCGGGTCGTGGAGCGGGCCGTCGTGAGGATGGAGGTGGATTTCCCCTACATCCCCGGGTTGCTGGGTTTCCGGGAAGTGCCGGTCCTGGCGCGCGCCTTCGAAGCCCTCGCTCTCAAACCGGAGGCGATCCTGGTCGATGGGCACGGCACGGCGCACCCCAGGATGTTCGGCTCGGCGGCCCACCTGGGCGTCGTGCTCGGGGTGCCCACGGTGGGCAGCGCCAAGAGCCTGCTCTGCGGGACCCACGATGAGCCGCCGCCGGAAAAGGGCGGGTGGTCGCCCATCCTGCTGGACGGCACCGCCGTCGGCGCGGCCGTGAGGACCCGCCAGCGGGTGCGCCCGGTCTACGTCTCGCCCGGCCACCTCTCGGATCTGCCCGCCGCCGTCGCGCTCGTGCTCGCCTGCTGCCCCCGCTACCGCCTCCCCGAGCCCATACGAAAGGCCCACGAGGCGGTGAACGAGGCCCGCCGGTCCGGCCAGCCCACTCCCTGACTCGCAATCGGCTGAATCAGATCGGAACCGCCTCGCCGGGCGTGTCCCGCAGGGGGCTGAGGATGGTCAGGCTCCCTTCAACCTTCGGATGGCCTCGGCGATGCGAGCCTCGGAGGAGCCGAAGCTCAGCCGGAGGAAGGTGCCGCGCCGGTCCGGAGCGCGCCCGTCCTCCCGCGGCATGCCCCTCAGTAAGAAGGCGGAGCCCGCGACGCCGGCCACGCCCCTCTCCTTCGCGAAGGCCACGGACCAGGTGCGGTCATCCTCGATGCCCAGAGAGCTCACGTCGAGCAGGAGGAAGTAGCTGCCGTCGGGATCGCCGGTGATGAAGCCGGTCTCGGCCAGACCGGCGCGCAGCAGGTCGCACCGGCGCCGGTAGGAGGCGGCCATATCGGTGTAGTAGCTCTCGGGAAGCTTCAGCGCCTCCACCAAAGCCGCCTGAAAGGGGGCGGGCGCGCAGATGGTGAAGAAGTCGTGGGCCCTGCGGATGCCCTCCATGAGCGGCCTGGGGGCGCAGGCGAACCCCACCCGCCAGCCCGTCACGGCGTAAGTCTTGGAGAAGGAGCCGATGGTCACGGTCCTACCCCTCAGGTCGCCCACCGTGGCGGGCGGCACGTGGCGCTGGCCGGGCCGGGTGATGAAGGCGTAGGTCTCATCGGTGACGAGGAGGCAGTCGTGGCGGCGGAGCAGCTCGGCCAGGGTTTCCAGTTCCTCGAGGCGCCAGACCTTGCCCGTGGGGTTGGCGGGGGTGTTGAGCACCAGCACCTTGGCCCCGGTGAGCGCCTCGTCCAGAGCGGTCGGGTCCCAGCGGCCCGTGAAGGGGTCCAATTCGAGAAGCCTGACTTCGGCCCGCGCCAGGCGGGAGGCGGGGAGATAGTTCTCGTAGATGGGCTCGGGAACGACGATGGCCTCTCCGGGGGCCAGAAGGGAGAGGAGCGTGGCCATGATCGCCTCGGAGGCGCCGCAGGTGATGACGCACTCCTCCTCGGCATCGTAGGCGAGCCCCCAGAATTCCCGGAGGTGGCGGGCCAGGGCCGAACGGAGGGCGGGGTCGCCCCACGTCCGGGTGTAGCCGTTCCTGCCCTCCCGGAGAGCCGCGCGGGCGGCATCGAGAACGGCTTCGGGAGTGGGGTAGTCGGGGAAACCCTGGGCCAGATTGACCGCGCCGCACTCCTCGGCCACGCGTGTCATCTCCCGGATCAGGGATTCGTCCATGTGCGCCACGGCGGGATTCAGGGTTCTCTCCATGCCGAGCAGTCTGGCCGGCCGGCTTCTCTCGTGTCAAGGCGAATAGGGACTAGTGTCCTGTCTCATCCCAAATCCCGCGATTGGATATTGGAGCGGCTCCGAAAGGCTCATGGATGGTAGTTTCCGTGGAAGGCGATCTTCACCCGCCAAGGGATTTGGGTTGCCTCCGACCCCGGACTTGATCCGGGG
>JAJYCJ010000103.1 GCA_021778515.1 Acidobacteriota bacterium
TCGAGGAGGGCAAGCGCCTGCTGGCGAGCCTCAGCGCCACGGACATGGTGCAGGAGGCGGCCAAGGCGAAGAAGCTCTCTGGCACTTCGGCGCGCTACGACCTGCGCAAGCGCATCGAGCAGGCGGTGGACCACATCCGCGGCGCGGGCATGCTCCACTTCTACGGCCAGCCCGCCATCGCCAACCGCTTCGCCGCCCTCGTCCCGCCCCAGGGCCCTGGCGGCGCCGCCGAAACCGCCCCGCCCCCTGACACCGTCCCGCCCAACCCGGGAGGGAAGAGCTGAACGGATCTCCGTAATAACCCCCGCCCCGCCGGGTCCCAACCCCGGGGGGCGGGGGCTCCGAACTCCGACTGAATGAAATAGGGAGAGGATAGCGCCCTAAAGCAAAATGGCCGTGAGGCAAAGGGAGGGGGTCCTCCTACCTCAACACTGAATTGCCGATCGCACTCAATTAGAAAGGACTGGCAGATGACAACTTTCACATTCGCCCACATTTCAGATCTTCACTTTTCTTCGGGAGCCTATATCGGCGGCAATCACAAGCACTCAATCCGCCGACTATTGGGCATTGAGAGCCTTCTCAGGGGCAAGAAATTCGATAGAGTCATAGTCACAGGTGACATTTCTAACGCTGGCGACGAGGAGAGCCTACTTAGAGCGAATACTTGGCTGTTTGAAAGGCTCAAGGTAGACGCGGACCATTCGACCGGACTCGAGCTTGATCCGGCGTCGACTCTGATTGTCCCTGGCAACCATGACGCATTCAATTCTAAGGGACACTATGAGACCCACATCAAGTTATGGCAGAGTTCCTTAGAGAATTACAACAGATTGTTTCCGCTACACACCTATTTGCATCCCGAAACAATTCGATACGATTGGTTGACGAAGGACGGAGTATCGGCATTCCTGGTAGGCGCCGACACGTGCTATCTTGGCGATCAACAACCGGAAGGGGTCCCCGGGTACGAATATGCGCTCAAGGGCATCCCAGATATGGCACGCGGTGACCTCAGTCTTGAGCAATCTTCACAATTGCTTTCATGCTTTGAATTGGGGACGAGGGGAAAACTGTTGTTGCCACATGGTGAAGGTTACATCCCTGCGGAAGCATTCTCCAGTAGTCTGAAGGTGTTCATCGCCCATCACTACCTATTCGAAGCACCTGGGCAGCGAATCAAACCCCATCTACAGCTCAAGGCTAGAAGGAGCGTATTTACCAATCTCGCATCATGCGAAATTGATCTGTATCTTTGTGGGCATAAGCACCAAGCAAGTGTCTGGCCAACTACCTATGCCCAAAACCTACCCAAAAGAGAAAGGACGCGTTACCTCCTCAATGTTTTCCGCAGGCTTGTTGGGCTGACCGGGCTTCCCGTCCAGGTTCGAGATAAAAAAGGTAGGAAGATGGACAGAGCTCAAATACTAATGCTAGCGCTCATCAGCAAGATGTTGCCTATCGTGGCTTCGGAACCCGGGGAAAGTGAAGCGATCAACAGCGCTTACATCAAGAAAGTCTTCGAAGTTCTCCGCCAGGGCTTGGATGACCCAGGACGATTCGAAAAGGAAATGCACCGTCTGCTGAAGTCTTACGGCATTCCACAGGACGACGTATTGGCACCAGGGGAATTAAGAGAGTTGGCCTTGCAGATCAAGGGAACGCTTTCAACGCAGGAGCGAGCACAGCTAAAAAAGGTATCACGGTACATTGAAAAGGCCGCCAAGAATCTCACCTGTAGGCCTTTCGTCCAGGTCGTCTGCGGGTCATCAGCGAAGGCTACCGGTTCTACTGAGAAGGAACGATCTGTCAATATCTATGAGGTCGAAATCCATAAGGGTGGTTTCCTGGTGGAGGCGCAGAAGTACCTCTGGGATAGTGTTGCGGAGGAGTTTGGGCCCAATCCTGTCTGCCGGCAGCACTTCTTTCCTTTAGAACGGCACTCGCATTCTGCGCCAGCCAGCTTGGGGCGGTAAGCATAATGGGAATAGGACCGGGCTAGCAAATCCCCACCTCGTCACGCATTCGACGCGGTGAAGGGAGTGGTCAGAAATCTGGCGGGAGGATGAGGAGATATTGACGGCCCAATTCGATTGGAGCGAACTGGAGGCATTTGGTCTGCGACCACTCGCATGTACGGATAGAAAGGGGGCATTGGAAATGGCGAGAGTAGCTGATTTGAAGCCCAGGCAAAGGCCTCGGCTCATTGATCTTGTGAGCGAAGCGGGGGTTAACGTGAGTGATTGGGGGAGCTACCGCAGGGGCCCGGATCATGCCGCAACAAATCCTGCCTACTGCTACCAATGGGCCTTCGTGGAGCCAGGGAGGGTTGTGGTCTTGAGCCTGTGGTACGAGCTGATGGAGGAAGACGCAGGGGGCATCGTGCAGCACAAGAACCTTCGCGAGGATGCCCGAATGTTCGCGAAAGTACCGAGAAAATCTGCTTGGAAAAGGCGCGCCCTTGAAATGGATAAGGCCATTGGACTGGCCTATAGGGAGGGACTGCCTGTCCGGGTGATTATCTGTGACGGGCTAATGGGTGATGCCGACAGGGACGCTCCGGTAACCTCGAAGGTCGTCCACAGGCATCTGGATACGGTTCCATGGGCCGTGACGGCCTACGATGATGCAACCGGTGACTGCGAATTAACCCGAGGCGTGGAGCCAGGGAAGTATGACGATCAGTTTTCATGTGGGGCGGGAGAACCGCAAGAACCAACCAAACACCCGACGTCCGGAGCAGCTTACGACCGGGACCCCGAGGTGCGAAGGCGTGTCCTCACGCGGGCGAGCGGGAAGTGTGAGCTCTGCGGTGAGAAGGGCTTTGTGACGGTCAGCGGAAGCGTGTACCTTGAGACGCATCACGTCATCCCGCTCTCTGAAAAAGGACCAGACGCCGTAGAAAACGTGGTGGCGTTATGCCCCAACCATCACCGGCAGGCTCACCATGCTGAAAACCGCGAAAAACTGCGTGAGCAACTGACCGACTATTGTCGCGCGCAATTGCACCGGCCACCTGGCGAGACCAGGCAATAGCCCGACCGCTACAGCTGCATGACTTGTGCCCCCAAGATTCGCGAGCACCGTGGCCGTATGGGCGTCAGCACCTCGTTGCTACCTCGTCCCAAACTCGACCCACAGGGGAAAATGGTCCGAGATGTGGCGGGAGAGGGCGTCGTCGGTGAGGGCGCGGGAGGGCATGGCGGTGGGGCGGAAGTCGTAGTGGCCGCCGGTCTGGTAGGTGAGGGAGAGGGCGGGGCGGCCGCCTCCCTTGGGGAACCAGGCGATCTGGTCGAAGTAGTGCTCGAGGGGCTTGGCGGGGTCGGTGAAGAGGGTGCGGGGGACGCCCTGAAGCTCGGGGGGGACGGTGAGGCCGGTCTCGATGAAGGCCTGGTAGAGGGGGTCGCCCTGGCGGTCAATGTTGAAGTCGCCCAGGGCGATGAGGTTGTGGTCGTAGGCGTTGACGTCCCCGGCCCAATCGGCCATCCAGCGGGCGATGGCCTTGAGCTCAGGCACCCGGTCGGCGGACTTGTCGCCGTAGTCAATGTGGAGGGTGACGAGGATGAAGGTGCGCTCGCCGGAGCGGAAGGCGACGGCGTAGGGGGTGCGGGCGAACTGGCGGGTGAGGGCGTCGGGGCCCACGGCGTCGAGCTGCTCCTTGGGGACCACCAGCTCGCAGGCGAGGCCCGAGAGGGCGACCTTGCGGGTGTCGAAGAGGAAGGCCATGCGCTCGCCGTTGCCGGCGTCGCCCCGGCAGACGTCGGTGAGGAGGAACTGCCAGGTGGGGGGCATGGCCTTGAGCATGTGGCGGAAGGCCTTGAGGTCGGCGCGGACCTCCTGCACGGCGATGACGTCGAAGTGGGCGATGATCTCCGCGATGGCGAGGAGGGACTGGAGGTCCCGCTGGGGGGTGTCGCCGGACTCGGAGGCCCACTTCTCGGTGAGCCCCCCGAACTGGCGGAGGTTCCAGGTGGCGACGAGGACGTTGCGGTCCATCTGCTTGGACGGGATGCGCGCGTCCAGGTCGGCGCGCAGGGCGACCAGCTCCTCGGCGACCTTCGGCGGCGGCGTGTCGGTGATCAGCGGCATGGGGCCCTCCCCTCGGGCGGTCTTCGACCGCTCCATGGCATGAGGCGCGACGCTCCGGTGCGGATGGGGCGAGCATAGCGCCCGCGGGGTGGGAAGGACAAGGGGGAGCGGGAGAGGGCGCCATCGCTGGGGCGAGGGGGGCTTCTCTCTGCCGTCATCCCCGAGGCATCGGGGATGCAGGAAGGGAAGAGTGGGTTCCCGCCCCGGGTCAAGGCTGGGGCAGGCTTTGCGCGGGAATGACGAGAGAGGAAGGGAGGGGCGGGGGATGAGCCGGAGCGTAGTGGACTTGCAGAGGCGGCTGGCGGAGCTGGGCTTTGCCCCGGGGCCGCTGGACGGGGTGATGGGACGCCGGACGCGGGCGGCGGTCCGGGCCTTCCAGGCGCAGGCGGCGGGGCCGAACGGGCGGCCGCTGGCGGTGGACGGGGTGGCGGGACCGCTGACGTGGTGGGCCCTGGAGCACGGGAAGGTTGCGGTGCCGGTGCCGGTAATCCCGTACAACCAGGAGCCGCCGGCCTCCTTCGGCGGGAGCGCGGCGGGGCGGGCGGCGCTGAGGGCGGCCATCGGCGAGCTGAAGGCGGGTGCCGGGGAGGAGGGCGGCAACAACGAGGGGCCGTGGGTGGTGAAGTACCTCAACGGCATGGCGCCGGAGGGCTCCTCGTGGTGCGCGGCCTTCGTCTCGTGGTGCTATGCGCAGGGGTGCGGCCCCATGCCCTTCGCCTACACCGTCGGCGCTCGGGCCCTGCTGGCGCAGTTCAAGAAGAAAGGGTGGGCGCACATGCCGGGCGAGGGCGCCACGCCCGCGCCGGGGGACGTGGTGGTCTGGTGGCGGGTGCGCGGCATCGGCTGGCAGGGCCACGCGGGGCTCGTCCACCACTGCCGGGACGGCATCCTCTATACCATCGAGGGCAACCGCACAGCCAAGGTCGCCGGCTTCGACTACGTCCTTTCCCGCATGGATCAGCTTCTCGGCTACGGCCAGGTGCCGTAAGGACCGGGTCTGCTTACCTCTCTTTATACCGCTCGGCCATGGCGCCGGTCTCGGCCGCCACGGTCTTGCGCAGTGCATCGGGCGCGAGGACCTCGGCGTGGGAGCCGTACTGGAGCACCCACCTGAGGACGCCGCCGAGGCCGGAGGTGCGCATCCGCAGGGTGAGGCCGCCGTCCTTGTGCTCGGTGATCTTCTGGCTGGCGTGCCACTGGCGTCCCCGGATGTAGGGGGCCTGGTGGGCGTCGAAACGGATGGCCACGTTCACGGGCTTCTCGCCCATGGAGACCTGGAAGGCCTGCGCCAGAAATGCGCCGAGGTCGAAGCCGCGCCTGGGGGCGAAGCCCTTGTCGAGGACCCTGACCCGCTCCATGCGGCCCACGTGGAAGTAGCGGAAGTCCCGGCGCGCGGACGAGTAGGCCACGAGGTACCAGTCGCCCTCGTGGTTGTAGAGGTGGTAGGGCTCCAGGGTCCGCTCGCCCTTCGAGTTGCGGTAGGCCGTGTAGTAGGTCATGGTGACGAGCCTGTGCTCGCGGATGGCGCGGCTGAGATCGAGGAGCGTCTGCTCGCGGGCGGGGGCGGCGTGGGGAGAGTCGAAGGTGTAGTGGGAGGCCAGCGCCTGCAAGCTCACGGAGACGGGTCCCTTCAGCCCCTGGCTGATCTTGGCGACGGCCGAGCGCAGGGGCGTCTCGAAGGCCGTGCCGAGGTAGCGGTGGGCCAGCTCCACGGTGAGGAAGAAGGCCAACAGCTCCCCCTCGGTGACGTAGACCGAGGGCAGCATCCACGTGGGGTCGGTGTAGACCCAGCCGCCGCGGCTCCGGTCCAGCGCGATGGGCGCCCCCAGGCGGTCCATCATGAAGGTCCGGTCATTGAAGATCACCCGCCGGCCCACCTCCAGCTTCTCCGCCAGCTTCTCGGCGTTGGGATAGCGACCCGCCCGGATCTGCCGGTCGATCTCCAGGATCCGCTCCAACTGCTGCCGCTGGGACATGCGAGCCCCCCTTTCCGCGAGTTCGCAGTATATCCCGGAGTGCACACTCCCTGCACCGGCCCGCCTTACGTTGAATCCCACAGGAGGAGGCGGAGGCCGGCCGGCGCCGGTGGGACGCGGGCCGACCTTCTCTTTCGAAGGGCCCTTACCCCTCCGCCTCCTCCTTCACCCGAGATGCCGAGCGAGCGCATCGGTGAAGTTCTCTCGGGCGGTGAGGTGCCGGGTAGGGTTGAGGCGTAGTATGCTCGTGTGAACCAAGGGGGAAAACCATGACCGCAGACGAGGCGTTGCGCCGCCTGATTGCCGCCGTGGAGAGGGCCAAGACCCACCTCTTCGTGAACGATGCCCGCACGGCCTACGACATCCTGAATCAGGCTCAGGAGGAGGCGCGCAAGGCCCTGCCGGAGGAGGTGTACGAGGTGCAGGATTCCGGCGGGAGGTGACGCGGCGTACCACCGGTGATGGCGGGGCGGGTTATCGCACCTCGGGCAGGTTGGAGCGCCGCCAGGCGAGCATGCCCCCGGCGAGTTGGACGGCGCTGCCGTACCCGTGAAGCATCAGGAGGCGAACGGCCGGCACGCTGCGGTGGCCGCTGAGGCAGACGGCCACGAGGGGGCGGGCCGGATCCAGCGAGAGACCGCCGATGCGGCCTCGGAGATCCGACAGGGGAACGTGCACGGCCCCTGCGATGTGGCCCTGGCGCCACTCGTGGTCCGTTCGCACGTCCAGGATCTGCGGGCGCTGGCCGCCGCGCTTGAGCCTCTTGGCCAGCTCCTGCGGGGTGATCTCCGGAGCCGTGCCGAAGGGCAGCCACCAGAAGAACCTGAGGAAGAACGATCCCTGCTGAGTTCGAGCCATCGTCACCTCACATCACACGAACCTCCGGCACCCTCGCCGGAGGTCCGGTAGTATACCCGATGCCGTGTCTCGGCCGGCGCAACAAGGTGCCCGGTTTCCCCGGTGCAGCCCCCCGCTCCCCGCCTTCGCGGAGACAAGCTTCGCGGGGGCAGGCTCAGGGCGGCGCGGGAAGGGTCGTGCCGTTAGGGTTCAACGGTCCCTCGCGGGCGAAGCTGAAGTAGCCGTGGCCGCCCACGATGAGGCGGTCGAAGATCGGCGCTACGAAGTGGTTGAGGTGGGCCTTCACGTCCTCGGCGCGGGCAACCGGTCGAGAAGCTCCTGCAGGGCCGCGGCCAGCTCCTTGGCCGGCGCCGGGCCGCCCTGGTCGGCCTGCAGGTTCTCCAGGCCTTGCATGAAGGCCACCAGGCCGCACGTCTGCCGGAGGGGGTAGCCCCCGAGGTGGCCCCAGGAACACTCCTCGCATTGTTCTCCGCACCCGAGATCGCTCTGGGCCCGGTCGAAGTCCAGCCGCTTCACGTGGTCCCTGAGCTCGCCCAGGCAGCTCTCCCTGCCGTTCTTGCGCGCCGCCTTCAAATAGCCTCTCGCCTCCAGAACCCAGCGGTCCGTTTCAGTCAAGTGATCCTCCTGCCGTGGGGATTGCTGACACCTCGGCTGCTGTAGAGGCAACCGTGGCTCCGCCGGTTCTATTGCATCGGGGAGGCGGCGGAGAGGACTTCTGGGGCGAGGCTGACGTGAGGTGGCGGCCGGGCGTGAGATCGGCGCGGTGCCGCGAAGACGGCGGAGCCACCCCGGGCGGGGTGGCTCCGATCTACCGAGGTGCGCATCGGGCCTCGGACTGTCCGGGGGGGCGCGTGGGTGGGGAGATGGGCAGGCGGCGCCCGCGGCCGGCAGGATGGTCAGCCCGTCGCGTCGCGGCGCGCGGCGACGGGACGAAATCACGACAAAAATCGGGTCAGTGCCGCATGCCCCCTTTCAGGATGATCTGGGAGGCCAGCACGCTCCCGTCCGCCTGGGTGGTGCCCCAGACCTTGACGTGGCGGCCGGCCGTGAGGGCGGCTGTGCCGGCGCTGGAGCCCGAGCCGGTGATCTGGGTGGAGTTTCCCAGGGCGATGGTGGACACGGAGCCACGGCTGCTCATGGTGAATCCCGTCAGGTTGCCCAAGGCGTCAAAGGAGGGGGTCAGGATGAACCCGTTCTCCATGGCCTCGGTGCCGCCTCCTGCGGACTCCACGCGGCCGTAGACGGCCGTGAAGACGCCGTCCTGGGCGATGCCCAAGAGGACGACGTCGCTTCCCACCTGCATCGTACTTCCGCCCTGGTCCTGGCCGGCGCGGTGGCGGACGACGCTGTCGCCGGGGCTCACGAAGATGGTCTGGCCGACCTCCACGGTGTAGATCCCGTCGATCACGGCCTCGGATCCTCCGGAGGCGTTGACCTGGAGGGCCGTCACCGTGCCCGAGAAGCGGAAGGCATCGCCCGCGAAGACGAGGTCGGCCACGGGGACGCCGTTGTCATCGTGGCCGTAGACGGTGACGGGGCTTGCGGCCACCAGGGTAGAGGGATCGACGTCCACGATGGAGCCGGTGGAGTCCAGACCCTTGATGACCGTATCTGCGGTGATGGAGAGGGTGACGCCCTGGAGCGTCAGGCTCGTGCTCGTGGACGCCGTCAGCGGTCCGGCGAAGACCACGTCATCGGAGCCATCCGTGGGCATGTTCGCCCGGAGTCCCGTGGTGCAGAACGCTAGTGCCAGGGCAAGACCTGCGCCGATCAAGCAAGTTTTCTTGAGGCTGAGCATGGCGAGTCGTCCTCCTTTCAGGGTTCACCCGTCGAGGGGTGAGGCACGCCATGACCAGCAAGGCCGGTGCCAGGGGGGCAGATCGGGTGGTTTCGCGCCCCGCGTGGATTCCAGCGGGCTGGTGGCAGTTCGAAGCTGGTGCCGGCCGTTGTGACCCCGGGAAACCATCCCAGGGCGCGCCACCGTGACGGGGAAAATCTCCACGCCGGCTTGGACGGGCGAGCCGCCGCATGCGCTCCGTCCGGGGTGCGGCCCCGCGCCGGGCCGCCCCTCCACGGCTTGACCGCCTCTCCGGGCCAGCCTATGTTTGAGTTCAGCGGGAGGGGGGAAACCTCGTGGAATCGGCATCCATCGAAGGGGGGGCGATGATCTCGATGCGGCGGGAGGGGCCTGGCCGTGTCGGGCGCGCGGCGCGTTGGCTCGCGGCCCTTCCCCTGGCCGCGCTGGCCGTGGCGGCCCTGGCTCAGCGGCCGGCCCTCCGCGTCTACTCCATGGACGACGGCCTCAAGTTCTCGCAGGTCTTCACCGTCTTTCAGGATTCGCGCGGCTTCATCTGGGCCGGGACCTCTTACGGCGCCGGGCGGTACGACGGCATGAGCTTCTCCAATCTGACCTCGGCCCACGGGCTGCCCCACGATTCGGTGAGGGGCTTCGCAGAGGACGACGCGGGCCTCCTCTGGGTGATGACGCAGGAGGGCCCCGCCACCGTCGAACCCACCGGCGGGCCGGGCGGGACGCCCGTCGTGGTGCCCCTCCCGCCGGGCGCCTTACGCCTCGCGGGACGGCGGTGCGAGGCCATGGCCGGAGCGGGGGGAGCGGTCTGGTTCGTGGAGGGCGGAAAGGTGCTCCGCTGGCACGGGGGACGCCTGGAGAGCATGGGGGCGGTGGCCCCTTCCGCGCGGGCCGCGGTGTATCCCGATGGGGTTCGCGGGGCCATCGTGGCCGCGGGGCCGGAGCTGGTGCGGGTGGGCGACGGCGCCGCACGGGCCGTGGCCGCACCCTCCGGGGGACCGGCGGTCGGGGTGGTCTCGCTCGGCATAGAGACCTTCCTCGTCTGCCCGCACGGCCTTTCGCGCCTTGAGGGGAGCGGCCTCGTCATGGATCCCTCCTGGACGTTCCCGCCGGGCTTCACCGCGGACGGGGCCGCCGCGGGAGGGGGCAGGCTCGTGCTCACCTCACAGGCGGACGGCGTGGTCGTCCTGGAGAAGGGGAGAGCGCCGCAGGTGATCGACGGCGCCCGGGGACTTCCGGCCAGGGGCGCGGCCGCCGCGGTGGTGGACCGCGAGGGCCTGATCTGGCTGGCCACGGAGGACGGGCTCGTGAAGGTGGTGGACCTCTGCCTCCATTCGTGGTCGAGCCATCCCCTCGGCATGGGCGGCATGGTCCTGGCCTTCGCCCGGGAGGAGGGAGGTGCGCTGTGGGTGGGCCACACGGGAGGGCTCTCGCGCCTCGATGGGGACGGGCGGCTCGTGCCGGCGGGAGACGGCTCCCTGGGCGAGGCGTGGGGTCTGCTCGCGCTCCCCGGCGGCCCTCTTCTGGCGGCCACGCCTGGAGGACTCGCGGCGGTTGAGGGGAGCCGCGTGGTCCGGTTCCCGGCCTTGCCGGGGGTCGGGCTGACGCGCGTCTACAGCCTCATGCGGGACCGCGGGGGGTGGATCTGGGCGGCCACCCTCGAGGGCCTCGCGCGCTTCCGGTGGGACGCCAGGAGCCGGGCGCCGGCGGAGGCGGAGGAGATCGCCGCGGAGTGCGAGGCGCGGGGCCTCTCGGAGGCGCAGGACGGGACGATCTGGGTCGGGACCGACGGCCAGGGCTTGCTGGCGTGGACCTCCGCCGGCCTGCGCCGCTTCGGCCTCGCCGAAGGCCTGCCGAGCCTCGTCTGCCGGGCGGTTCTGGCGCGCCCCGAGGGCGTGTGGGTGGGCACCGAGAAGGGGCTGTGGCTGCTCTCCGGCGGGCGAGCCCGCGAAATGAAGGAGTTGAACGCGCTGCTGCGCGACCCCTACATCGTCTCCCTCTCCG
>JAJYCJ010000104.1 GCA_021778515.1 Acidobacteriota bacterium
TGGAGCTTGTCGGGGTTGAGGGTCACGCGCACGACGGGCTGGTAAGCCCCGAACACCTCCACGTTGGCCACGTCGGGAAGGCGCAGGAGCGCCTCCTTGATGGGGTTGTCGGCGAGCTGACGGATCATGGAGAGGTCCAGGTGGGAGCCCTCCTTGGGCGTCAGCGCGAGGGTCAGGACCGCCGGCGTGGCCGAGGAGACCTTGTAGACCTGGAAGGGGCGGATGTCTGGGGGCAGGAGCGGCCGAATCTTGTTGAGCGAGTTCGAGACGTCCGTGGCCGCGGAGTCGAGGCCCTTCCTGTAGCGGAACTCGGCCATCACCACCGAGACCTCGTCGTTGGAGGTGGAGGTGACGCGGCGCACGAGTTCGACGGTCTTCAGCTCCTTCTCGATGACGCGGCTCACGTCGCTGTCCACGTCGTCCGCGGAGGCGCCCGGCCAGACGGTGACCACGGCGATCTGGGGCCGCTCGCTGTCCGGGAAGAGGTTCACGGGCAACTTGAAGAAGCCCACCACGCCCACCACCGCCAGCAGCAGGACGATGGAGAGGAGCAGGTGGGGCTTCTTGACGTAGCTTTCCACCAGGCGCATGGCTACCTCTCCCGGGGGGCCAGCGGCGTTCCGGCGGTCAGGGCCATGAGCTCGCTGGGCAGGCCCGTCACCAGGACGTCCCCCGGCTGAATGGCTCCGCTCACCGTGGCCTCGGAGCCGCTTTCGCCCGTCACCGCGACGGGCACGGGATCGCTCTTGCCATCCTTCAAGCGGATCACGAGGGTCTCGCCGAGCCCCTGTAGGAGGGCCGAGGAGGGAACCACGAGGCCGCTCTTGGGGGTGGAGGCATAGTGCGCGGCGAGGGTGGCGCCCGGCTGGAGTCCGAAGGGAGCCCGGGGCAGATCGGTCTCCACCGTCCCCAGGTGCGCCGCGTCGAGCGCGGGATAGATTCGTGAGGTCCGGGCGCCGAGGCTCTGGCCCGCACCCGAAAAGGTCACGGCGTCACCCGCCCTGAGTGCCGCCAGGGCCTCCTGGGAGAGCTTGGAGATGAGCTTCACCGAACCGGGGACCTGAAGGGTGTAGAGCGGCTTTCCTGGAGCGGCCAGATCACCGGGCTCCACGAGCCGCGCCGTCACCACGCCCGAGTAAGGGGCGGGCACGTTGGCGTAGCCGCGGAAGGTCCTGACGCTCTGGAGGGCCTTCGCGGCGCCCACCTCGGCGGCCTTAACGGCGGCGAGCTGGGCCCCGCTGATGTCGAAGGCCTGCTTGGCGACGGCCTGGTTCTCGAAGAGGATCTTGTCGCGGTCGTAGATGGCTTGTTGTTTGGCCAGGTCCTCCTTCGCGGCGGAGAGGCGGGCCTGGGCCGCCTGGACGGAATCTTCCAGCACGCTGGGATCGATGCGGGCCATGATCTCGCCCTTCTTCACCGCGTCCCCCTCGCGGAAGCGGACCTCCAGGAGCGCCCCAGACACCTGGGCCGAAACCGTGGCCGAGGTTTCCGAGACGACGAGTGCCACCGTGTCCACCGCGCTTCCCACGGAACCGTCCTTGACCAACGCCGTCTTCACCGGAATCGGCGGGTTGGGCGGCGGCGGCAGATGCCTGAGGACGTATCGCTTGTGAACGATGACGGTCGCCCCGGCGGCTATGACCGCCACGACGATCAGGATGGCGAGCAGCTTCTTATTCATGGTCTCCTCCCCGTGCGGTCACGAAGGCCAGGTAATCCCCGGCGCTCTGGTAGGCGTAGAGGCCTCGCCAGTAGGCCGTTTCGCCCGCCAGTTCCTCACCCCTCGCAGCCAGGTAGTCCTCCATCTTTCCCGTCCCCTGCTCCAGCTTCAGGTGCTCCACGCGGGCCACCTCCCGGCCCAGACCCCGCTGCGCCTTTCCGGCCTGGTAGAGCGCCTTGGCGGCTTCGAGGCGGCCCCGGGCGTCGGCCACCTGGGTGGTGACCTCAAGCTCCTTGGCGCGCTCCCGCTGCCTGGCCGCCAAGAGGTTGGCGTCCGCCTCCTGGATGGCGTAGACGCGGCTCAGGCCGTTGAACAGTGGCACCTTCAGCATGAGGGTCCACTCCCTCGTGTCGAGGGGATCCCTGAGCGACGGCGCGTCGTTGCGGAGGTAGGTGGCCTGCAGGACGAGCTGGGGCGAGAAGGCCTCCAGCGCAAGGTGCTTCTTGTGTTCGAAGATGCGCGTGGCATCCCGCGAGGCGAGCAGGTCGCCCCGCCCCGAAAGGGCCGCGCGGGTATTGGCCTCCGGAGGCACGGCGGGCGCCGGTGGCTCTCCCTCAACATCCTCCAGGCCGTATCCTCCGGCGGGGGGCTCCCGGCCCATGAGGGCCGCGAGGGTGGCCTGGGCCGTTTCCGACTGCGCGGCGAACTCGGCCACCTGCGCCTCGGCCCCGCGCAGAGCGTAGGTGACCTTGGCCGCGTCCACGGGAGCCCACGCCCCGACCTTGACCTTGAGCTGCGCGTCGGCCTCGTCCTTCACCAGCGCCGCCCGATAGGCCTGCGCCGCTTCCAGGGCGTGCTGGACGATGAGCGCGTTACGGTAGGCCGCCCGGACGTTGTAGCGGATCTGGTCCCGCGTGAAGAGGGCCAGGTGCTCGGAGGCGTCTCGCGAGAGCCTCGCCATTCGGTCCCCCTCGTGGAGCCCCCCGGCCGCCAGTAGGGGGACCTGCCAGGTGAGGCCGTAGTGGACCTGGTTGCGGTCCCACGGGAGCTGGCTCATCCCCAGCGCGGGAACCACGAAGAGCTCCTCGGCCATGGGCACCACGATGCGGTCCCGCTCGAAGTGGTTGTAGACGCCGACCAAGTCCAGCTCGCCGAAGTGGCGCCCGAAGGTCTCCGCCGTGCGCTTCCCCGCCGCCACCGCATCCAGCTTCGCCGCCTGCAATGTGGGATTGGCTGAGAGCGCCGTGCTTTCGGCTTGCGCAAGGCTCAACGGCTCCGCCGCAGTAAACGGCACACAAATCCCCGCGGCCAGCAGGCACGCGCCCGCCGCCGCCCTCCAGACTCTGTTCATGGCCCCTCCTGCTTCAGGCGCGCCCTGCCCTGATCCGCTCCGACTATTTTGATCCGGTCTAGTATGGCCGCCGCTCTCGGGTCAACGACCTGGTAGAAGACCTTCGCCCCCTCGCGGCGGTCCGCCACCACCCCGTGGTCCCTCAGGATGCGCAGGTGCCGCGAGAGCGTCGGTTGGTCCGCGCGGCAAGAGCGCGCCAGGCTGCAGACGCACTCCTTCTCCACCGACAGCAGCCGGATCACGACGGCCAGCCGCAGCGGGTGCGACAGATCCCCGAAAAGACGCGCCAGGCTCTCCCGGCTCCCCGCCCGGTTGAGCTGCCGTGGCCATATATCCATAACCATATGTTCTCCGTCCTTGAAAAAGGCGCCCGGCGCGCCTTCAGTCTCAAGGTGCGCCTCGCCGCCGCCGGGCGCCTTGACGCCCGTCAAGAAGGGAGAGGTGGGATTGGGGATTTGGAATTCGAGTAGGAGAGGTTCTTCCCCCGGCTCCTCGGCCCTCTACCCTCGACCCTCCGTCGTCTCTCGCGTCCCCCGCTCTCTGCCATCCGCCATCAGCGGAAGGATGACGGTGAAGGTGGAACCGGGGGGCGGATCGTTGTTGACGGCGTGGACGGTGCCGCGATGGGCCTGGACGATCTTTCGGACGATGGCGAGCCCCAGCCCCGTGCCCCCCTGGCGGCCCGTCTGGAAGGGCTGGAAGAGTCTGGGGAACAGCTCGCCCGCGATACCCGGGCCCTCGTCGGCGACGGTGATGACTGCGTGCTCCTCCTCGCGGCGGGCGTGGACTATTGCCCGTCTCCCAGGCGGCGTGAAGGAGACGGCGTTCTCCATCAGGTTCAGGAAGACCTGGACGAGCTTGTCGGAGGAACCCATGACGGCGAGCGGCCCGGAGGACAGCTCCAGCGCGCACGGGCATTCTCCCGAGGCGCTCTTGAGCGCCAGCTCGAAGGACCGGCGCAGGACCTCCTCCAGGCGCACGGGCGCGAAGGCCGCCTCTTCCACGGGCCTGCCGAGGGTGAGGAGGTCGTTCATGAGCGTGTTCAGGCGGCGGGTCTGGTCAAGGATGTGGCTGACGTACTCGCCGAACTCTCGGTGGTCTTTGAGCTTGCGCTCCAGCGCCGTGACGATGGTCGTGATGGCGAAGAGGGGGTTGCGCACTTCGTGGGCCACGCCTCCGGCGATCATCCCCACCGTCTCCAGGTTTTTGGCGCGGGCCAGCGCCTCTTCCAGCTCCTTGCGCTCCGTGATATCGATGCAGGTCCCCTCGATGAGCGGAGGGCCTCCCGCCTCGTCCTCCACCAGGGCGGCGCTCTCCAGGAGCCAGAGCGGGCGGCCGTCCCTGCGCCGGTAGCGCATTTCGAGGTTGGTCACGGTCCGCTCGCGCAGCATCTTCTCCCGGAAGGCCGCGAGGTCAGCCGGAGCCGCGTAGAAGGACTCCGCCGGGAGGAGCACGGCCTCGTCGGGAGACTCGAAACCGAATATCCTGGCGAAGGCCTGATTGCACTCGGTGAGCCCCCCACCCATCCTGCTGCGGTAGATTCCCGCGACGTTCCTTTCGAAGAAGTGGCGGTAGCGCCGCTCCGATTCCGCGAGCCGCTCCTCGGCCCGCTTGCGTTCGGTGATGTCGTAGGCGGTACACAGAACGGCCTTCTCGCCGCGGAGGTCGCAGGCCGCGGCGGTGAAGTCGATCCAGCGAGTCTGTCCCCCCTTGGCCACCACGCGGAATTCGTAGCGCGGCGATGCGCTCCCTCCCCGCCCGCGGAGCTGGAGGTTGGCCCGCACCATGGGCAGATCTTCCGGGTGGACTATGGAGAGCACGCTTCGGCCCAGCAGCTCCTCTGTTTCGTAGCCCGTGAGGCGGCAGACCTCGGGGTTGACGTAGACGAACTCCTGATCGCGGTAGACGAAGATGGCGGCGTGGGCCGACTCGGCGAGCGTCTGGAAGGTGACCCGGCTCTCCTCCAGCTCGGCCTCGGCCTTCGCCCGCTTCAGCCGGTCCTCCAGCGCCTCCTCGGCGAAGGCGAGGTCGGAGACGAGGCCCGAGAGCAGCTCCACGAGTTCCGGAAAGAAGGCCTCCCGCTCGCCCGAGTAGACGGCCAGCACCCCCTCCACCTCGCCCCGCACCGCGATGGGGAAGCTCGCCACCGAGCGGAAGCCGTAGCGCTCCATGAAGACGCTCCACGGCGAGAAGCGCGCCTCGCTCTGAAGGTCCTGGTGGAGCGAGGGGAGCTCCGTCCTCGCCGCGGTCCCCATGGAGCCCTGGCCCAGGGGGCCCTCGTCCCAGCGAACCTCGATTGTCTGGAGCTCATCCAGCGTCATCCCGTAGGCAGCGGCCGGGCCCAGCCGGAAGGTGCCAGGCTGTTTGAGGCCGATCCAGGCCATCTTCAGCCCCGCCTCCTGCACGAGGAGGCGGCAGACAGTCTGACGGAGCACCTCGATGCTCCCGGCCCTCACCATGGCCTGCTGAGCCTGCACCTGCGTGGCCAGCACGCGGGCCAGGAGGGACTCGCGCGCCTGGGTCCGCTCGCGTTCGGCGAGCGTCCGGCCCAGCTCCAGAAGGCGCCCGTGCCGCAGGTAGGCGTATAGGAATGCGCCGCCGATGAGGAAGACGGCCAGGAGAAGGAAGGAGCCGACCGCCAGGGCGCGGCGATAGGGGGCCATGGCCTCCCAGCGGTCCACTTTCACGACGAGCCCCCAACCGGGCCCGGAGAGAAATTTCGTGGCAGCCAGGACCTCCGTGCCATCCAGATCGTGGAACAGGCCGAAGGTCTCCGTGCCCGAAGCGGCCTTGGAGACCGCCAGGGATGCGGCCGGCTCCGCCACGAGCCGTCCCGCCGCGCCCTCGCGCGAGGGGCTCAACAGGCGCACCCCCGCCCCCTCCCGCTTCACCAGCAGGCACTCGCCGCTCCCCGTGGGGAAAGGCTGCTTGGCCAGGAAGGGAAACAGCCAGTGCGCAGGGTCCGACAGAAGAAGCAGCGCCACTCGGCCGGCGGGCCCTCGCACCACCTGGAGCGTTGCCACCAGAGGCCGCCCCCTCTCGTCCAGGAAAAGCTGCATGGGAACGGCGTCACCCTCGGCAGCTTCCCGCGCGAAGGCAAGCGCCTGCCGGGATGGCCGCATCCCCGCCCACGTCACCGGGTCTCCGCCGCTTCCCACGAGCGTCGCTCCCACGTAGTGATCGTGGCGGACCATGTCCGCGAGGATCTCCCGCAGGTGCGCCGCTTCCGCTTCTTGCTCCGGTCCCGCGGGAGCGGTGGCCAGGAGGCGGACGACGGGAAAGGAGGAAAGCGTCACGGCGTCTTCTTGCCGCTCGTCGAGCCACCTCAGGACCGTGGCCTCCCGGTCCTGAGCCATGGCCGTGAGCCGCCCCTGCCAGAGGGCCATAGTCTGAAGGCGTTGCCAGTGGGCGAAGAGAAGGAATAGCACCACCGCCACCGAGGCGCCACCCAAGAGCAGGGCCGCCCCTCTCGGCGCGGAGTCCGGGGGCTGTTCCGTGGCGGGTTGTCCCGACTTTTCCCCCATCGCCGCCTCGCCTGGAAAGTCTGCCAATAAGGGCCTATCGAGGCCTTCTGCCGGCTTCCTGAGGTCCAACCTGTTATGCGGCCATCGTAACACCAAAGGCCTCTGACCATTCAAGGCGCGGTCTTGGCCCCCGATCCCGTGATGCAAGGGCGCCCGCCGGAGCGCCGCCTGGCTGTCCGAGATCTCGGAGGGCGGTTCCAACGAGCTCTGCGCGATTGGCGCAACCACACCGGGATTTACTAGCGCGCACCCCGGCAACGTGGGAGCACCTGCCCGGTCCCGCTCGCTCCCCAGCGGCGGCCCGTCGTTTCCCGCTGTGTCTTCGTGACCTTCGGAACCGACCCAACGGAAGTCCAAGCGGTGCGGGAGGTCAAGGAGTAGAGTTAGGCCCACGTCCTGACTGGGCCTCCCCCGTTCGCTGTCCCTTGTCCCCTATTCCCCCGCCATTCGCCTGAGCTCTTCCACCTCCAGCAGGCGGAAACGGCCCCTGCCTTCTCGCTCGATGAGCCCCTCCCGCCGGAGTCTGGCGAGGGCGCGGGAGAGGTTTTCCGGAGCCAGGTGGAGCGTGCGTGCGAACTCCTCCTGCGTGAAGGGGAGCTGGACGTGGGCGACTCCTATGCCGGAGGCCGTGCCTTCGACGAGGGCGAGCAGCCCCCGCGCCGTCCGATCGAGGGCTCCCTGTTGACCCACGAGGCTGAGCTGGTCCAGACAGCCCCGCAGCCGGCCGGCGAGATAGGCCATGAGGTGGGTGCAGAAGGTGGGGTTCTCGTGGATGAAGCCCAGGAAGGCCGCCCGGTCGAGCTCCTGAATCGCCGATGGCTCCAGAGCCTCCACGGAAAGCGGCCAGGGGCCGCCATCCAGGAGGGGAAGAAAACCGAAGAACTCCCCGGGCTTGATCACGAAGACCGTGATCTCGCGGCCGTCGGGCAGGCGCCGGAAGGCCTTCAGCCGCCCGCGGGCCACGACGGAGAAGGAACCTCCCGCCTCTCCCTCCAGAAAGACGACGGCTCCCCTGTCCAGTTGCCTGGGCCTGAAGAGGGCAGCCAGGCTCCGCGATCCCTCCGGCCCCAGATGGGCGAAGGGCGTCTTCGCGATCAATTCCATCAGCGGCACTTCGGGCGTCATCTCGCCTCCCTCCTCCAGCCGGTTTCTTTCCCCCCATTATATGTCCGGGTCCCGCCGTGCGTCGGAAGCCTCCTCCCGGCCCGCGCGCCACTCCCCGCCTCGAACCGGATGGGCATGGGCCGTCCGGCTTCACCTCCCCTTCACGGCCCTGACCTTCACGCTCACGACCGATCCGGCGGCCGTGGCCACGTCCGCGGCGGGCAGTACCTCGGCCAGCGCGGCCAGCTCAGAGGTGTCGGGGTTGCTGGAGCCGATGGAGTACGGGGCCTCGCCCACCAGCTCGACCTCGCTGAAGCCGGCCTCGGTCATGGCCCGGAGGTAGTCCTCCTTGAGCATGGCTCCCGAGATGCAGCCGGCATAGGCCTCGACGGACCCTCGGACGCTCTCGGGCAGCGGCCGCAGGAGCACGATATCGGACACCATGAGCCGGCCGCCCGCCTTGAGGACCCGCAGGGCCTCGCGGAAGACCTGCGGCTTGTCGGTGGAGAGGTTGATCACGCAGTTTGAAATGATCGCATCGGCGGAGGCGTCGGCCACGGGCAGGTGCTCGATCTCGCCCAGGCGGAATTCCACGTTGGCAAGGCCGCCCTTGGCGGCGTTGGCTCGGGCCCGTTCGATCATCTCCGGCGTCATGTCCACGCCGATGACGCGCCCTGCCGCCCCCACCGCGCGCGCCGCGAGAAAGCAGTCGAAGCCAGCTCCCGAACCCAGGTCCACCACCGTTTCTCCCTCCCTGAGGTCCGCCAGGGCCAGGGGGTTCCCGCAGCCCAGGCCCAAATTGGCGCCCTCCGGCACCGCACTCAGCTCTTCCCGGCTGTAGCCGATGGCCTCACCCATTGCCCCGGCGGAACGGGGGCCGCAACAGCCCGGCGCGGCTGGGCCGCAGCACGACGAGCCGCCCCTGGCCACTTCAGCGTAGTGCTCTCGAACCGACCTCTTGACGGAATCATCATTCATGCCGAACTCCCTTCGCGCCTTCTCAGCGCACACCAACCTGCCCAAGGACTAGGCGGAGAGAGGAGACACGGTTCACCGCCGCCTCGTCCTTCCGCCGCTCTCTCGTCGCGATTCCTTCTGCCCTATTCCTCACCATGGGGCGACCCCTTTCGTCACAGCGCCAGCTCGCGCCGCACGAGCGCCACCAAACGCTCGCGAAGGAGGTCGCGGACGCGGCGGAAGTGCGTGAGCTGCTCCTCCTCGGTGCCGACGAAGCCGGCCGGGTCGGGGAAGGATTCGTGAGCCTGCCGCGCCGCGCCGCGGAAACTGGGGCAGGCCTCCTTCGCCGAGTCGCAGACCGTCACCACCAAGTCGAAGGGCTGGCCCCAGAACTCCGAGAGCGGCTTGCTGCGCTGGGCCGAGATGTCCGCCCCCGCCTCGGCCATGACCGCTGCGGCGAGGGGGTGGACCGCGGTGGGATGGGTTCCCGCGGAAAACACCTCCACGCCGCCTCCCAGATCGTGGCGCACCCAGCCTTCGGCCATTTGGGACCGGCAGGAGTTGCCGGTGCACAGGATCAACACGCGCCTTTTCTCGTTCATGTCGCGGCCTTTGCAGGACCGGCGAAATAGCGGCGCCGGAAGGAGAGAGCCACGTTCACGAGGGCAATGAGCACGGGGACCTCGACCAGCGGGCCGATGACCGCCGCGAAGGCCTCGCCCGAGTTGATGCCGAAGACCGCAACGGCCACCGCGATGGCCAGCTCGAAATTGTTGCTCGCGGCCGTGAACGAGAGAGTGGCGGTCTGGGGGTAGCTCGCCCCGACCTTCCTGCCCATCCAGAAGCTCACGAGGAACATGAGGACGAAGTAGCAGAGCAGAGGGATGGCGATGCGCACCACGTCCAGCGGGATCTGCACGATCAGGTTGCCCTTGAGGCTGAACATCACGACGATGGTGAAGAGAAGTGCCACGAGCGTCATGGGGCTGATCTTCGGAATGAACCGCTCGTGGTACCAGCTCTTGCCCCTGGCCTTCACCAGGACGAGGCGGGTGAGCATCCCGGCCAGGAAGGGGATTCCGAGATAGATGAAAACGCTCTCGGCGATCTGGCCCATGCTCACGTGGACGGCCATCCCCCTGAGGCCCACCAGCGGCGGGAGCACCGTGATGAAGACCCATGCGTACAGGCTGTAGAAAAGCACTTGGAACACGCTGTTGAAGGCCACGAGCCCCGCGCAGTACTCCGTGTCGCCCTGCGCCAGTTCGTTCCACACGATGACCATGGCGATGCAGCGGGCCAGGCCGATCATGATGAGGCCCACCATGTATTCAGGGTGCCCTCGCAGGAATACCACGGCGAGAGCGAACATCAGGATGGGGCCCACGATCCAGTTCTGCACCAGTGAGAGCCCCAGGACTTTCGCATTCCGGAAGACATCGCCCAGCTCCTCGTAGCGAACCTTGGCCAAGGGCGGATACATCATCAGGATGAGGCCGATGGCGATCGGGAGATTGGTCGTGCCCACCTGGAACCGCTGGATGAACCCTTCCACTCCAGGCACGAGGTATCCCGTGGCCACACCCGCACCCATGGCCGCGAAGATCCAGAGGGTGAGATAGCGATCCAGGAAGGAGAGCCGCTGGGCGAGCCGCTCTTTCATGGCCGGCCTCCAGCCGAGACGACGCCCACCCTGCTCCGTGGACCAGAGTCATCGGAGCATCTTGCCACAAGATCCTTCGCCTTCTCCCGCCCGGCCTGTTTGAGGTCCCGTCCGGCCTCCGGATCCCTGACCAGCGCCTTCTCGATAAGCCTCAGCAGGCGCCTTCGCGCGGGATCCTTCTTGATTCCGCTGGCGATCTCGTAGAAGACCCACTTGCCCCGCTTCTCATCCTCGATGAGGCCGGCGTTCTTCAGCACGGACAGGTGCTTGCTGATGGTGGGCTGGGTGAGATCCAGAACGGCCACGATCTGGCAGACGCAGAGCGGGCCTTCAGCCAGCATGTGGAGGAT
>JAJYCJ010000105.1 GCA_021778515.1 Acidobacteriota bacterium
GCCGGCCGGCTCACTCATGATCCAGCTTCCGGACCACCGCCGGGACGCCCTTGGACGACCAGTCCGTGGCGCCCTGCGCCGTCCAGGCCACCTTGCCCTCCCTGTCCAGGACTACAGTGGTGGGGATGGCGGTCACCCCCATCTGGTCCGCCAGTCCGCCCTGGTCGATATAGACGGGGAAATGCTGCGGAATGGCCTGGAGGAAGGTCAGAACCGGCGCCTTGTCGTTGTCCACCGACACCGGGAGGATGGCGATTCCCGGGTCGTCCTGATGAGCCCCGGCGTACCGTGCAAACTCCGGGAACTCGGCCCTGCAGGGCGGGCACCAGGTCGCCCAGAAGTGGAGTACGACCACCTTTCCCTTCAAGGAAGCCAGATCCAAGGAGCTGGCACCGGACGTCACGGGCTCGATGGCCGCCGTACCGGCGGGAGAGCGTTGGCCCGAGGGTACCAGCCCCGAAGGCCCGCCGCCACGAAGGCCCGTCCGGAGCAAGTAGACGCCGAGGATCGCCACGGCCAGGGCGATGACGATCCAAAAGCTCCTCATGGAGCCTCCCGAGCCGGCCGGAGCAGCATTCTGACCCTTCATGGGCGGACCTCCTGGAGCCGTATTATGGGGCCGGGGGGAGCCCTCCGGCAAGTGGACCTCGCACCGGGCCGTCAAGGGCCTCAACGGGCTTGAGCCCTTGACGGCTATGGGGTATCATTCGATTGGCTGGAAAGGGGTTACCCATGGCTAAGAAGGGCCGCGAGCTCGATTGGATCACGATCAAGTACAAGGATATTTACAGCATCATCCTTGTGCTGGCCGCCCTCGGGCTGATCGGTGGCGGGGTCTTCTTCTACTGGAGCTGGCACGGCAACCCCAAGATCCAGGCCGAACGGGCCCTTACGAAAGCCCAGCGGCTCCAGGACGCGATGGACGCCCCCGACGTCTCGGACGAGGTGAAGGCCACCCTCAGACAGACCCGCACCATGCTCCAGCAGGCACGCAACGAGTTCGCGGCCGGGCACTTCCCGAAGGCCCTCTCCATGGCCAACGACGTGCTGGAAACCCTGAAGAACGCCCAGGCGAGTTCGAGCACGTCGCAGAAGTACGCCACCCTGGTCACCACGGAGGGCCAGGTGGAAGTCAAGAGGACGGGCCAACACCTCTTCACGAATGCCTCCGAACAGATGATCCTGGAGGATGGCGACATCGTGCGTACCGGCAAGAACAGCTCGGCCCAGATCAAATACCACAACGGCCAGATCCAGATCATCTCCTCCGATTCCCTGGTCGTGATCCAGGTCTTGAGCACCAGTCCCGCGGGCGGCAGCCGAATCGAGGTGGCGCTGAAGCAGGGCTTCGTGGAGACGCAGACGCCGGAGACCATGACCGCGAAGGACGAGTCCATCATCGCGACGGACACCACCAAGGTTCGGCCCGCGGCGGCCTCACGCGTCGGCGTGGGCCAGGCCGCCAACGGGGACGTGACCACGTCCATCTTCACGGGTGCCGGCGAGATCGAGGCGGCCGGGCAGAAAGAGACCCTTCAGGCGGGTGCCACGGGGGTATCCGTGGTGACGACGTCCACGGGGCTGGGACAGACGCAGGCCCTCGTCCCTCCCCCTGCGGCGGAAACCCCGAAAGACCAACAGATCTTCCGTTTGGAGGACCCGGTCCACCAGCCGATGGTGTTCAAGTGGAAGGGCGGCGGCGCGGTGACGAGGTTCGAGCTCTCGGCCAAGCCGCTCTTCTCGACCCTGCTCACGGATCAGACCGTGCGAGGGGACGACAACGTGACCGTGGAGGGCATGCCGGCCGGAACCTACTACTGGCGGCTGCGAACCGAGGGGGACGACAAGAGGACCTTCTGGTCGCCCATCTACCGGTTCCGGATCCTGCAGATCTACCAGCGCCCCAAGATCAAGCGTGATCTCAAGTTGAGCGTGGACGCCACACCCATCGGTGACGGGGTCATCCTTCAGGGCACCACCGACCCGGGCGTCTCCATTTCGGTGAACGACATCGAGGTGCCCGTCAACGCCGACGGCACTTTCAGCAAAATCGTGATCTTTTCCGACTACGGGACCCAGGCCGTGCAGGTGCGCGCCTTCGACGACGAGGGCAACGAGACGATCTGGCGGAAGCAGTTCCAGTCGGTTTCTTCGTACTGACACCCTTCTGATGGGCCGGCCATGGCCGCACATGTCTCCTACAAGAAGAAATACGAGGAACTCCTGGCCACCCACGACCGCAAGGGCGAACAGCTCCGCCTGTTGGCCGAGGTGGTCAGGACGGCCAACTCTCTCCTGGAACCGGAGGCGCTCATCTCCTACATCATGGAACGGGTCCAACTGCTCGTCCGGTCCGAGGCCTGGAGCCTCCTGCTCATGGACGAAACCGGTGAGAACCTCGTGTTCAAGGGCGTCATGGGTAGCAAGGCGGCCCCCCTCAAGGAACTCAAGCTCCGGGTCGGAGAAGGCATCGCGGGGGAGGTGGCCGCTAAGGGCCGCGCCATGATGATCAACGACGCCGCCCGCTCTCCCCTCTTCAATCCCGAGATAGACCGCCTGACCCGGTTTCAGACGCGATCCATTCTGTGCGTCCCCCTCAGGAGCCGGGGAAAGACCCTCGGCGTACTCGAAGTGATCAACAAGGGCGGAGAGGAGGAGTTCACCGAGTCAGACCTGGAGACCGCGACCCTCTTCGCCGAGCCCGTCGCCATCGCCCTCGAGAACGCCTATCTCTTCCAGCGCATCAAGCAGCTCAGCCTCGTGGACGACCTCACCCAGCTCTACAATTCACGCTACCTGCGACAGTCCCTGAAGGTGGAGCTCGTCAGGGGCGGCCGCTACCACTATCCGGTGGCCCTGGTCTTTCTCGACCTGGACGGCTTCAAGCAGGTCAATGACCGCTACGGCCACCTCATGGGGAGCAAGACGCTCCAGGTGGTGGGCGGCATCCTGAAGGGGCTGGTGCGCAACGTGGACGTGGTCGTCCGCTACGGCGGAGACGAGTTCGTCATCATTCTTCCCAACACCGACGTCGAGGGCAGCCGGCTGGTGGCCGAGCGTCTCCGCCGCTCCATCGCCGCCCACGACTATGAGGCCAGCACAGGCTGCGCCTTCACGCTTTCGGCGAGTTTCGGGATCGCCGTCGCTCCCGATCACGGCGATGACCCTGAGACCCTGATCCAGCGGGCCGATCAGGCCATGTACCGGATCAAGGAATCCACCAAGAACGGCTGTGCAGTCTACGGTTAGGAGCCCCCATGCCCTTTAGCTTGCGTTCGCCCTTTTCCTTCCTGTCCAACGACCTCGCCATCGACCTCGGGACGGCGTACACCCTGGTCTACGTGAAGGGGCAGGGCATCGTCGTGCGCGAACCCTCCATCGTGGCCATGAACATGAAGACGGGACGCATCGAGGCCGTCGGGACCGAGGCCAAGGAGATGCTCGGACGCACCCCGGGCAACATCCAGGCCATCAAGCCCATGAAGGACGGCGTCATCGCGGACTTCGAGCACACGGAGAAGATGCTCGATTACTTCATCAAAAAGGCCCACAACCGCAAGCTCGTGGTGAGACCCAGGATCGTCATCTGCGTGCCCAGCCAGATCACCCAGGTGGAGAAGCGGGCGGTGCGGGACTCGGCCTACAGGGCCAAGGCCTCCTACGTGGCCATGGTGGAAGAGCCGATGGCCGCGGCCATCGGCGCGGGCATGCCCATCACCGAACCCACGGGCAACCTCATCGTGGACATCGGAGGGGGCACCACCGACGTGGCGGTCATCTCCATGGCGGGCATCGTCTACTCGCGTACGGTCAGGGTGGCCGGCAACGAGATGGACGAGGCCATCATCCAGTACGTCAAGAAGCGGTACAACCTGCTGATCGGGGAGAGGACGGCGGAGGAGGTGAAGATCCGCCTCGGATCGGCCTACCCCCTGGAGGAGGAGAACTCCGCGGAGATCAAGGGCCGCGACCTCGTGGAGGGGATCCCCAAGACCGTCCTCGTTTCCGCGGAGGAGATCCGGGAGGCCCTTTCGGAGACCGTCTCGGTCATCATCGACGCCGTCAAGCAGGCCCTCGAGCAGACGCCGCCGGAACTCGCCGCGGACATCGTGGACCGCGGCATCGTGCTGACCGGAGGCGGGGCGCTGCTCAAGAACCTGGACAAGCGGCTTCGGGAGGAAACGGGTCTGCCGGTGCTCATCGCGGACGATCCCCTCTCCTCGGTCGTGTTGGGGGCTGGAAAGATGCTCGTGGACTTCGATCTCCTCAAACGCGTCGCCATCGAATAATGTCCCGTAGGTCGCCCATCCGCCGGCCCGAAGTCTTGCTCGTCCTCTTGATGGCCGGCTACCTCGTCCTCCTGGGCTGGCAGGTCAGGCGGGGGACGCAATCCGCCCTCAGCAGCCTCGCCCTGGGCGCGTTCGGCCCTTTCTTGTCCATTTACGACTCGGCCAACCGGCTCACCAGGGAGGGCCTCCAGGACTATTTCTGGCAGAGGGATGCCGCCGTGAAGGCCGAGAGGCTGGAGGAGGACAACCGGGAACTCCAGGGCAGGCTGGAGATCAGCCAGGCCCTCGAAAAGGAGGTGCTCCAGCTCCGCGAACTCATCAAGGCACCGAAGCCGGCTGGGTACCAGGTGTTCGGCGCCAGGGCCCTCACGGAATTCGGGGTGCCCTTCGGCCGCTACCTGCTCGTGTCGTGCCGAAGCGATCTATCCTTCCCGGACCGGACGCCGGTGATCGGGCCGCAGGGCGCCGTGGGAAGGGTTCAGACGCGCATCGGCCCCCTGTACCGGATTCTGCTGGTGACGGACCCCAGCTCGGCGGTGGGGGTCATGTCGGACCGTTCGGGCGTCCACGGCGTGGCCGTGGGAGAGGGCCGGTCCCTCTCGGTCCGCTGGGTATCCAACGAGGCCGACGTGAAGGCGGGCGACCTCTTCGTGACCTCAGGCGAGGACGGGATCTTCCCTCCGGGGATCCGGATGGGCACCGTCACCGAGGTGTCCGACGGCCCGGACTACCTGAAGCGGATCACCCTCAGCCCGGCATCCCGCCTCGGCGACCTCATGTGGGTTCTGCTCCTGAGGAAGTCCAATGCGTAAGCGGTTCATCGCCTCCCTCCTCCTGCTCCTCATGGCCGTGGCGGTGCAGACGCTTCTGCCGCTCGTTTCGGGCGGGCTCACCATAGCCAACCCCTTCCTCGCCCTGCTCACGGTCCTGGCGCTCAGGGGCGGCAAGCTCTCCGGGCTGCTCTGGGGGGCCTTCCTCGGAGCCCTCTGCGACGCCTATTTCCTCCCCTACGTGGGCTTCCACGGCACCGCCTTCACCCTGTTGGGCTATCTGCTCGGGTGGATCGGCTCCAAGGTCATGCTGCAAGGGGTGATTCCCTTGGCCTTCTTCGGCTGGGCCAGCTACATTGTGGACGCGGGCTTGGTGGCGCTACTCTACCTCCTGCTCGGCCTCCCCCTGGCCGCCCCGTTCCTCGTCCCCGTTCTTCTGGGCAGTCTGGCGACGGGGCTGATGGCGGCGGGTTTCGAATTGGCCGCGCGCAAGCTCTTTCCGGAGGAAAGGCCATGAACGGCGCGCAGGAACCCTCCCTCCAGAACAAGATCCAATTCCTCCAGGCCATCCTCTGGGTCCTGTTCGTGGTCTTCGCCCTCAGACTTTTCTACCTCCAGGTCATTCAGGGCCCGTACTACCGGTTGCTCTCGGAAAACAACTACACCCGTCCCACGGTGCTGCGGGCGCCCCGCGGCATGCTCCTGGACCGAAACGGTGCGGTTCTCTGCAGGAACCAAGTCTCCTTCTCCCTAGTGCTCGACACGGCGAAGGGGGGCTCCCTCGACCAGACCCTCCTCAGCATGCAGCGAATCCTGGGCCTGGTCATGACCAAGGAGGAGGTGCAGGCCGCCCTGCGCCGCAGTCCCGTGCCGAGCCTGGCCGTCCTGGCCCGGGACATACCGACCGCCTGGATGCAGAAGGTGGAGGCCAATCAGGACGAGCTCAAGATGCTGAGAATCGAGATGGAGCTCCGGCGAGAGTATCCCTTCGGGCCGGTGGCCAGCCACGCGCTGGGCTATGTGGGGCTCCTCTCGCCCGAGGAGGCCCAGAAGCTGCGAGTGTCGGACAACGACCCCTTCATCGAGGTGGGCAAGTCGGGAGTGGAGCGCACCGCCAACGCGCTCCTCATGGGGAAGAATGGGCTGCGCATGGCCCAGGTCAACAGCCTGGGGCGGGAGGTGGAGGACCCCACCCTGAAGCTGCCGGGTGTGGGCATCCGGCGAGAGCCCATTCCGGGGCAGACGGTCCACCTGACTCTGGACATCCAGCTCCAGAACATCCTGGAACAGGCATTCGGGGAAGAGCACGGCTCGGCGGTCTTCATGAATCCCTACACCGGGGACATCCTGGCCTGGGTCAGCCTGCCCAACTTCGACCCCAATCTCTTCTCGGGCGCCATACCGGCCTCCAAATGGCGGGAGCTCTCCGAAGATCCGAGCCACCCGCTTCTCGACCGTCCCATCCAGGGGGTCTATCCTCCAGGCTCCACCTTCAAACCTTTTGTCGCCCTGGTCGGCCTGGAAGACGGGGTTCTGACGCCTGGCACCACCTTTTTCTGCCCCGGGTACTGGGAATTCGGCGGACGCGTGTTCCACTGCTGGGCCAAGGACGGCCACGGCACCGTCGACCTCCTGAAGGGCCTAGAGGACTCGTGCAACGTCTACTTCTACCACGCCGGAGACCGGATCGGCATCCAGCGCATGGACAAATGGGCGAAGTTCTTTGGCCTCGGCACCAAGACCGGCGTCGATTTGCCTTCCGAGATCAGCGGAATTTTCCCGTCGCCGGCCTGGAAAGCCAAACGACACCTGGGCCCGTGGTATCCGGGCGACAACCTGCCCGTGGCCATCGGGCAGGGCTATTTGACCGTCACGCCCCTTCAGCTCCTTTCCATCTACGCGACCCTCGCCACGGGCGGAGAGCGCTTTCAGCCCAAGCTCCTGGAGGGGCCGCCCAAGCTCGAGAGCTCCGTCGCCATATCCCCGCAGACCGAGGCCGTCCTCAAGCAGGCGCTGGAGCTGGTGGTGGAGAGCGGCACGGGCACGGCCTGCCGCATTCCCGGCGTGGCGGTCTGCGCGAAGACGGGCACGGCCCAGGTGGTGGCAGCCAGCGCGGGCCGCAACTCCATGTCCCTCCCGAAGGACCAGCGAGATCACGCCTGGTTCGCGGGATTCGCTCCGGCCGGCAATCCCTCCGTGGCCTTCGTGGTCATGGTGGAACACGGCGGCCATGGGGGCGACCTCGCGGCCAAGATCGCCAAGGCTGGCCTGGAGTACATCCTGTTGGGCAAGAAGCCCGCCCAGCCGGATGAGGGCACCAAGGCGGCGCCAGAGGGCCAGGCACCGAACCAGGAGACGCCGCCCAATCCCGATGCCCCCCTCAAGGCGCGACTGAACCCGCAGGAGCCGCCGCGGCTCATCACCGCCCGGTACGGAGGGGGCGCGAACCCTCGGGGCCAGCCATGAAGAAGACGCTTCGGGAGACCCTGTCCTACGGAGACTTCGTCACCGCGGCGCTCTACCTGGCCCTGCTCATCTTCGGGGCTTTGATGGTGCGCTCGGCCACCTTCGGGACGCGCTTCGCCTATCTCGGCAACCGTCAGATGTTCTGGGCCGTCCTTGCCTTCGGCGCCTTTTCCCTGGCGTTTCTGATCCCCTATGAAATCTGGGTGGAGTACAGTTACCTGCTCTACGGCCTCTGCGTCGCGGTGCTCCTCTCGATGCCCGTGTTGGGACATTACGTCGGTGGTCACAAGTCCTGGCTCTACATCGGGCCCATCGGCTTCGAGCCGTCCGAGTTCGCCAAGGTCGCCGCGGCCCTCGCCGGAGCGGCCTTCATCAAGGAGCTCGTGGGCAGAGCCATGGGATGGCGGGAGATCGGGATCCTCTCGGCGATCATCGGGCTGCCCATGCTCCTGACATTGCTGCAGCCAGACTTCGGGACCGCCACGACATTCATTCCCCTCGTTGCGGTAGCCCTCTACCTCAGCTTCCTTCCCCTGACTCAGATCGTGAAATGGTGCGCCCTCGGGATCCTGACGCTCATGCTTCTCCTGGCGCTGGGATGGTTCACCTTCCTCAAGCCCTACCAGAAGGACCGCATCATCACCTTCATCCACCCCACGGCGAACACGAGGGGGGCCGGCTACCAGGTGAATCAGGCCCGCATCGCGGTGGGCTCGGGCGAGCTGCTGGGAAAGGGCCTCTACTCGGGCACGCAGAACCGGCTCAACTTCCTTCCGGCGCCCCACACCGATTTCATCTTCGGCGTGGTGGCCGAAGAGACTGGATTTCTGGGCTCCCTGGCCCTCCTCGGGCTTTACCTCTCGCTCCTGCTGAGGTTCCTGAGCACCGCCTCGGCGGCCCGGGATTCGGAGGGGCGGTTCATCGTCCTCTGCGCCTTCGCGGTCATCCTGTACCACGTGTTGATCAACATCGGAATGGTCATCGGCCTCGTGCCCACCGCGGGCATCCCGCTCCCCTTCCTCTCCTACGGCGGCTCATTCCTGGTCAGCATGAGCCTCTTCGTGGGACTGGCGGCCAACGTCCGTTCCAGAAGGTACGCGCAGTGACCGACCGCTTCAGCCGGCAGCGGCTCCTTCCGTGGATTGGCGATGCGGGCCAGGCCCGCATCGCCGGAGCCCGCGTGGGGATCGTGGGGCTGGGCGCCCTCGGATGCGTCTCCTCGGCCTTCCTGGCCAGGGCCGGCGTCGGAGCCCTGGTCCTTTTGGACCGGGACTTCGTGGAAGTCTCCAATCTGACCCGTCAGCTCCTGTACACCGAGGAGGACTGCGAGAGGCGCCTTCCCAAGGCCGTGGCCGCCCGGAACCATCTCCTGGAAGCCCGGAGGGACCTTGAGGTGGAGGCCCACAGCGCGGACCTGGACCCCGAGCTGGCCCTGGACCTCTTCGCCCGGTGCGACCTGGTCGTGGACGGCACGGATAACTTCGAGACCCGCTATCTGCTGAACGATGCGGCCGTGAAGTCAGGGAAGCCCTGGGTCTACGGCGGGGCCGTCTCCAGCTACGGCTCCGTGCTGGTGGTGGAACCGGGGAAGAGGGGCTGTCTGCGGTGCTGCTTTCCCGCGCCCCCGCCCGCCGGCTCCTCGCCCACCTGCGATACGGCGGGCGTGATCGGACCCGCCGTGGGTGCGGTGGGCTCCTTTCAGGCCGGCGAAGCCCTCAAGCTCCTCGCCGGGCGCCCAGACCTCGTGGCCGGAGGCCTGCTGACCGTGGACCTTCAGACGTGGTCCTTCAGCCGGGTCGAGGTCCCGCGCGATCCCGCGTGCCCGTGTTGCGGAGCCGGACGATTCGACTTCCTAGAGGAGCGGGGGGTGAGCCGGACCCACAGGGTCTGCGGCCGAGACGGGATTCTCGTCCTGGCTCCCAAGGGAACCCGCTTGGACCTGGCGGCCGTCAAGGCCAGGCTCGCCGCGGCAGGACCCGTCTTCGAGAACCCCTACCTGATCCAGACCGAATGGGAGGGGCACCCGGTCACCCTCTATCCGGACGGGCGGGCCCTCATCCAGAAGACCGACGACCCGACCCGCGCCCGCGCCCTGTACGCCCGCTATCTCGGCATCTGATCCCGGCCCGGCCGTCCCGATCCCGAACCCGAGACCGTCCCCCTTCCTCCCCGGAGGTGGTGGAATCCCGCGAGATCGAGGCCCCAGCCACCCTGCCTCGCCCCTGCAGCCGCGAGCGGATGAGCAAGCGGGCCGGGCCCCAGACCCCCTTTACGGAATGGGGCGTCCCCTGCCCGTACGCCTGCTTCCACGACGCCCGCCCCTGCCTGCTCCGGGGATGGACGGCCATGGGCGGCCAGGGCAACCACGGCTTCTCTTACCGGGCCCCGTACACCCCCCTGGCGCGACGTCTTCCACCCCGTGCCCGTACACAGCCTGAACGTCCTCCGCGACGGGATCAGGGAGTGACCCTAAGCAGCCCTCAAGTGCGGTATCCTGAGGCCGGCGGCGCCCGCTCGCTCGGCGCCGCGGGGGTGCTGCGATGGCGGAGGGAGAATCCCGGATCTCGGAGAAAGCACCCGCGTGGGCCTATGCGCTCTGGCCCCTGGGGGTTCTCTTCCTGGCCCTGTCGGCCACCAGAACGAGCTTGACGGGAGGCCGCGGCCGAGGGGTCGACCTCGGGCTCCCCGCGCTCTCCGTGGGCAACCTCACCTTCGGAGGAACCGGCAAGACCCCCTTCACGATCCACCTGGCCCGCCGCCTCCAGGCCATGGGGCGCAGACCCGCCGTGCTCCTCAGGGGGTACTCTCGGGCCACCGTCGGCGCCTCGTTGGTGACGCCCGACAGTCTTCCCGAGGCCGCGGGCGAGGAGGCGCTGCTTCTGGCCCGGAGTCTGCCGGGCGTGGCCGTGGCCGTGGCCGAACGGCGGGAGGAGGGTGCGGCGCTCGTCGCCGGCCACGCCAACGTTCTCTTGCTGGACGACGCGTTCCAGCACGTGCGCGTCCGGCGCGAGGTCGACCTCCTCCTCGTGGACGCCTCTCGCCCGCAGGACC
>JAJYCJ010000106.1 GCA_021778515.1 Acidobacteriota bacterium
TGTTTCGCTCGCCGCGGGGACCGCGCATCGGATCCGCGGCGTTGGCCGTCACCGGCCGGTGAGTTTGAGAATCTCCTCCGGAAGGCGCGCCCCCTGCACCGTGATCCTCGACGCCGCCTCTTCGATCTCCCGCAGGTCGCTCGGCGAGAGCTGCACCTCGGTCGCCCCGAGGTTCTCATCGAGCCGGTGCGGTTTGGTGGTGCCCGGGATCGGGACGATCCACGGCTTCTGGGCCAGCAGCCACGCGAGCGCCACCTGGGCCGGCGTCGCCTCCTTCCGCTTCGCGATCCGGCCGAGCAGGGCGACCAACGCCTGGTTGGCCTCCCGCGCCTCGGGCGTAAAGCGGGGACACGAGGCGCGGAAATCGGAGCTGTCGAAGGTCGTCGCCGAGTCGATCTTGCCCGTCAGGAAGCCCGCTCCCAGCGGGCCCCAGGGCACGAAGCCGATGCCCAGCTCCTCGCATAGCGGAAGGATCTCCGGCTCGGGGTCTCTCGTCCACAGCGAGTATTCGCTCTGGATGGCGGCGACGGGATGGACGGCGTGGGCGCGGCGGATGGTCCGCGCCCCCGCTTCGGAGAGGCCCCAGTGCCTCACCTTGCCCTCGGAGATCAGGCCCTTCACCGTCCCCGCCACGTCTTCGATGGGCACGTTCGGGTCCACGCGGTGCTGATAGAGCAGGTCGATCGTCTCGACGTTGAGCCGCCTGAGCGAGGCCTCCGTGACCTGCCTGATGTGGTCGGGGCGGCTGTCCAGACCGTACCGCGTGCCGTCGGGGCGGATGCCGAATCCGAACTTCGTCGCGATGACGACGTGATCGCGGACGGGGGCCAGGGCTTCGCCGACGAGCTCCTCGTTGGCGAAAGGTCCGTAGGCCTCCGCGGTGTCGAAGAAGGTTACGCCGCGCTCCACGGCCGAGCGGATCAGGGCGATCATGGGGCCTTTCTCGGCGGCCGGGCCGTAGCCGGAGCTCATGCCCATGCAACCGAGCCCGAGGGCCGAGACTTCCGGGCCATTCTTTCCAAGTTTGCGGGTCTGCATCATGTCCTCCTTGCGCTGGAACCTGGCGGGCGCCCGTCACCCGCATCCCGGGTCCGGGCGCCGCCGCTCGCAGGAAGAGTATGGGGACCCGAGAAGGAAGAATGTTGCCTAAAGCTCCGAATCCTTAGCCTAATCCGCCCGGCCGTACACACACCGCCGCTGCGGATGGATGGGGGCCTTCGAAGGGTCGCGATCGGGCGATCGCTCCCATGATGGGAGGTGCGCATCGAAAACCACGGACCCTCCCCCGCCCTTCGAATCCCGTTCTTCGTGGTTTGCGCGAGCGAGCGGATGCGCGAGCGCCGAGAATGCGGTCGAGCGTCTGGCTTGGCCAGCGCGCAGGCCAACCGACAGCGGGGGGAGGTCAGTGAAGCGACCGGAGGGAGCGAAACGCAAGGAGGGGGGCAGAGCCCCCCTCTTTGAATTTTTGGCGTCCCCAGGGGGATTCGAACCCCCGTCGCCGGCGTGAAAGGCCGGTGTCCTAGGCCGGGCTAGACGATGGGGACGCTTTGGATCTTGGTGGGCCGTACTGGATTCGAACCAGTGACTCTCTGCTTAAAAGGCAGATACTCTACCGACTGAGTTAACGGCCCGCCGGCCTGGCCAGCTATTATTCGGGAATTCACCCTCCAAGTCAACCGAGCCGGGGGCCGGTTGAGGGGCGAAACGTGAGAAGCGATGAGGCGATTAGGCGAAAAACGATGAAGCGGGGCGCAAAGCCTCATGCGCGTCATCCTGAGGGCTCCTTCGAAGGGCCGCCGGCTCAGGATCCCGAGGGAGAAAGACCGTCGTCGGTACCGGACCGGCGGGATCCCGTGCCAGCCGCCCGCCGTGGGCATGCCGCGGGATGACGGGAAAAAGGGGCGCGACGCGAGACGTGAGAAGCGATGAGGCGATTAGGCGAAAAACGATGAAGCGGGGCGCAAAGCCTCATGCGCGTCATCCTGAGGGCCCCTTCGAAGGGCCGCCGGCTCAGGATCCCGAGGGAGAGAGACCGGCGTCGGTCCCGGACCGGCGGGATCCCGTGCCAGCAGCCCGCCGTGGGCATGCCACGGGATGACGGGAAAAAGGGGCGCAACGCGAGGCGCGAGACGGGAGAAGCGATGAGGCGATTAGGCGAAAACCGATGAAGCGGGGCGCAAAGCCTCATGCGCGTCATTCTGAGGGCTCCTTCGAAGGGCCGCCGGCTCAGGATCCCGAGGGAGAGAGACCGTCGTCGGTACCGGACCGGCGGGATCCCGTGCCAGCCGGCCGCCGTGGGCATGCCACGGGATGACGGGAAAAGGGGCGCAAGGCGGGAGGCGGGATGACAGAGGTGATTCTCCATCCTCCACCCTCCGCCACCCTCGACTCTCCGCCAATTGCAGGCCGTCCGCCCTTCGGCTATTCTGCTGCGCATGGCCGCCGTGCTGGACGTGCGGGATCTCGTCGTCAGCTTCCCCATGGAGGGCCGCGGTGTTCCCGTGGTGAACGGCGTGGATTTCCACGTGGAGGAGGGAGAGCCCGTGGCGCTCGTGGGCGAATCGGGCTGCGGCAAGACCATGACGGGTCTGGCCCTTCTGCGGCTGGTCCCGCCTCCCGGGGCCATCACGGGCGGTTCGATCCGCTTCCGCGGGCAGGAGGTCCTGCGGATGTCCGAGCGGGACATCTGTTCCCACCGGGGAAAGTCCGTCGCCATGATCTTTCAGGAGCCCCAGAGCGCGCTCAATCCGGTGCTCACGGTGGGCTTCCAGGTGGCCGAGGCGATCCGCGCCCACGAGAAGGTCTCCCGCCGGCAGGCGCTGGACAGGGCGGCGGAGCTCTTCGGGCGGGTGGCGCTCTCCGACCCCGGCAGGCGCCTGGCCGATTATCCCCACCAGTTGAGCGGTGGTCAGCGCCAGCGCGTCATGATCGCCATGGCCCTGGCCGCGGGGCCCTCGCTGCTGGTGGCGGACGAACCCACTACGGCCCTGGACGTGACGGTCCAGTCCCAGATCCTGGATCTTCTGGCCTCGCTCCGCGAGAGCCTGGGCATGGCCCTTCTGCTCATCACGCACGACCTGGGGGTGGTGGCGCATTTCTCGCGGAGGATCTACGTGATGTACTGCGGGCGCATCGTCGAATCGGGGCCGGTGGAGGAGCTCTTCCGGTCGCCCCAGCATCCCTACACCCGCGCCCTGCTCCAGTCGGTGCCGCGGCTCCACGACGGGCGCGGCAGGCTGAGGGCCATCCCCGGTTCCGTGCCTCCTCCCCAGGCGCTGCCCGCGGGCTGTGCCTTCGCGCCGCGCTGCCCCCTGGCCCAGGAGCGGTGCAGACAGGCCGTTCCCGAGCTTCGTCCCCTGACCGACGGGCGGGCGGTGCGCTGCGTTTTGGCTGGCGGGGGCGGGCCGTGAGCGAGCCGCTCTCCGAGGGCGGCAGCGCCCCGCTGGTGGAGGTCCGCCATCTGGTCCACCGGTACCCCATCGGGCACGGCTGGCTGGGGGGCCCGCGCGGCTATCTGAACGCCGTGGACGACGTCTCCTTCCGCGTCTGGAGGGGCGAGACCCTCGGCCTCGTGGGCGAGACGGGCTCCGGCAAGAGCACCCTGGGGCGCTGCCTCGTCCGGCTCCTCAAGCCCTCCTCGGGCGAGATCCTCTTCGAGGGGGAGGACCTGCTCGCGCTTCGGGGCGAGGCCCTGCGGCGCAAGCGCCGCGAATTCCAGATCATCTTTCAGGACCCCTACGGCAGCCTCAACCCCAGGATGCGGGTGGAGTCCATCATGACGGAGCCGCTGGCCATCCACCGGATGGGTGACAGACACCAGCGGCGGCTCCGTGCCGCCGAGCTCCTGGAACAGGTCGGAATGGAGGCCTCGGCCCTGCCCCGATTCCCCCACGAGTTTTCGGGCGGCCAGCGCCAGCGAATCGGGATCGCGCGGGCCCTGGCGCTGAATCCGAAGTTCGTGGTCTGCGACGAGCCGGTGTCGGCCCTGGACGTCTCTGTTCAGGCCCAGATCATCAACCTCCTGCAAGACCTCCAGGAGCGGCTGGGGCTCACCTACCTCTTCATCGCCCACGGCCTGCAGGTGGTGGCCCACATCTCCACGCGGGTGGCCGTCCTATTCCAGGGGCGCATCGTGGAGATGGGCTCCCGCGAGGAGCTGTTTCAACGGCCGCTCCACCCGTACACGCGCTCGCTCCTGGATGCCGTGCTGGACCCCGACCCCGGCGCTCCGAGGCCGGCGCGCGAGGACCCGCCGGCCGAGCCGGCCGCCGTGCACTCCCCCGCGCCGGGCTGCCGCTTCGCCCCGCGCTGCCCCCTCGCCGAGGGCCGCTGCCTGGCGGAGGAACCGGCGCTTCGGGAACTGGCGCCGGGCCACACGGCCGCCTGCCACATGGCGGACCGCCCCGCGGCTGGGGATTGAGTTTCCAGGCGCCTGCGGCGCCCGGGTGCGGGCCAAGCGCGCCGCCCCGAAAGACGCCCAATCCTCGGCGTCATCCCGTGGCAGGCTTCAAAGCTCTTCCAGCACGGGATCTCGTCGTTCATGCCTGTCCAAAAAAGATCACCTTGCCGGCTTTGAACCACGGCTGGGGCTGGGCCGCGCCTTTCTCGCCGGTACCCTCTGCCGTCCTCTCAGAGCCCCCGCACCAGATGGCGGGTGGACCACTCTCCCAAGGAGATCAGGGTGATGAGCTTCCTCCGGGGCAGGAGGCGGCGCGCGATGGCGCGGTCGGAGAGACCGTCGGCCCGGAGCGTCTGGACCTTGCCGCGTAGCTCCTCCAGGAACTCCAGGCGGCGGGTGAGGTGGCGCCGCCCCTCCGAGAGGACGCCCGAGTGGGCCGTGAAGAGCGTGTCGGCGCCGAGGCCGATCATTCGCTTGAGGGAGTCGATGGAGCGCCCCGACTCCTCGTCCTGGAAGGCGACCACCTGCGAGACGCCCAGGAAGAAGTCGCCCGTGAAGAGCCAGCCCTTCTCCCGCTCCCACAGAACGACGTGGTCCGGCGTGTGGCCGGGAGCCGGCAGGATCTCGAAGCGGTGGCTGGGCGTCTGAAAGGCGGGGGGGAGCGGCCGCGGGCGAAAGGCCTTGCGCGAGCCCCACGCCAGGCGGCGGTAGGGCGGGAGGCGGGCGTCGGCGGCCACCTCCGCGTGAAGGGCCTCGTGCAGGTAGACCGGCACGCCGAGATTCTCCTGGATCCAGGCGGCCAGCCCGCAATGGTCCTCGTGCGCATGGGTCAGCGCCACCTCCCGGATGGCCGACCGCTCCAGAAAGGGGATGATGACCTCGCGCTGCGAGGCGGGGCCCGTGTCCACCAGGAGGCCATCCACCGCGTAGACGTAGAAGGCCAGCGGGATGCCCAGAAGGCGGGACTCCGTGCGGAGGTAGTGAACGTCCTCGTGGAGGCCGGTCTTGATCATCGTCCCACCTCTACGAAGTGATTACCCTTTCGTAGGCCGCCTTGTCAAGGAGAATAAGCCCTGCCGGCCCTTGAATATAAGTGAGCGCTTATTCTCGCGCCCAGGTGGGAGCGACGCTGGAGGAGCGGCCTTTGGGCGGCGGCGGTGCGCCGCGAGCCCCAACGCCAGGGCCGTCCACCAGGGAGTTACGGCTCAGATGGCCCCTAGGGGCTCACCTCTCCTTGACGCCGCCCGCACCGCGCGGCTAAGGTCGTGGGCAAGGGCTTGGGAGGCCCAGGAGGGAAACCGCCATGCCGCAGGAGCGACACCCTAAAGGTCTAGCCGTACTCTTTTTCACCGAGATGTGGGAGCGGTTCGGCTTCTACACCATGCTCGCCATCTTCACGCTCTACCTGGACGAGTACTTTCACTTCCCCCACCCGGGCACCATCTACGGCGGCTTTCTGGCCCTCGTCTACTTCACTCCAGTCTTCGGCGGGATCGTGGCCGATCACCTTCTGGGGTTCCGGAAGACCATCGCCCTGGGGGCGCTCCTGATGGCGCTGGGGTACGGCCTGGTGGCCTTTCACTACCCGGTGCCCAGGGCGGAGGAGGAGTCGGTCCGCGCGGCGGAGCAGAGCTACCACCAGGTGCTGAACGACTGGGAGGCGCGTGCCCACGTGGCGCAGGCCGAGGGCAAGACCTTCACGGAGGCGCAGCCCCGGTACGGGGGCCCCGGGCGCACCACCGGAAGGGGCCTCTTCTTTCTGGCCCTCCTGATCATCATCTGCGGAAACGGCCTGTTCAAGCCCAACATCTCGGTGATGGTGGGCAACCTCTACGAGGAGGGCAGCGCGCTCAAGGACTCGGCCTTCAACATCTTCTACATGGGCATCAACATCGGCGCCTTCTTCGCGCCCATCGTGGCGGCCTCCCTGCGCAATACCCTGGGGTGGTCCTGGGCCTTCGGCGCGGCGGGCGTGGGCATGCTCGTGTCGCTGGGCATCTTCCAGGGCTTCAGGCGGTTCATCGTGCACGCGGAAATCGGGCGCCACGCGGATTCCATGGTCAAGGGACCGGAGCTCTCCCGCAGGCAGGAGTGGAGCCGCATCGCCGCGCTCCTAGCCATCTACGCCATCGTCATCCTGTTCTGGATGGCCTTCCACCAGAACGGCTTCACCCTGACCTTCTGGGCGCGGGACGCGACGGGCCCGGCCTTCGGGATGTGGCGCATCCCGGCCGAGGTTTTCCAGGCCGCCAACCCGTTCTTCGTCGTGACCCTCACGCCCCTGGTGGTGCTGTTCTGGCGCCGCATGCGCGAGCGCGGCCTGGAGCCCTCCACTCCCGCCAAGATGGGCATCGGCATGCTGCTCACCGCCTCGGCCTTCAGCATCATGGGCCTCGCGGGAATGTCGGGCGGCGACTTCGGCCGCGTCAGCCCCGTCTGGCTGATCGCCGCCTACGGGATGGTCACCTTGGGCGAGCTGAATCTCAGCCCCATGGGGCTCTCTTTCTGCTCCAAGGTGGCCCCGCCGCGGTTCCGCGGCACCATGATGGGGCTGTGGTTCTGCGCCACGGCCGCGGGCAACTACCTCTCGGGGGCCGTGGAACCGCTGTGGGACCGGTGGCCCCACAGCCGGTTCTTCTTCTTCCTCGTGGCCACCAGTCTCGTGGCGGCCCTGCTCCTGGGGCTCGTGCTGAAGAGGGTCAATCAGGCCGCGGCCTCCTGAGCCATGCCGGAGACTGCGGCGGCCTCAGGATGACGGCCTCCGACAACCCGGACGCCTTGACTCCACCTGGCGGTGGAACTACTGTTTCGGCCTGAGGAGACCTCCATGAGTGCCCTTTCTCCCGAGACCCATCGCCTGATCCTCGAGGATTTTCCGGATGCCGTGCTGGTGCTCGATCGGCACAGGACGATCCTCCACGCCAACCCGGCCTTCTACAGGCTGATGGACCTGGACCCGCGGGAGGACATCCGCGGACGCCATTGCGGCGAGGTGGCCCAGACGGCGGTCTGCGAGAGCCAGTGCCTCATGCAGCGGGCCGAGCTGGATGAGAGGACCACGGTGCAGCGCCACAGCATCCCCTGTCAGTGCCCCGAGGTCGGGCCCCTCTGCATGACCCACCGGATCCTCAACCCCTCCGCCGCTCCCGGCGAGCCTTTCTCCATCGAGGTCTTCAAGGACATGGCCGATCTGGGCAACTACCTCGAAACCCTCCGGACCACGGCCCTGGCGCTGGAGCAGGAGAAGGACAAGCTGGCGGTGATCCTGGAAGGCATTGCCGACGGTTTCTTCACGACGGACCGCGATCTCGTCGTGACCGACGCCAACGACAGCCTGCTGAGGTTCCTCCGAAAGCGCCGGGAGGAGGTGGTGGGCAAGCCCTGTTCCGAAGTGTTCCATTCGGACAAGTGCGAGGTCGACTGCCCCGTGCGCTGGACGCTGGACCACGGCAAGCACGTGGCCAACTGCCGGGAGAGGGTGCTGACGGCCGAGGACCAGGTCCGGCACGTCCTCAAGAGCACCTACCTGCAGCGGGACATGAACGGCGAGCCGACGGGGGTCATCGGCATCGTGCGGGACAACTCCGAACTCGTCTCCCTGCAGCGGCAGGCGGTCTCCCTCGTGAAGGCCTACGGATTCGTCACCAAGAACAAGCACATGCAGGAGGTGCTGGACCTCATCCAGACGATCCGGGACACGGACACCTCCGTGCTCATCCTCGGCGAGAGCGGCACGGGGAAGGAGATGCTGGCCAACGCCATCGTGCAGAGCAGCGTCCGGAGGAACAAGCCGTTCATCAAGATCAACTGTTCCGCCCTCACCGAGAACCTCCTGGAGAGCGAGCTGTTCGGCCACGTGAAGGGAGCCTTCACGGGGGCCATCATGGACAAGCCCGGGAAGTTCGAGATGGCGGACGGCGGGACGCTCTTCCTGGACGAGGTGGGGGACATGTCCCTTTCCCTTCAGGCCAAGGTGCTGCGCGTCCTGCAAGAGAAGGAGTTCGAGCGGGTGGGGGGCAACCGGACGCTCCGCGTGGACGTCCGCATCCTGGCCGCCACCAACAAGGACCTGAAGGAGGAGATCCGGAAGGGCAACTTCCGCGAGGACCTGTACTACCGGCTCCACGTGATCCCCGTCCGCATCCCTCCCCTGAGACAGCGCAAGGAGGACATCCCCCTCCTGGTGCACCACTTCGTGGACCTCTTCAACCAGAAGTACAAGCGGAGCATCCAGGAGGTCTCTTCGAGGGCCCTGGCGCTCCTCGTGGACTATCCCTGGCCCGGGAACGTCCGGGAGCTGCGGAACGCCGTCGAATACGCCTTCGTCTGCTCCAACGGGACCATCCTGGAGCGCCCCGCCCTTCCGACGGAGATCCAGCACTGGCAGAGGGGATGGACCGAGCGGACCCGCGGCGGAGACGAGGACGAGCGCTCGCCGAGCCCACCGGAGAGCGAGGCGGAAGAGCTTCCCTCCGGTGATGACCGGCAGAGGATCCTGGCCCTCCTGGAGCGCCACCACGGAAATCGCACCAAGGTGGCCCAGATCCTCGGCATGGGGCGCACGACCCTCTGGCGGAAGATCAAGGAGATGGACATCCGGGAGAACTTCCGGTGAGGATCTCGCCCCGGCGGCTGGCGGCCATCGCGGTGCTCATGGCGGCGGCCTGCGCCCGCAGCAGCTACACGCCCACTTCCACCGTGGGAGGGCTGACCTATCGGGAAGCCTGCTCCGATTGCCACTCCGGGGCCTCCAGCCCGGGCGGAAGCCTCCGGGGCAAGAACCTGACCGCGGAGAAGGTGGAGCAGCGGCTCCGCTTGGGCGGCGAGGGGATGCCCGCCTTCCCTCGCATCCAGGGCGAGGCGCGCACGAACCTCGTGCAGTTCGTGGTGGCCATGAGCCGCACGGACTCCCACGCCTCCCCATGAGCGCCCGAGCCCCTTCCCTCTTCAGGCCCCGCTCCGAATGCCGAAAACCGGCCAGGGTCCGCAAGCCGTGCCCCTGCCCGAAGAACACCGATTCCTGCCGGACCGTGGTGATGCTGGCGGCGGGGATGGAATGCCCCTTCTGCCACCTCGCCCCGCTCCGGAAGGAAGCCGGTGGGCTGATCGCCTGCCCCGTGTGCGGCTACGGCACCCATCGGCCCGTGACGTGATAGAATCCAGGCACGGTCCCGGGGTTCCCGGGCATAGCCCTCGGTGAGGAATCATTGTCCGCTCACGACGTTAGTGGGAGTGTCAACAGCCTAGGAGGAAAGCCATGAAGAAGGCGTTGTTCTTGGCCGGCGTGGTGCTTTCCACGGCCCTGGCGGCGCAGGCAGGCGTCGGGATCCAGTACAAGGGCAAGGTGACCATCGAGGGAGGCCCCCAGCAGGCCGAAGCCGCCAAGATGCAGAAGATGAGCCCCGAGGAGCGGGCGCGAATGCGCGAGATGGGCATGAGCACCGAGGGGGCGAGCGGCTACGAGTTCAAGGCCGAGGCCGACGGCGGCCAGTTCAAGATGACCTACCTTTCGCCCTTCATGATGTTCCCCGAGGGTTCCTACCTGCTGGGGGACAACGCCGCCAAGATGGCCTACTTCGTCTTCCCGGACAAGAAGCAGTACATCGAGATGAACATCAACGAACTCGGCGCCATGGCCAAGTCCATGAAGGTCACCTACAGCAACGAGAAGGTCTCCGTGGCGCCGCTGCCGCCCAAGCTCATCGGCGGCGCGCTCTGCCCCGGCAAGCGGATCAATCTCTCCTACGACACCGAAGCCACGGTCATGGGCTTCCACTCGAAGAGCCACGAGGAGCAGACGACCGACTACTACACCACCGACAAGTACGACGTCCTGGCCCTCTTCGGGGGGCGCAACTGGCAGGCCCAGGGGCTGGCCACCGGGGATGCGGCCTTCGACCGCGAGATCCAGGCCAAGGTCGGCTTCCTCGGCTTCCCCATGGAGATCGTCATCCACCGCACGGCCAACGGCAAGGACCAGGGGACCACGACGCTCACCACCTCCGACGTCCAGATGATGCCCTTCGCGCCGGGCCACTTCAGCCTCCCCGCCGGCTACGAGAAGACCACCTTCATGGGGCTGGTGATGGGCGGGCAGGGGGAGCAGCCGCAGGGCGAGAA
>JAJYCJ010000107.1 GCA_021778515.1 Acidobacteriota bacterium
AGCACCGAGTCCACCTCCTGGATGACCCCCTTGTCCTCCGCCGCGTTGCGGACCTGCTTCACGTCCGCATCGGGCATCCGCCGCGCCGTCTCGAACTGGATCTTCTCCGCCATGGCCGCATCCCTCAACGGCAATCTAGCATCCCCGCCGGGCACCGGCAAGAAGAGGCCAGGTGCAAAGGGCAAAGAACCGGGCGCCGATTCCCGCCCTCGGCACGAAGCGAAACCCAAATCCCGCGATTGGATATTGGAGCGGCTCCGAAAGGCTCATCGATGGTAGTTTCCGTGGAAGGCGGTCTTCACCCGCCAAGGGATTTGGGTCGCCTCCGACCCCGGACTTGATCCGGGGGAGGAAGCCCCAAGGGTGGGGTGGGGCCCCAGCGGGCTTTGCCCGTGGGGCGGGGCCCCGGAGGGCAACGCGACGATTCGTCAGGCTTGGCCTGCGAATCGGAGAGAGAAGCCCTTGGCCCTCCCCGTCCAAGAGACAATGTCTCCCCCCCGTGAACCTGAACCATAGCCGAAGCCACCCGCATTTCAATCGCGGAATTTGGCGAAAGGATCTTCAGCCCGGCGCGAATTCTGGAGGCGAGCAAGAAACGGAAAGGGAAGTGATCTGCTACCCCGCCCTCAAGCGGGAGGCAGAGAAACGAGGATCCTCTCCAGCGACAGGCAGCGGCCGCTCTCGTCGTCGAGTTCGGCGAAGAGGCCGGCCAGGCGGGGTTGCGCCTTGGCCACGTTGAGGATCCTCGGCATGCCCGTGAGGATTCGCTCCAGCGAGTCCGAGACCTCCATGCCGATGACCGAGCCGTAGGGCCCCGTCATGCCGGCGTCCGTCAGGTAGCCCGTCCCCTTCGGCAGGATCTCCTCGTCGGCGGTGGGCACGTGGGTGTGCGTCCCGATCACCATGCTCACCCTTCCGTCGAGGAAGAAGCCCATGGCCCTCTTCTCGCTCGTGGCCTCGGCGTGCATGTCCACGAGGATGCAGCGCTCCTCCCCAGGCAGTGCGGCGAGGAGCTCGTCGGCCTTCCGGAAGGGGCAGTCCACCGGCGGCATGAGGATCTTGCCCTGGAGATTCAGGACCCACAGGGCCCTCCCGTCCGGCAGGGCGAGGCGCTGGATGCCCCGCCCGGGCACCTTTGGGGGGTAGTTGGCGGGCCGGAGGAGGCGCTCCTCCGTGCCCACGAAGGAGAGGATCTCCTTCTTGTCCCAGATGTGGTTGCCCGTGGTCAGGAGGTCCAGGCCGTACCCGAAGAGCTCATCGAGGACCTTGCGGGTCAGGCCGAAGCCCCCGGCGGCGTTCTCGGCGTTCGCCACCACCAGGTCGGGGGCGAGCCGCCCCCGCAGACCCGGCAGGGCCTCCTTCACCGCGCTCCGGCCCGGCTTGCCCACGATGTCACCGAGGAAGAGGACCCTCACGTGGCGTACCCGACGAAGCGGGTCTCCCGCACCACCTGCACCTTCACCTGACCCGTGAATTTGACCTCGCGCTCGATGCGCTCCGCGATGTCCTTGGCCAGCCAGATGGTGTATTCGTCGTCCACGCTGGACGAATCGACCAGGATCAGCAGTTCCCGGCCCGCCTTCATGGCGTAGACCTTCTTGACCCCCTTGAAGGTCATGATGAGCTGCTCCAGGGAGTCCATGTGTTCGATGTACTTCTCCAGCCCGTGCTTGTGCACCCCCGGGGCCGAAAGCGCGAGGTTCTCGGCCGTCTCCAGAAGGTGGGCTTCGGGCAGCGTGGACGGATGGTCCGCGTGGAGGTGGGCGATGCAGGCCGCAACCGCCGGCGACTCGCCGAAACGCTTGGCCAGATGGGAGGCCGCCAGCGCCGGATGCACGTCGCCCATGTTCTCCTCGATGTGGCCGATCTCGTGGAGGATGCCGGCCCGCTTGACGAGGTCCCCGTTGGCGTCCAGGGCCTGGGCCATGAACAGGGCGATCTTGGCCGTTTCGATGCTGTGTTCGAGCAGGTTCTGCCCGTGCATCATCCGGAAGCGCATGCGTCCCACGAGGTGGATCAGCCGCTCGTGCATGTCGGGGATGCCCAGGTGGAACAGGGTGTCGCGGCCCTGCTGCATGATGACCTCGTCCACCTGCTCCCGGGCCTTCTCGTGGAACTCCTCGATGCGGGCGGGATGGATGCGGCCGTCCTCCACCAGCTGTTCGAGCGTGACGCGGGCCACCTCCCGCCTGAGGGGGTTGTGGCTGGCCAGCATGATGATCTCGGGGGTGTCGTCCACGATCACGTCCACCCCCGTGACCCGTTCGAAGGCGCGTATGTTGCGGCCCTCCCGGCCGATAATCCGGCCCTTCATCTCCTCGTTGGGGAGGCGCACGACGGCGACGGCGCCCTCCAGGGGGAGGAAGGGGACGACCTTCTCGACCGCCTGGGTCGTGATGATGCGGGCGAGGTTCTTCGCCCTGTCCCGGGCGTTCTCCTCGACCTTCTTGATGATGCGGGTCGCTTCCTTGCGGGCGTCGTATTCGAGCTGCCGCAGGAGCTCGGCCTTGGCGTCGGCGGTGGACAGGCCGGCTATCTCCTCCAGCTTGCTCCGCTGGGCCTTCAGGAGGGTTTCGGCCTCCCGCTTCTCCTTGTCGACGATCTCCTCGCGCTGGGCCAGCTTCTTCTCGCGCGCCAGAAATTCGTTCTGCTGCTCCTTGAGCTGGGCTTGGCCCCTCTCGATCTGCTGGTCCCGCGCGGCCAGGTCGGATTCCTGCTTGGAGAGGTCACGGCGCTTGTTCTTCCACTCCTTCTCGAGCGCCTGTTCGCGGGCGAGCAGGCGCTCCTTGGCCTTCACCTCCGCGTCCTGGACGAGCTGCTGCGCCTCCCTCCGGGCGCGGTCGCGGATGAGATCCGCTTCGGAACTGGCCTGGCGGACCTCGTTCCGGTGCTGCATCCGCCACACGCCGGCCACGATGCCGGCGCCCAGTAGCAGTGCCAGAAGGGCCACCACAAAGGTTATGATCAAGGTACGCCTCCCCTCTTAGGGCCAAGGGGGGATCAGGGCGGTTGGTTCAGCGCAAAGCCTCCTCAAGGGCTTGGGCGACCTGCTGCGAAACCGATTGCAGTTCGGCCGCCGCGGCCGCTTGATTCTCTTGGAGGGTGATCAGACGATCCGCCAGGTTCAAGGCGGCGAGGATGGCCACCTTGGTGGTTTCCTGGAGCCGCGTTTCTCGCTGGATTTGCCGCATGGTCTCGTCGACTAAGCCGCCAACCTTCTGCGCCCACTCCTGGGAGCCGTGCACCCGGACCTGGTAGGTCTGGCCCAGGATGTCCAACTCCACGAGGTGATCCCCGTTCTGACTCATTGCGCGACCTGTTCGAACTCCTTCAGAAGCTCCTCCACCACTGCCTTGAGCTCCTGGCGTTCGCCTTCATAAAAGGCGACCTGATCCTTGAGCCGGTCTGCATCGGCGCGAGCAGCGGCAGCCTCGGCCTTCAGCCGCTCGTTCTCCTTCCTGAGCTCCTTGAGCGCGCTCGACACCTCTCGAGCGCGCTCCTTGAGTTTCTCAAACAATTCCTTCTGGACGCTTTTTCCTTCACCATCGAAAAGCATCTGGCTCTCCTAGCGTAGGGTGGCGCCGAAACGCGGACCCAGGACCCCCATCACGGCGTCGGCCACGGGAGCCACGTCCGCTTCGGTCAGTGTCCGGTCGGCAGCCTGAAACGTCAATGAGAAAGTCACCGAGCGCTGTCCCTCGGAAACGCCCCTCCCCTCGTAGCAGTCCACGAGGTCAGCGGACCTCAGGTCGGCCAGCGGGAGGCTCTTGAGCGCGCCCAGCAGGTCTCCCCAGGGGACCCGCTTGTCCACCATCACCGAAAAATCGCGCACCACCGAGGGGAACCGAGAGAGCGCCGCGAACTTCGGCTGGCTCTCCAAGGGGGATAGCGCTCCCAGATCGAGCTCCGCCCCGTAGGCCGCCCCGCTCTTCAGTCCGGCCGCTTCCAGAGCCTGAGGGTCCAAGGCGCCGAGGCGACCGAGCCTCACGGGGCCCGCCTGCACCGCCACGCACGAGCCGGCGGCAAAGGGGCGGCCCTCCGAGGATTCGAACGAGGCACGGATGCCCAGGCGTTCGAGGAGTGCTTCCACCTTGCCTTTCAGCTCCAGAAGCCCGGGCGGCCGAGGGGATCCCCAACGGGCGGGCGGTGCATCCGCGTACAGGAGGATCGCCAGCCCGGACGATTCCCGCTGGGCCCCGTCGTCCCCCCTGGGATAGACCCTTCCCAACTCGAACAGGGACGCCCGCCTGGCTCCCCTGGCGCGGTTTCTGGCCAGGGAGGCGGCCATGGGGCCGAGCAGGGAGGTGCGCAGCACAGAGAAGGCCGGGGTGAGCGGGTTGCTGAGTCGGGCTGGCTCCCGGCCCGCGCCGAATGCGGCCTCCAGGGCCGGGTCGGTCATGCTCATGTGGATGGTCTCGCTGCACCCCGAAGCCCAGAGGAGGTCGCGAAGGCGCTCCTCCAGGGCCTGCTCCGGGGGTCTGCCTCCCACCGGGTCCACGCCCGAGGGCAGTTCGGAGGGCAGGTCCTCGAGGCCGTGGATCCGAACCACCTCCTCGATGAGGTCCGCCTCCCTGGAGACATCTACGCGGAAGGAGGGCACCGTCACCGCCCAGACCCGGGTGGCGCTCTCTTCGAGGCCGAAGCCCAGGGAGCGCAGGATGGATGAACACCTTTCCGGCCGCACCCGCATGCCGAGAAGGGCCTCCAGGCGGGCGTGCCGAAGGGTCACCGCGCGCGGGCCGGCCGGGGCCGGGCGAACGTCCACGGCGCCCTTGGCCAGTCGGCCCCCGCAGAGCTCGACGATGAGGCGGGCGGCCCGGTCCAGGGCGGCTACGGGCCCTTCGGGGTCCACTCCCCGCTCGAAGCGGTGGGAGGCGTCGGTGTGCATGCCGAAGGCCCTGCTCGTCCGGCGGATGCTGACGGGATCGAACACGGCCCCCTCCAGCAGCAGATCCGCGGTGGCCTCCGTGACCCCCGTCTCCTCGCCGCCCATGACGCCGGCCAGCGCCACCGGGCGGACGGCGTCGGCAATGACGAGCCGCTCCGCGTCGAGCTTTCGCTGCACCCCATCCAGCGTGACGATCGTCTCGCCGGCACGGGCCCTCCTGACCACGATGCGCCGCTCGGCCAGCTTGGCCATATCGAAAGCGTGCAGGGGATGGCCCATCTCCAGGAGGACGTAGTTGGTCACGTCCACCACGGAGTTGATGGGCCGGATCCCGCACTGGATGAGGCGCTTCTGCATCCATGCGGGGCTCTGCCCCACGCGGAGGCCGGTGATGACGCGCGCCCTGTACCGCGGGCAGAGGTCGGGGGCCTCTACGGTCACGCCGGTGAGGTCGGCCACGGGCGGACCCGCTTCCGCGCAGTCGGTATCCGGCGGCCGCAGGGGCTTGCCCAGCAGCACCGATGCCTCCCTGGCCAACCCGTAGACGTTCATGCAGTCCGGACGGTTGACGGTGATGTTGAAGTCGAAGACCGTCTCGCCCTCGACGTGCTCCCGGCCCTCCACCTCGCTCCCCGAGAGGGTGAAGGCGCGGGCCACCGCCTCTTCGTCCGCCGGCAGCTCCACGTGTTGTGCGATCCATCCGATGGGAAATTTCATGGCGTCCTCAGAACTGCTCCAGGAATCGCAGGTCGTTGTCACAGAAGTGCCGGATGTGGTCGATGCCGTACTTGAGCATGGCCATGCGGTCGATACCCAGCCCGAAGGCGAAGCCAGTGTAGCGCTCCGGATCGATGCCCACGAAGCCGAACACGGCGGGGTCCACCATGCCGCAGCCGCCCACCTCCAGCCATCCGGTGCGCTTGCAGACCGGGCATCCCGCGCCGTCGCAGAGCACGCAGGAGAGGTCCGTCTCGGCCGACGGCTCGGTGAAGGGGAAGTAGGAGGGGCGGAAGCGCACCACCACGTCCTTCTGGAAGAGCTTGGCGTAGAAGTGGGCGAGGGTCCCCTTGAGATGGGCCATGGTGATCCCCTCATCCACGACCAGTCCCTCCACCTGGAAGAACATGGGGGAGTGGCTCACGTCGTCGTCGCGGCGGAAGACCCTACCGGGGGCGATGATCTTGATGGGGGGCTTGCGCGCCTCCATGGTGCGGATCTGAACGGGGGAGGTCTGCGTCCTCAGCAGGAGGTCGCCCTCCAGGTAGAAAGTGTCCTGGATGTCGCGCGAGGGGTGGTCGGCCGGCGTGTTGAGGGCTTCGAAGTTGTGGTAGGCATCCTCCACCTCCGGCCCCGAGGCCACCGCGTACCCCATGGAGAGGAAGATCTCCTCGATCTCCCTCCGGACGCGGGAGATGGGATGGATGGTACCGAGCTCGGGCCGGATGCCGGGCAGGGTCACGTCCACCGGAGGCGGAGCGTTCCTGGCCGCGCGGGTGCGCCCCAGCGCCGCCTCCACGCCGGCCTCCATCTCCTCCTTCAGGGCGTTCACGCTCTGGCCGAACGCGCGCCTCTCTTCGGGCGGCAGCGCCTTGAGCGCGGCCATCAGCTCCTGCAGGACGCCCCTCTTCTTGCCGACGTACTTCCCCTTCACTTCCAAGAGGGCCGATTCGGTGGAGGCCTCCTCGATATCACGGGAAAAGTCTCGCCGGATCTGCTCGATTCGCTCCAGGTGCATACACCTCTCCCATCGAAATGGGGAGTATACAGTATTCCCTTATATTTCACAACGTTTGCTTGGCCGCGGCGCGCCGCTACTTCTCGTCTCCTCCGGCCTGCACCCGGAGGACGGAGAGGAAGGCCTCCTGGGGGATCTGAACCTCGCCCACCTGCTTCATGCGCTTCTTGCCCTCCTTCTGCTTCTCCAGAAGCTTGCGCTTTCTCGTGATATCGCCTCCGTAGCACTTGGCGAGCACGTTTTTGCGCAGGGGCTTGACGACGGTCCGGCAGACGATGCGGCTCCCCAGGGCCGCCTGCACCACCACCTCGAAGAGCTGGCGGGGGATGGACTCCTTGAGCTTCTGGGCGATGGCCCGCCCTCGGCTCTCGGCCTGATCGCGGTGGACGATGAAGGAGAGGGCGTCCACCGGCTTGCCGTTCACCATGATGTCCAGCTTGACGAGGTCGCCCGGCTTGTAGCCCTCCACCTGGTAGTCCATGGAGGCATAGCCTCGGGAGAGCGCCTTCAGGCGGTCGTAGAAGTCCACGATGATCTCGCTCAGCGGCATGTCGTACTTGAGGAGGACCGTGTCCTGCGAGGCGTACTGGAAGGCGCTCTGGGTCCCCCGCCGCTCCTCGAAAAGCCGGAGGAGGTTGCCGACGTACTCGCTCCGCGTGAGGACGGTGACGGAAGCGTAAGGCTCCCGGATCTCCTCCGTCTCCACCGGAGAGGGCAACTGGGAGGGGTTCTCGATGTCCACCACCTCCTGCTTTCTGTTGAGCACCTGGTATCGGACGTTGGGGGCCGTCGTGATGAGGTCCAGGTTGAACTCCCTCTCCAGGCGCTCCTGGATGATCTCCATGTGGAGGAAGCCCAGGAATCCGCACCGGAAGCCGAAGCCCAGGGCCTCGCTCGTCTCCGGCTCGAAGACGAAGGAGGAGTCGTTCAGCCTGAGCTTGTCCAGGGCCTCGCGCAGGTTGGGGTAGTCCGACGGATCCACCGGATAGAGCCCCGCGAAGACCATGGGCTTCACCTTGCGGAAGCCGCCGAAGGCCTCCTTGGTGGGGTTGGTCGGTGAGGTGAGGGTGTCCCCCACGCGCACCTCCTGGACCTCCTTGATGCCGGCGATGACGAATCCCACCTCGCCCGCCTCCAGCAGCGGGACGGCGAGGGGCTTGGGCGTGAAGATCCCCAGGGCCTCCACGTCGTGGTCCGTACCCGAGTTCATGAAGCGGACGCGGTCCTTCACGCCGATGCGGCCGTCGATCACGCGAACGAGCATGATGACCCCCCGGTAGGCGTCGTACCAGGAGTCGAAGACCATGGCCTTCAGGGGGGCTTCCCTTAGACCATGGGGCGGAGGGAGGCGTTTCACCACCGCCTCCAGGACCTCCTGGATGCCGATGCGCTCCTTGGCCGAGGTCAGGATGGCGCCCGTGGCGTCCAGCCCCACCACCTCCTCGATCTCCTGGGCCACCCGCTCGGGCTGGGCCGAGGGCAGATCGATCTTGTTGATGACGGGGACGATTTCGAGGTCCTGATCCACGGCGAGGTAGGCGTTGGCGAGGGTCTGGGCCTCCACCCCCTGCGTGGCGTCCACCACCAGCAGGGCGCCCTCGCAGGCCGCCAGCGCCCGCGAGACCTCGTAGTTGAAGTCCACGTGGCCGGGGGTGTCGATGAGGTTGAGCTGGTACTCATGGCCGTCCAGGGCCTGGTAGCGGAGGCTCACGGCGTGGGCCTTGATGGTGATGCCCCGCTCCCTCTCCAGGTCCATCCCGTCCAGGAACTGCGCCACCATCTCGCGCTCGCTCACCGCGTGGGTGGCCTCCAGAATCCGGTCGGAGAGGGTCGTCTTCCCGTGATCGATGTGCGCGATGATGGAGAAGTTCCTGATGCGGTCGAGTTCCATCTCCGGCGCCCTCCGCGGGACCACTCCCGCCCATCCCCACGGCCCAACGGTGGTTCCGTGAAATGCTTATTATATCAGGATTTCCAGGGAATGCCACTGGTCCGGACCCCCGAGTGCCGCGACGCAGAAGGGGGCTGCCGACGGGAGGCAGACTGGTCGACTGTATCCTTGGCGTGGATGAGCGTTGGAGAAGGTGCGACCCCCTCCACCCATCCTGCCCTGGAGAGCGTTCCTACCGCCTCAGAGGAGTGGGGCCCTCGCTTTTTTCACTTTTCACTGTTCACTTTTTACTTTTTACTTCTTTCCCTCACCGGCCCCGCATGAGGTCGATGCGCTTGAGCTCGTCCATCTGCCGCCGGAGGGCCTCCAGCTCCCGCTCCCTCTGGGCGAGGAGCGCCTTCAACTGCTGGAGCTGCTCCTGGCTGCGGGACCGGTCCTGCTGGGCCGAGGCCGCCGCCTCCTGGCCCTGGCGGTTGCAGGAGGTCAGTTCGGCCTTGAGCTGGGCCTGAAGCTGTGCGGCTTCCCGCGAGGCCCTCTCCATGGCATCCAACAGGGCAAGCGGCAGGGCCGCCTCGCGGGCGTAACGCGAACCGGAGTGGGTTCGGCGAAGCGTTTCGAAGGCCTCCCTCGCCTTCGCGGGATCGAAGGCCGGGCTGCCGGGCTCGGCCCTGGAGACGCCCAGGCGGTAGAGAGCCCGGGCATCGGCGCGGGGCCCGGGGTGGGTCGAGAGCACCTCCTCGTAGACCGAGGCCGCCCGGGAAAAGTCGCCCGCCTTGAAGTAGCCGTCGGCCTGCCGCAGCGCGGGCGAGCAGGAGGCCAGGAGAAGCAGGGCCGCAAGCGGCCATGCGGCTTTGCTAATGGGCGGTCTCATTGCCTTTCCTCCCCTCCTCCTCGCGCGGCGGCAGGCTTGGCCCCCTCGGGCGCCGGCAGCAGGCACCCGAATCGGCTGCCACCCCCCGCGTTGTCTTCCACCCAGAGAGCCCCGCCGTGGGCCGATACGATCTCCCGGCAGATGGCCAGTCCCAGCCCGACCCCTCCGCCCGCCCGCTTGCCCGTCGGCGCCACCTGGTGAAAGCGGTCGAAGATCCTGTCTTTCTGATCGTCGGGCACGCCGGGGCCGCGATCGGAAACCGTCAGGAGGACCCAGCCGGCCGCTCCCGCGGACGCGGGGCCAAGTAGATCACCGCGCCTGCCCCCAGGGGCCTGGGCGGACCAAGCGGCGGCCACTTCCACGGCGGATCCGGGCGGAGAGAACTTGACCGCATTCTCCAAAAGGTTTTCCACCACTTGGTAGAGGCGGTCCCCGTCGCCGCGCACCCACAGGGTGTCCTCCGGGAGCTCCGAGCACAGGGCGATGCCCCTCTCGCCGGCCCGCACCTCCATCAGGGAGAGGGCCGAGCCCACCACCTGCGAGAAATCCGTCGGCCGGAGGTCGTACTCCATCACCCCCGCCTCCAGGCGGGCCAGGTCCAGCAGCTTGGCGATCATGGCCGAGAGTCTCCTGGCGCTCTGGAGGTTCATTTCGAGAAGCCGGCGCTGGTCCCCCGTCAACGGCCCGGCAATCCCCTCCAGCATGAGCTGATGGGTCTCCTGCACGGCGGCCAGCGGAGTCTTCAGCTCGTGGGAGACGTGAGAGAGGATGTCCTTCTTCATCTGGTCCAGTTCCGAGAGCCGCCGCACCATGACGTTGAAGTCCTCCGCGAGCTGGTCGAACTCGTCCCGGCCCCGGCTGGGAAGCTGCAGGTCGAAGCGGCCGCCTGCCACGGCGTGGGTGGCGTTCGCGAGGCGCTCCAGGGGCCTCCGGATGGAGCGGATCGTGGCCCACAGCACGATCACGCTGGCCGCGAGCGCCAGGAGCCCCGCCAGCAGGGAGACGTCTTGCGACCGGCGGGCCGACGCCTCGGCCCGGGAGGCCTCAGCGGACACG
>JAJYCJ010000108.1 GCA_021778515.1 Acidobacteriota bacterium
GGCCTGCTGGGCGTCCTTCTGGCCAAAGACCGCGAGGTCCGGCTCGCAGGTGCACAGCAGCTTGGTGACGACCGTGGCCACGCCCCGGAAGTGGCCGGGCCGGCTCGCTCCGCACAGGCCCGCGCTCACGGGCCCCGCCACTTCCACCGAGGTGCAGAACCCCGGAGGATAGACCGCGGGGACGGCTGGGGCGAACAGCGCCTTCACCCCCTCCCGCTCGCAGAGGGTGCGGTCCCGCTCGAAATCCCGGGGGTAGCGGTCCAGGTCCTCACCGGGGCCGAACTGTCCGGGGTTGACGAAGAGGGAGACCACGACCGCCTCGGCGCCCTGACGCGCCAGTCGGATGAGGGAGAGGTGGCCCTCGTGGAGATACCCCATGGTGGGCACCAGCGCCACGCGCTCCCCGCGCGCCTTCGCGCCGCGGCTGAAGGCCCGCGCCTCCGCCGGAGTCTTAAGGAGTTCCATGGCCCTCCTTCTTCGCCGCGGCGCGGGCGGTGTCGGTCTGGAGGTGGAAGGCCTCCTCCTCCGTGGGGAACTTTCCGCCCCGCACGTCCTCTCCAAAATGGGAAAGGGCCTCTCGCATCTGGCGCCCAAAGTCGCCGTAGGGCCGAACGAACCGGGCCAGGTGGCCCTCGTAGAGCCCGAGCAGGTCATGAAAGACGAGCACCTGTCCGTCGCAGTAAGGCCCGGCGCCGATGCCGATGGTGGGGATCCGAACGGCGGCGGTGATCTCCCTGGCCACCTCCGAGGGGACGCACTCGAGCACGAGGGAGAAGGCCCCCGCGCGCTCCAGGGCCAGAGCGTCCTTCAGCAACTGCTCCTGGGCTTCGAGGGTCCGCCCCTGTACCTTGAACCCGCCGAGGGCGTGGAGCGACTGGGGGGTAAGGCCGATGTGCCCCATGACGGGAATGTCGTTCTCCACGAGGCGGCGGACGAGGGGCGCGCGCCGCGCGCCTCCTTCGATCTTCACCGCCTGCGCACCGCCCTCCTTGAGGCAGCGCCCACAGTTGATGAGCGCGTCGCGGGGGCCGGCCTGGTAGGTGAGAAAGGGCATGTCTGCCACCACGAGCGTTCGTTTGGCGGCCCGGGCCACCATGGTGCAGTGGTACACCATCTGCTCAAGGGTCACGCCGAGGGTGTCGGAGCGGCCTTGCACCACCATTCCCAGGGAATCTCCCACGAGCAGAACATCGGCGCCGGAGTCCTCGGCGATCCTGGCGGAGGGATAATCGTAGGCGGTGAGCATGACCACCTTCTCGCCGGATGCCTTGCGCGCACGGACGACCGGCACGGTGATGGCCTGGGGCAGAGCCTGCCGCATTTTCGACATGGTTCAACTCCTTTCTCCCCATCCCGTCGGTCGACGCCTCTGGGCTTGAGGGAAAGCAAAAGAAGACGAACTTCCGTCCCCGTCCAGGTCCGCTAGGCGGATCCCAGCGGGGCGTAGAAGAGAACCCCATTCTCCAGCCGATTCACCTGAGCGATCAGGTGCTCCAGCTCGGAGGGGTCCTTCTCAAAATCTACATCATTGGTGTTAACAATCAAGAGGGGCGTATCCTGGTAGTGGAAAAAGAAGTAGTTGTAGGCCTTGTTGAGCTCTTCCACGTACTCGTCGGAGATCTTGCTCTCGTAGTCGCGGTTGCGGCCGCGGATGCGCTTCAGAAGGACCGGCGTGGTGGCCTGGAGGTAGATGACCACGTCCGGTCTGGGGACCGAGGCCATGAGGAGGGCGAAGAGCTTCTCGTAGAGGATGAGCTCCGAATCGTCCAGGTTGATGTAGGCGAATATCTTGTCCTTCCTCGGGACGTAATCGGCCACCAGCCGGCTGTCGAACAGACTGCGCTGAACCAGCTGCTGCTGCTGCTGGTAGCGGGTGAGAAGGAAGAAGAGCTGGCACTGGAAGGCGGCTCCCTTCCTCCCGGCATAGAAGTCCCGCAGGAAGGGGTTCTGCAGATCTTCCATGAGCAGGGTCGCGCCCAGCTTCTTGGACAGGGCCTGGGCCAGGGTCGTCTTGCCCACCCCTATGGGTCCTTCCACGGCGATGTAGTGGTACTTGAGGTCTGCGGCCACCCTCGACTCCCGCTCTGGTGTTGTGTCCCCGTCTTGCGGTTACCATGGTCTCGTTCCGGGACACGACACTTCCCAACTTCCCAAGGGGCTCCGCCCCTGCGTGTGCCGTCTGTCACCTGCTTCCGCTGCAAACCAAGCTCTGGGACAGCATACTAGCGGAGTATGCCCGAAAACCACGGGAGCGTGCAAGCGAAACGACGGATCCCCGATCCCGCGATTGGAAAGGCGCATATCCATATCGAGGAAAGGCCAGCGTGACCATCCTTTCCCGAAAAACGGTGTTCACCCCCCCAGGGGACTTGGGTTGCCTCCGACCCCGGACTTGATCCCGGGGGAGGAAGCCCCAAGGGCGGGGTGGGGCCCCAACGGACTTGGCCCGTGGAGCCGGGAAAAAGCGTCAGGCCCTCCCCTCCCAAGGGGCAACGCCCTTCCACCGCAAACCTCTACCTTGGCCGGAGCACCCCGCATTTCAATCGCGGAATTTGGGAAGGATCTCACCACGAAGGCCCGAGGACTCGAAGCCGGCGCTTCTTCGCCGCCGCGGACCCTCCTTCGCCCTCCACCCTCCGCCTTCCACCCGGGAGAGGCCCAGCTCTCCCGGGTGGAAGGACAGAGTCAGAAGCTCCACTTCATGCCCACTTGGAAAGACCGAGGAGCCTGAAGGGAGGTGGACCGACCCCAGTTCGGGTCCCTGACGAGCTGGCCCGAGAAGACCTGGGAGAGAGTAGTCGGGGGCAGGTAGTAGTTCTGATCGACGGTGAGGGCCGTCTGGCGGTTGGTGGCGTTGAAGAGGTCGAAGAAGAGGGAGAGGGCCGAGCGCCAGATCTTGAAGTCGTACTGGGCGTGAAGGTCGAGCTGCCATACGCCGGGCAGCCGGTCGGAGCCGCGGGGGGCGGCGAAGATGGTCCCGTAGCCGGGTCCGCTCAAGGGGTAGCTGAAGAGCTTGTCGTACGGGCGCCCGCTCCGGGCGTTGAAATTCACGCCGAGCAGGAGGCCCCAGTCGAAGCGGTAGCTGGCCTGAAGCTTGAAGTTGTTGCGGACGTCTTCGGGCAGCCAGCCGTAACGGTTCATGTTGAGGATGTGCTCGGGGAAGTCGTAGGCCGTGGAGACGGTGGGGGCCAGGGCGTCCACGCCGTAACCGCCCGAGCCGCCTTCGTAGTTTCCCTGGAGGAAGGAGAGCGTGTAGCTGGCATTCAGGAACCAGTGGTGCGAGAAGCGGCGCTCCACGTTCAGCGTGTAGCCCGAATAGTGGCGGATGGGGTTGGGGAAGCGCTCGTAGTCCGGCAGGATCCGCGCCCACCCCTGCATGACGGCCGGCCACTGCGAGGAGCCCGGGTTCATGAGGAGGAAGCTGAAGTTCCCATGGCTGTCGTAGTAGCCCACGTCCTCCAGTACCCTGCCCAGCTCGCGGTAGAGGGCGTTGAAGCCGATCAGAAGGTTGGGCAGCGGCTCGTACTCCGCGCCCACCAGGAACTCGTCGTTGTACTGGTTCTTGGTTCCCCCCAGCACTCGGAGGGGCGTGGCGCCGAACACGTAATGCGAAACGGGCTGGCCCAGGTAGCTGACGTCGGTGTACTGTTCGTGGCCCGGATCCATGAGGTAGGTGGCGGCGATGGGCAGACGGTCGTAGTAGCGGCCGAGGTTCATGTAGAACTTGGACTTTCCGTCGTGCATGAAATCCCAGGAGAGGCCCACGCGCGGCGAGAAGGAGTTGAACGAGACGCTCTGGGCGCTGCTGGGGAGGAGCTCGTTGTGCTCCCAACGCAGTCCCGCGGCCAGGGTCAGGTAGTCCGTGGTCGACCACTTGGTCTGGGCGAAGCCCGCGATGTACCGGCCGTTATCCTTGGAATGCGGGTTTTGGAGGGAATTCGCGATGACGTACGCGTAGTCCCTCGGGTTCGGCGAGAAGGGGTTGGTCCCGGGGAAGCCCCCCTGCACCGTATATTGGACCCCGCCCGTGTAGCCGTTGTAGCTGTCCCACTTCAGATCTTCCCACTCGAAGCCGAACTTGATCTCGTTCCGGTGGACGAGATAGGTCACCTTGGAGCTGATCTGCGTGCGGTCCCGCGTGTCCCAGTACAGGGTGCCCGTGCCGTTGCCGACGCTCACGGCGGGAGCCCAGTCGTTGTTGATGATCTGGGGCTCGCCGTAGCCCGACTGGTCCCACGGAAGGATCTCGGCCACCGTGTGGACGTGCGCGATCTCCGACTCTTGGTAGAAATTGTCGGTCCAATTGGCGAACCACCGGAGCCCCGCCGAATAGCCGGTGAGGTAGCGGCGGGTCCGCTGCGAGTCAGGCTGGACGCTGGGAACGGTTGGTGACTGCCAGCCGGTGTTGCCGGCCCCCTCGTTCAGCCAGCCGTGGGTGGGGTCGGTGATGAAATTGAGCTCGAAGTTGTGTCGGTCATTCGCCCGGAAGGTGAACTTGGCCAGCCCCAGCCAGTCCTTGCTCAAATCGTCGTAGCGATAGGGGAGGAAGTGCGTCTGGCCCGTGTACACGTTCTGGACGACGGAGAGCCCCTGAAAATGCTGGGTCCTTAGGGTCGGATTGAAGCCCACGAAGAACCAGACGTGATCCTTCAGGATTGGGCCTCCCAGGTCGAACCCATAGTCGTAGTTGTGAAAGGGCTGCGGCGTAGAGAGGTCGAGCGAGAGCCCCGGGGTCTGGGCGCTCGCGGCCAGGGATTCGTTGGTGTAGTAGCCGAAGACCTCGCCGTGGAACTCGTTGCTCCCCGACTTGGTCAGGATGTTGAACAGGCCGCCCGTGCTGGGGCCGTATTCGGCGCTGGCGCCTGCAGTGGTGATCTGGATCTCCCGCACGAAGTTGTAGTTGAAGTTGCTCGCCAGCACGCCGCCCACGGGGTCGGTGATGTTGAGGCCGTCCACGATAAAGACGTTCTCGCTGGCCGTCGAGCCGGCCACGCCGGGGTTGCCGGGCTCGAGCGTCAGGCCCGAATCCACCACGTTGGGCACGAGGTAGAAGGCCTGCTGGAACTGCCGGCCGATAGGGAGAGATTGGAGCGTCTCCTGGCTGAGATCGGTGCTGATCTTGCTGTCCTTGAGGTCGAGCAGGGAGGGGGTGGCCCTTACCTCCAAACTGGTGCCCGTTCCGCTGAGAACCACCCGTAAAGTCGTGGTCGTTCCCAAGGCAACGCGAACCCTGGACTGGATGACCTTGCTGTAGCCCTCGGCGTGAATGGAGACGGCGTAGTCGTGGGCAGGAGGGAGGTAGGCGATGAGAAAGTCCCCGTTCTCATCCGTGGCCATGGACCGGGCGCCCTGAAGGTGGGAGGAGGTCACCTCCACCACCGCACCCGCGATGGGCCGCCCGTTTTCATCCTTGACGTGGCCCGAGATGGCCCCGGTCACCGTCTGTGCAGTCAGGGAAAAGGGGATGACCAGTGATGCCACCACCACTGCCAACGCAGCACCGAACTTACGAACCATGAGCGGGCCTCCTTTCCTCAGTCCTCTGCAATTCAATTGGCAATTCATGATAGAGCCATTCTGCGATCCGGGTCAACCTGGGCGTGGGACCGGAATCCCGCGATGGGACCCGGTAGCGGCGCCGAAGGGCAGATGGAAAGTGGTTTTCGTGAAAGCCGGTTTTCACGCGCCAAGGGATGGGAGTTGCCTCCGACCCCAGACTGGATCCCGGGCAGGAAGCCCCAAGGGCGGGGTGGGGCTCCAATGTGCCTTGCCCGTGGGGCGGGGCCGCGGAGGGAGAAGCCCCTGGCCCTCCCCGTCCGGGAGACAACGCCTTCCCCCCGTGGACGCTGACCAAAGCCGAAGCCACCCGCATTTCAATCGCGGAATTTGGGCGGGACGGCATCCCATGACCCGGCGAGGGTCGGCCGGGCGCCGCTCGAAACGACAGGATTCCCGCGAGGATTCTGCGCTATCCTATCAACCGTTCGGGTCCGGCGGAGAAACTTCCACCGGCCAGGCACCGTATGGAGAACCGCCAGTTTCTGTGGATGGAGGTGAGATGAACGCCATCGAATACGAGAACGTGGCCAAGACATTCGGCGACGTACAGGCCGTGCGGCCCCTGTCCCTGAGCATACCGTCCGGAGGCGTCTTCGGGCTGTTGGGGCCCAACGGAGCCGGCAAGAGCACGCTGATGCGCATGACCATGGGGATCTATCTTCCCGATGCCGGGCAGATAGGCATTCTGGGCCAACCGCGCGGATCGGTGGCAAGCGCCACCTTGGGCTACCTCCCCGAGGAGCGCGGCCTCTACATGAAAATGAAGGTGGGAGAGCTGCTTCGCTTCTTCGGCTGCCTGCGGGGACTCTCCACGGCAGAGGCCGGCCGGTGCGCCACCGACGGGTTGAAGCGGCTCGGGCTTTCCCAGTGGGAGGGGCACAAAGTGGACGAGCTGTCCAAGGGCATGCAGCAGAAGATCCAGCTTCTCGTGGCGCTGCAGCACCGGCCCAAGGTGGCCATCCTGGACGAGCCCTTCTCGGGCTTGGACCCCGTCAACGTGGAGCTCTTCATGGAGGTCTTGGAGGAGGCCATCGGCCAGGGAACCACCGTGATTCTCTCGACGCACCAGATGGAACAGGTGGAGAAGCTCTGCCACTCGATCGCGCTCATCGACAAGGGCCAGGTGGTGCTCCACGGAGACGTGGCGCAGATCCGGCGCGAGTATGGGGCGAGGGGCGTGCAGGTGCAGTTCTCGGACGGGGCCGCGCTGCAGGAGTCCCAGTTCGCCGACCTGGCCGAGCAGACCCTCCTCATGCCGAACGAGGCCCGGTTTTTCCTCAAGGCCGACGCGCACGCCGGTAAGATCCTGAAGCGGCTCCTGGAATTGGGAGTGAAGATCTCGAAATTCGAGGAGGCGCAGGCCTCCATGCACGACATCTTCGTCAAGGTGGTGACCGGGGAGGAGCGCCATGCGAACTAACTGGATCAACATCTACGCCGTCGTGAGGCGCGAGTTTCTGGAGCGCGTGCGAAAAAAGTCCTTCCTGATCATGACCATCCTGACGCCGCTCCTCTTCGGCGGGCTCATGGTGGGCTCGGTCCTGCTCCAGGTCGTCCAAACCAAGAAGAGCCACGTGGTCGTGGTGGACAAGACCGGCTGGGCGGGGCCCTTGGTCATCGAGACCAGAAAGCCGGCAAAGACGAGCGGCGGCCTGGACGCGGAGGCCGAAAAGAGCGTTCGCGATTCGCTGACCCTCGACCTGGCCAAGCCGGATGCCAGTATGGGGGCCCTCAAGCAGGCCATCGGCGACCAGAAGCTGGACGGAGTCCTCCTCCTGGAGCCCGACGGCAAGGAGGATCTGAAGGCGACCTACATGGCTCAGAATCTGGCCAACGCCCAGATCCAGGGCCTCCTCCAGGGGCGCGTGAATGAGGCCCTCCTTCAGCACCGCCTGCAGGGCATGGGGCTCGATCCGGCCATCGCCCAGAAGCTGAAGGGGAGGGTAGAGCTGGGCATGGTCAAGGTGGAAAAGGGCGGCAAGACGCGAGAGGGCTCGGTATTCAGCGATTTCATCAAGCCTTTTCTCCTGGCCATGCTCATCTACATGATGATCATCATGTACGGGGTGGCCATCATGAACGGAGTCCTGGAGGAAAAGAACAGCAAGGTGGTGGAGGTGATCCTCTCCGCCGTCCGCCCTTTCGAGCTGATGATGGGGAAGATCATTGGCATCGCCGCCGTGGGGCTGCTCCAGTATGGCATCTGGTTTCTCCTCGGCGCCGGTCTCTATCTGGCCAATCCCATGAACCTGCAGGCGCAATCCACGGGTCCCTGGCTCCGCCCCATGGAGATGGTGCTGCTGGTGTTCTATTTCCTGTTCGGCTTTATGTTCTATTCGAGCATCTACGCGGCCGTGGGGGCCACCTGCACCACCCAGCAGGAGGCCCAGCAATGGCAGATGCCGGTGACCATGTTCCTCATCGTCCCCATCATGCTCATGGTCCCCACGATCCAGAACCCCAATGCGCCCTGGGTCGTCGCCATGAGCCTGATCCCACTCTGTACGCCCATCACCATGTTGCTCAGGGTCTCCGTGGTGGACGTGCCGCTCTGGCAGATCGCCGCCAGCGTCGTGAGCCTGGTGGGCGGGACGGTGGTGGTGGCCTGGGCGGCGGCGAGGGTCTATCGGGTGGGCATCCTCATGACGGGAAAGAGGCCTTCCATCCCCGAGGTGATCCGCTGGGTGAGGGCGGGGTGAGGGAAGTAAAGAGTAAAAAGTGAAAAGTAAAAAGTGAAAAGTGAGAAGCTGGGCGTGATGAGCGACCGGGCATCGCGGAATCTGGGAGAGGCTGTCTGGGGAGAGCCTGTCCGTGTATCCTTGAGCCCATGAGAGGGTTGCTGGCGCTCCTCCAGAGACTGTTCCCGTCGGCGATCGCGGGCGTCGAGGTGCGGCCCAGGCGGAAGGCGGCGGCGCTGGTCGTGGCCGTCTCCTGTGACCTGGCGCAGATTGTTTTCTTCCCCCTGTTTTTTGAGGGAGCCGCCTCGCCCTGGGATCTGGCGCTCGACTTGGTCACGGCCGCGCTGCTCTGGGGGATCCTGGGCTTCCGGGCGAGGCTGGCGCTGGGCTTCGTGGCCGAGCTCCTGCCGGGCTTCGACCTGTTTCCCACCTGGACGGCCCTGGTCATGAGCCTTCCGACTGGCGCTGGAGGAGCAAAGGCCCGCCCCGAGTCAGCGGCGGAGCAATCAGGCCCGGAGGTCCACCCGCCAGCGGCGGGGCAGTCCGACGAGGCGACCGGCCCTCTTCCACCGCCCCCTGGAGATGGACCGGCGGATCGCCGGCAGTGAAGCCCTGGCAGCTTCCTCTCCCTTCGGTACGATCGCGGCCAGCGCGGCGAAGTCCGCCCAGTGGAAATCCTGTACTCCCGGCCGGATCACCACGTCCGCGAAGCGCATCTGGAGCCGCTTCAGCGTCTCCGCCGTGATGGCCCCGGCCCGCGTGCTGATGGCCGTGCCGCGCCGGCTGAACTCCTGCGAATCCTGAACGTCGGACGAGACGTCCACGGCGATCACCACGTCGGCTCCCAGCCGGAAAGCCACCTCGACCGGCACTTTATCCGCGAAGCCCCCATCCACCAGCTCCTTGCCGTCCATCTGGACCGGCGGAAAGATTCCCGCGATGGCGCTGCTCGCCTGCACCGCCTTTCGGGCCGGGCCGGAGGTGAGAACCACCTCCTGGCCGCTGGCCAGGTCCGTGGCGACCAGAGCGATGGGAGTGGGGGATTCCTCCAGGAGGCAGTCGGGGATGATGGCTCCCACGTCGTGCTCGAACTGGGCGGGGTCGATGTAGCTCTCCCTGAAGAGGGTTGTGGCGAAGAAGACCCCCATCTTGTAGAACCTCTTCATGCTGCTGACCAGGCCCCTGTCATCCGATTCAAGGGGGGTCATCGTCTGGAGGTCCAGGTAGGGATCCTGCTTGAAGTGGGGCGAACTCGTGAACTCCGCCATGCGGAGTTCGGCGTCCCTCGCGTTTCCATAAAGAGCGTAGAGGGTCCCCACCATGGCGCCCATGCTGCAGCCCACGATGAGATCCACGGGCACCCGCTCTGCCTCAAGCACCTTCAGGACGCCTAAGTGCGCCAGACCGCGTGCCGCGCCCCCCCCAAGGACGAGCCCCACCCTCGGGCTCAGCGGGCCCCTCATGGATTTCCCTCGGAGGTCCCTTCAAGGACGTCCGGGCCGGCTTCATCCGTGAGGCGGAGGAAGACCTGTTCGAGGCTGCTTTCAGGCTGCTGGGCCAGCGCCTGGAGGTGGGGGAAGCCGCCCTCGGCGATGAGCTTGCCGTGGTGAAGGATGCCGATGCGGTGGGCCAGCTCGGCGGCCAGGTCGAGAGAATGGGTGGAAAGAAAGAGCCCCACGCCCTCGCCCGCCAGGCGCAGGAACAGGGCCCTCATGTCCCTGGCGCTGCGAGGATCCAGCCCTACCATGGGTTCGTCCACCAGCAGAAGTTCCGGCCGGTGGAGCAGTGCCCCCGTGATGACGAGTTTCTGGCGCATGCCGTGGGAGTAGCCCTCGATGAGCTGGTGCCGCCAGTCGGTCAGGCGGAACAGGGCCAGCAGATCTTCGGCCCTGGATTGCCAGCCCGACAAGCCATGAACCCGCGCGAGGAACTCGAGGTGCTCCCAGCCGGTGAGCTTCTCGTAGAGGAAGGGCCTGTCGGGAACGTACCCCAGGCGCCGCCTGAACTCCAGGGCATCGGGAAGCACCGGGTGGCCGCCTACCCAGATCTCACCGGCCTCGGGGCGG
>JAJYCJ010000018.1:0-12872 GCA_021778515.1 Acidobacteriota bacterium
CGACTGGCGCGTCAGGGCGCCGAGGCGGTCGTGGTCTCCCTCTTCGTCAACCCCGGACAGTTCGGCCCCGGTGAGGACCTGGACCGCTACCCCCGGGATTTCGAGCGGGACCGGACCCTCTGCGAGCGGGAGGGGGTGAAGGCGCTGTTCGCCCCAGACGTCCCCGCGGTCTATCCTCCGGGGTTCTGCACCTCGGTGGAAGTGGCGGGGCCCGTGAGCGCGGGCCTGTGTGGAGCGAGCCGGCCCGGCCACTTCCGGGGCGTGGCCACGGTCGTCACCAAGCTGCTGTGCACCTGCGAGCCGGACCTCGCGGTCTTTGGTCAGAAGGACGCCCAGCAGGCCGCGGTCGTCCGGAGACTGGTTCGGGACCTGGATCTTCCGGTGGAGATCCTCGTGGCACCCATCGTGCGGGAGACCGACGGGTTGGCCATGAGCAGCCGAAACGTCTATCTCTCGCCCGAGGAGCGGGCCCAGGCGCCTGCCCTCAAAGCGTCGCTGGAGGCGGCGTCCGCCCTTTTTGCCAGGGGCGAGCGCAGGGCGGAAAGGCTCGCCGGGGCCGCCCGGGCGCGGCTGGGGATGGCCCCCCTGGCCCGGATAGACTACGTCGAGCTCGTGGACGCCGAAAACCTGGCGCCCGTGGAAACCGTCGCCCGGCCGTCCCTGCTGGCCCTGGCGGTCTTCTTCGGGGCCACCCGGCTCATCGACAACGCCTACCTGACACCCTGAGGGGAGGGAGCGGAGCATGTTAGTGACGATGTTGAAAGGGAAAATCCACCGCGCCACCGTGACGGACGCCGACCTGGAGTACGAGGGCTCGGTGGCGGTCGACCAGTCCCTGCTGGAATCCGCCGGCATCCTGCCCTACGAAGCCGTCGACATCCTCGACGTGACCAACGGCGCGAGGCTCACCACCTATACGATCGAGGCCCCGCCCGGTTCGGGGACCATCTGCATCAACGGGGCCGCCGCTCACCTGGTCAAGAAAGGAGACGTGGTGATCCTCTGCGCGTACGCCCAGATGGACGCCATGGAGGCGCGCACCTTCCAGCCCAGGGTCGTCCTCGTGGACGCCGCCAACAAAATCAGCAAGGTCTCGCGCTACAAAGCCTCGTCCATCGCCCGGTGACCGGCGGCGTTCCGTGGTATCCTTCCGCCATGCGTGTCCCGACGGCGAAGAGATGGCTGCCGATCCTGATTCTTCTGGCCTCGGTCCTTTTCGCTCCCGCCCTCTCCCTCGCCTCACCCTCCTACGACCTGTTCCTGAAGAGCGATTACGGACGGGCCCGCTTCTGGCTTAACACCCGGACCGGCGAATTCCGGTGGGAAGACGAGCCCCACAAGCTGCTCATCGAGGCCAAGGGCACGCTGGCCTTCCCGAACCTCGGCCCGGTGATCTTCACCTTCTCCGGAGAGGTCCCCGGCTACGATTGGGTGAGCATCTGCCTGAAGCTTTACGGCACCACGGCGACCGGCTATCTGGCCGCCTTCCCCGAGGGCGAACCGGTTCGGAAGATCGTGTCGAACATGTACGACCGCGACACGCGGAACGACCTCCCGCCCCAGGAGAAACGGGAGAAGAAGGAGGCACCGAAACACCGCACCCCACCCCGCGTTGAAGGACTCAACCCCCACCCGGCAGAGGTCCCGCAGGCTGCGGCGCCCAAAGCGCCCTGAGCTTCAGAGGTTGTAGACCGACAGATCGAAGGGTAGCGCCTGACGCTGGAGCGCCAGGAGCTGGTCGATGCCCTGTGCGGCCAGGGCCAGGAGCTGGTCGAGATCGCCCTTCGAAAAGGGCGCCTGCTCGGCGGTACCCTGGACCTCAATGAACCGGCCGTCATCGGTCATGACGACGTTCATGTCCACCTCGGCGATGGAATCCTCGCTGTACCTGAGATCCAGCACCTTCTCCCCCCTGAGGATGCCGACGCTCACGGCGGCGAGCAGGTGCTTCATGGGAAACGACTTGATGACCTTGGCCTCCACCATGTGGTGAAAGGCCATGGCCACGCTGACCAGAGAGCCGGTGATGGCGGCGCAGCGGGTGCCCCCGTCGGCCTGGATGACGTCGCAGTCCACCCAGACGGTCTTGTCCGGAAAGGATGCGAAGTCCACCACCGAGCGGAGCGACCGGCCGATGAGGCGCTGGATCTCCTGGGTGCGGCCCGACTGTTTCCCTCTGGAGGCCTCCCTGGGCGTGCGCTGCTGCGTGGCCGCGGGGAGCATCCCGTACTCGGCCGTGATCCACCCCTGGGCCGTGCCCTTCATGAAGGGCGGCACCTTGTCCTCCACGGTGGCCGCGCACAGGACCTTGGTATTGCCGAACTCCACCAGGCAGGAGCCCTCGGGGTACTTGAGGAATCCCGGATGAATAGCGACGGGGCGGAGCTCGCCCGGTTTACGACCGTCCGGTCTCATGCCAACACCAGCCTTTCTTCTTCTACCGGTATGAGCTCCGTAAGGGGCTCGCCCAAGATGCGTTCGCCCACCTCTCGGAAGTGGGTCCCCGCATCGGTGACGTAACAGCGCAGGCCGCCCCTGCTACCCGGTCCGGCACCCTCGGGGGGGCACTCTCCCGCCAAGGCGTCCTGAAGAGCCTTCGCCGCGCATTGCGATGAGGAGAGGAGCTTCACGGAAGGCCCGGCGACCCGGCGCAGGACCGAGCCGAGCACGGGATAGTGGGTACAGCCTAGGATGAGCGTGTCCACGCCTCTTTCAAGAAGAGGCTTCAGGTACCGGCGCGCCACCTCCTCGGCGACCGGGTCCTGGGCCCACCCCTCCTCCACCAGCGGCACGAAGAGCGGACAAGCCTGCGAGAAAACCTGGATGGAGGGGTTCAGCGCCAGCACCGCCTTCTCGTAGGCGCCGCTTTGCACCGTGGCGCGAGTACCGATGAGCCCCACCCGGCCCGTTCCCGTGGTCTCGGCGGCGGCCCTGGCCCCCGGCTCGATCATCCCGAGCACCGGCACGCTCACCTCGGCGCAGAGGGAATCCAGAGCCAGGGCGCTGCTCGTATTGCAGGCTACCACCAGGAAGCGAATGCCCTTGGCCCCCAGAAAGCGCGCGATCTCCCTGGAGTAACGGGTGACCGTCTCCGGCGACTTGTTCCCGTAAGGGACGCGGGCCGTGTCCCCAAAATAGAGGATATCCTCCGCGGGCATGGCCCGCCGGATCTCGGCGGCCACCGTCAGCCCACCGACTCCCGAATCGAAGACACCGATGGGGCCCCTACGGATGGGCATCGCTTGTCGCCCCGGAAGATGAATCCGATGGTGCGGGAGGCTGGTCAGGCGACGAGGGCGGAGCGTAGGACTCTAACATGCCCGGCTCAGGAGGCAGTGAATGGCTCAGATCCACGTGACCCAGCAGAGTCTCGGTCTCCTGGCCGTCCACCAGGATCTTCACCGCGGTGATCTGAGGAAAGTTCTGGTTGAGCGTGTCGATGATCCCATACACCCTGGCCAGCTCGGTCGCCGAACCCCCTCCCGTTTTCACGGGCCCGCCCAGGTCCACCACGACCTGGTTCTCCCCGAGGATGAAGAGGCTGCGCACGGTGCAGTTGTCCGGAAAGGGCAGCACCTGCCCATCCCCGGCCGGCCCGTCGAGATATCGCTGGATCATGGCCTGCATGTTCTGCTGGTCGCTGCCGAGATCCGGCAGCATGACCTGGAACTCGGTCAGGAGCATGTCCTCCTCCGACGGATAGAGGAGGGTGCGCTGAACCATGGCCTGATTCGCGTTGGTTTGAGCCTGCTGAGACTGGGACGCGGCTGGTTTCCCGGCGGGCGCGTGCCTGCACCCGGCCACGAGGAGCAAGGCCAGCCCGAGAGCCGCCAGGAGGCTAGGGTGTGGGGGCCGTCGGATTGGGGTTCTCATAGCGTGCCTTGAACCGGAGAACGGCCTGCGTCAACGCGTTGGCCACCTGATCCTGAAAGGTAGAGTCGGATAACTTCTTGGCTTCGGAAGGGTTGGAGAGAAAGGCCACTTCCACGAGCACCGCAGGCATTTGGGCCCCTTCCAGGACGACGAAGGGAGCCTGGCGCACGCCGCGGTTCTGCGTGCCCAGAAGGGTGTTGAATTCATCCTGTATGGTCTCCGCCAAGGCGGCGCTCTCCACGATGTGCGAAGTCTGCGCCAGATCCCACAGCACGAGGTTGAGCCCTCCGGCGGGGGCCGAGGAATCGTCGCCGCCGGCAGCGTTCTCCTTGTCGGCCAGCTGGCTGGCCCAGAGATCGGTGGCCTGCTTGCTCAGGTAATACGTCTCGGTTCCATGGGCCTTGGCGGTGGGGGCAGAATTGATGTGGATCGAAATGAAGAGGTCGGCCTGGTTGAAGTTGGCCAGGGCGGTCCTCTGCTGGAGCGGCACCGTCACATCGGAGGTCCGCGTGAGAACCGCCTTCAATCCTTGTTTTTCGAGATCGCTGGCGAATTTGGTGGCGATCGCCAGGGTCAGATCCTTCTCTTCCAGGCCGTCCGGCCCCAAGGCACCGGTGTCGGCTCCGCCGTGGCCGGGATCGATGGCGATGACATCGAAGGCCTGCGTCCTGACGGGTGGGGCATTGGGCACTTGCGCCGCCCCCTGGCCGCCCGGAGGCGGGGGCTGTTGGGCCGGCGGCAGCGATGCGGGGACCGTCTGGTCTTTCCCTTTCAACAATATGACGAGCCGTTCCGGCTTGAGCAGCCTGAGGGTCTCGAAGCGCTGAAAACCTGCTCCGAGAGCAAGCCGAAGGGAATTGCCCTGTGCGCTCAGGTTCTCGAGAATCCCCTTCCCGACCTCCCGATGCGCTTCGGCAAAGCCTCCCTTCGCCAGCTGCACCACCACCTCCTGCCCTTCCTGTCTGACCTGGGCGCGGGAGAGGCCGTCTCCGGTGAGCGTCACCCGGGCATAGTCGGCCCCCACCGCAAGGTCCACCCCCACTCTTTCGCTCGTCCGCCCCGGCGCCGTAGCGGGCACCGGCCTGGGCGCCGAAGGCGCCTGAGATGTGGCCGAGCCCACCACCACCACGCTCCCCCCCAGCGCCTTGGGCAGGACGCTCGTGAGGAACTCCTCGGGCAACCACAGGCAGCCCTCTCCTTCGTTGGGTACGTGCGAGAGGTTGATGAGATTTCCGTCGACGGAGGCCACGGGCGTCGCGGTGGAAATCAGGATCCGATGGCCCGAGACAATGAGAACCGGATATGCCGACACGGCGTCCCGCGTAAAGGTCCCATGGAGGGCCTCCGCCAGCTGGCTCGCGCACACCCACGTGGTGCCCTCCGCCGTCCGCTGGCGGAGCGTGATGGTCCCCGCCGGTGTTCTCAAGTCCAATGCACGTAGGGGAACCAGCCCCACGATCAGCAACAGGATGGCGCAGAACAAACGCCGCATGGGCTTCACCTCAAGGGAAAACCCCGCGGCGCCGCACTTTGGCGCCTGGGGAGAGGAGCGGACGCATTGTACCCCCCTACGCCTCCAACGCGCAACCGAGCAAATCGTGCGCCGGCCCCTTGACCCCGAGGCCGCTCTGTAGGTATTCTCTTCAACCTGGGCGGGCGTAGCTCAGTTGGTAGAGCGCGAGCTTCCCAAGCTTGAGGTCGCGGGTTCGAGACCCGTCGCCCGCTCCAAAAAGATTGAACGCGAGAGACACGGAGACAGAGAAACAGGGAGGAAAGGCTGCCGGTCGGGCGGCCTTTGCTTTTGTTGACAGCGGGTCTCGAAGGGCGGGGGCCTCCGTGGTTTTGAAGGCGCAGGCGCCAACGGCTTGGCGCCGAGCCGTACAAAACCCGAAGGGGGTCCCGCCCCGGGAACCGCGGCCTCCCTTGAAACGCAGCGCCCTCTGGGCGCGAGGCTTCTAGGGAGGCCCGGTTCGAGACCCGTCGCCCGCTCCAAAGAGATTGAACGCGAGAGACAGAGAGACAGAGAAACAGGGAGGAAAGGCCGCCGGTCAGGCGGCCTTTGCTTTTGTTGACAGCGGGTCTCGAAGGGCCGGGGCCTCCGTGGTTTTGAAGGCGCAGGCGCCAACGGCTTGGCGCCGAGCCGTACAAAACCCGGAGGGAGTCCCGCCCCGGGAACCGCGGCCTCCCTTGAAACGCAGCGCCCTCTGGGCGCGAGACTTCTAGGGAGGCCCGGTTCGAGACCCGTCGCCCGCTCCAAAGAGATTGAACGCGAGAGACAGGGAGACAGAGAAACAGGGAGGAAAGGCCGCCGGTCAGGCGGCCTTTGCTTTTCGTGACAGCGGGTCTCGAAGGGCGGGGGGCGGCGTGGTCCACTGGAAAGCTCGCCTGCAAACCCCCCATCTCTCATCCCTCAAAAAGACCGTTGCATTTGCCGCGCGGGGCGCTTACATTGCATGCCCGGGAGGACACATGCCGTTTTTCAAGAAAGCCCCTCCACCGCCGCCGCCGACAACCCGCATCGGCCCGGGAACGCGCATGGAGGGTACGCTCAAGACCCAGAAGACGATTGAATTGCATGGCGGATTTAAGGGTACGATCGAGGTGGCGGGGTGCGCGCACCTCCTGGCCGGCTCTGACTTCGAGGGCGAAATCCGCAGCGGCGAACTGCAATGCCGCTCCAAAGCCAAGGGCAAGGCCTCGGTGGCCGGCGTGGCCTCCTTTTCAGAGGGGGCGCAGTGGGAGGGCGAGCTCCGGTACAGGGCGCTGAACGTGCGCCCTGGAGCCAGGCTGGAGGGCCGCGTGGCCCGGGAGGCCCCTTGATCCTTTACGCCATTACCGATCGCCGCCTCTCCGCCGGAGGTGATCTGGTACAGCAAGCCTCCACGCTTCTCAGGGCGGGTGTGGACTGGCTCCAGATCCGCGAGAAGGACCTGCCCGATCGCACCCTGTTCGACGTCCTGCGAATCCTTGTCCAGGAATCCCGGCGCTTCGGGGCGCGAATTCTCTTGAACGGGCGCTCGGACTTGGCCTCTGCGGCAGGGGCACACGGCGTACACCTCCCCTCGGACGGACTGCCCACCGATTCGGTCCGGCGAGCTTTCCCCCGGCCATTCCTTGTGGTCCGCAGCTGCCACAGCGAGTCCGAGGTGATGGAGGCCTCCGCCGCCGGGGCAGACGCCGTGACCCTCGGGCCCGTCTATGAGACGCCCTCCAAGAGCCCCCTCGGACGGCCCCTGGGAGTAGAACGTTTCGCGGAGGTCTGCCGCAAGGCCCCCCTGCCCGTGCTGGCCCTGGGCGGGGTGAGCGCCCCTCGCATCGGCGAGGTGGCCGCCGCCGGAGCCGGAGGGATCGCGGCCATCCGCCTGTTCTGCGGCCTGGCCGACCCCTTCGCCGCCATACCGGCTCTGCGCGCCTTGGCGAAAGAGGCCGAGAAGCGCCCATGAGAGCGGCTGAAAACCTGCGGGCGGCAATATTTTGAGGCGTACCCCGTTTTGCCTTACAATGGGCCCCCGGCCGTGCCGGAGCGCGCCTGAGGAGGACTGATCATGAAGGTCAAATGGACAGTGGGCCTGATCATCACGGTTGGAGCCCTTGCCCTTTTTTTCCTATCTAGCACCGGAAACAGCAAGCCGGTCTTCTACTACAATCCGTCCCAGTTCCTGGCCAATCCCAAGATCCGGGAAGACCGGGTCCGACTGAAGGGCACCATCCAGCCCGGCAGCGTCAAGATGTCCCCAGACCGTTTGAACCTGTGGTTCAACATCACGGACGGCAAGCAGAGCATTCCGGTCCACTATTCCGGGGCCATACCCGATGCCTTCCAGCAGGGTCTGGAGGTGGTGGTGGACGGCCGGATGGACGCCGGGAACACCTTCGAAGGCCGAGAGCTGATCGTGAAATGCCCGTCCAAGTATGAGTCCAAGGCCAGCGGCCCCACTGAGCCGGGTCCCAAGGAATCTTCATGAATGCTCTGGGAAACTACTCCCTCTACATCGCCTTCGGGCTTTCGGTGTGGGGGGTCGCCAGCGCGTACCTGAGCTACCGCAACCGGGACGAGCGGTACCTGCGCAGCGCGCTTCACGCCATCTACGGCATCTGCGGCCTGGTCGTGCTGGCCATCATCCTTCTATGGGCCGCGCTCCTGCGGAACGACTTCACGCTCAAATACGTGTGGGAGTACTCCCGCACGACCCAGCCCGCCATCTACAAGATCACGGCGCTCTGGGGCGGCATGGACGGATCCCTCCTCTTCTGGTGCGGTCTGCTGGCCATCTTCTCGGCCCTGGCCATCACCTTCAACCGGAAGAACAACATGAGGCACCTGCCCTTCACGAGCATGATCCTGCTCATGACCCTGGGGTTCTTCCTCTTCCTCCTGAGCTTCAAAACCAACCCCTTCGAGCCGCTTCGCGACTCCGCGGGAATCCTGGTCTCCACCTATACACCCCAGATGATGCAGGGGGTGCAGGGCAACGGCCTCAATCCCCTGCTTCAGAACTTTTACATGGCCATCCACCCTCCCATGCTCTACACGGGCCTGGTGGGATTCGCGATCCCCTTCGCCTTCATCCTCGGGGCCCTCGCCCACCGAGAACGGAACACCTTCTGGATGCGCTCCGCCCGCAATTGGGCGGTCTTCGCCTGGATGACCCTGGGCGTCGGCATCCTGCTCGGAGGCTACTGGGCCTACATCGAGCTGGGCTGGGGCGGTTACTGGGCCTGGGATCCGGTGGAGAACGCCTCCTTCCTGCCCTGGGTGATGGGGACTGCCTTCCTCCACACCTTCCTGATGCAGGAGAAGCGGGGCATCTACCGGTTCTGGAACGTCTTCTTCATCGTGATGGCCTTCCTGCTTTCCATCTATGGCACCTACCTCACCCGCTCCGGAATCCTCCAGTCGGTGCACGCCTTCGGGCAGGAAGACCCCTCCATACCCTGGTATTTCCAGCTCGGCAACATCTTCCTGCTCTTCATGGCCATCATGGCGATCGTGAGTTTCGGCCTGATCCTCCGGAGGCGGGCGCTGTTGAAGAGCGGACAGGAACTGGAATCGGCGGGGAGCCGGGAGAGCATGTTCCTTTACGGGAGCCTGTTGCTCGGGCTCATCGGTTTCGTGGTGCTCTTTGGATTGAGCAGCCCCATCTTCTATCGGATGGTCACCCACCACGAGCTCAATCGAGGCCCCGAGTATTACAACCCCCGAATCCTCCCCATCGCTCTCATGGTGCTCCTCGTCATGGGGATCGCCTCCGTGTCGCCCTGGAAGAAGGGCGGCTGGGCCAGCTACAGGAAGCAGCTGGCCATTCCCTTCGTGGCCGGCCTTTCGGCGCTGGTGGCCTCCATCTTCGCCTTCCTCAGGGGAGGGCAGGCCTCGCTCGCAGACTTTCACAGCCGGCCCCTCACCTACATCTACCTGTTCGCCTGCGTCTCCTTCTCCTTCTTCGTCTCGGCCATCATCCTGGAGGAGTACTTCCGGACCGCCCGCCAGGCCCACCGGATGGGTCGTGCCGGAAAGCTCTCCTGTCTCCTCTCCCCCTTCCGAGAGAACCCTCGACGGTACGGCGGCTACGTGGTTCACCTGGGCATCGTCTGCGTCTTTTTGGGCGTGGCCTTCTCGGCCACCTTCCAGAGGGAGTACCAGGAGTCCATGAAGCCCGGTGATGCCGTGCGTTTCGGGCCCTACGTGGTCCGAATGGCCGACTTGGAGCACGATGACCTGAACGCCGACCTCCAGAAGGTCAACGACGTGCGGATCTGGGCGGACCTCCAGGTCTTCCGCGGGAACAAGCTGGTGGCCCTGCTGAGACCCATGCGCGTCTTTTACTCGGCCAACCCGCAGCAGCCCACCTACGAGGTCGCCATCCACTCCACCCTGATGCGCGATTTCTATACTTTGCTGGCTGGATTCGACCTGAATAGCAACAGCGCCACCATAGGCGCCTTCGTCAATCCGATGGTCGCCTGGCTATGGCTGGGCGGAGTCCTCCTGCTCGTGGGCGGCCTCACCGCCCTCATTCCCATGAGGAAGTGGTGATGGCCGGGACCCTGCTCAGCCTCGTCGTGGCCGTGGCCGCCTTCGGATGGGTCCTCGCACCCCTCTTTGGAGAACCGACGGAGATTTCCCAGGCGCGCTCGACTGACCAGATCCAGGATGCCGTCGACCGCTCCGTGAGAGAGCTGAAGACGGATTTGGAGCTCCAGAAGATCCAGGCTTCCGACCTGGAGGAGATCCAGAACTTCCTGGAGACGGAATCCAAGCGGTAGAACCGGGGGGTCCAATGCAGGCCCACATCTGCTGGACGGAGCGCCGAACGCTGCGCCTCATGGACCAGCGACTCCTCCCGATCGAGGTGCGCTTCGAGGAGTACGATCGCGCGGAGGACGTGGCGGAAGCCATCCGGATCATGATCGTGCGCGGCGCCCCCGCCATAGGCGTCACGGCGGCCTACGCCATGGTCCTGTCCGCCGCACAGGCCGCGAAGGCTCGAGATCCCAGAGAGGCGCGGCGGCTGATCCTCAGGGACGCCGATGTCCTCAGGCAGGCCCGCCCCACCGCCGTGAACCTGGCCTGGGCCGTGGACCGCATGGTTCATCTGGCCCAGGACCTGTCGAAGAGCGGTGCGGAGGGCGAGGACATCGTCCAGGCCCTGGAGGACGAGGCCGTGCAGATCCACAGGGACGACATCGCCGCCTGCCGGGCTATCGGGCGCGCGGGCCTGCCCTTCGTACCCCAGGGGGCCACCATCCTCACCCACTGCAACGCGGGGGCGCTCGCCACGGGAGGATACGGGACCGCCTTGGGCGTCGTCCGAGCGGCGCACGAAGCGGGCAAGCTGGCTGGCGTCCTTGCCGACGAGACCCGCCCCTTTTTGCAGGGCGCACGCCTCACCGCCTGGGAGCTGCATGAGGACCACATTCCGGTGACCCTGCTGTGCGACAGCGCGGCGGGGGCCCTCATGGCCCAAGGCAGGGTGAGCGTGGTCGTGGTGGGAGCGGACCGCATCGCCGCCAACGGCGATACGGCCAATAAGATCGGCACCTTCTCCCTGGCGGTTCTGGCCAACCACCACGGGATACCCTTCCTGGTGGCCGCGCCACGCAGTACCTTTGACCCAGCCGCTCCCGACGGCTCGGCCATTCCCATCGAGCAAAGGGCTCAGAACGAAGTGCTTTCACTGGCGGGCCGGCGCCTGGCACCGGACGGGGTGCAGGCCGTGAACCCCGCCTTCGACGTGACCCCCCACGACCTGATTCACGCCATCCTCACGGAAGAGGGCCCCATTCATCCGGTGAATGCGGAGACCGTCTCCAGGTTTTTGGCCAAGGCGCCTTCATGAGCCTGATCCTCGGCATCGAGACCTCCTGCGACGACACCTCCGCTGCCGTCCTGACCGAAGACGGGCGCGTGTTGTCCAGCGTGGTCTTCTCCCAATTGGAAGTTCACGCTCCCTATGGGGGCGTGGTTCCCGAACTGGCCAGCCGGCATCACCTGGAGAACCTCCCCGAAACCGTCTGCGCCGCCCTGGCCAAGGCCGGCGTTGACCAGGGCGATCTCTCTGCCGTGGCCGCGACGGCAGGGCCGGGGCTGCTGGGAAGCCTCCTGGTCGGCCTCTCCTACGCCAAGGCCCTCGCGTGGGGGCTGGGGCTTCCGCTCTTCACCGTCAACCACGTGGAGGCGCACCTGCGCTCGCCCTGGATCGAGCACCCGACCCTTTCTTACCCTTCCCTCTCCCTCGCCGTCTCCGGGGGTCACTCACACCTGTTCTTCTGCGGCTCCCCGCAACAGACCAGGCTCGTGGCCGGCACCAGGGACGATGCGGCGGGCGAAGCACTCGACAAGCTGGCCAAACATCTCCATCTGCCCTATCCGGGCGGACCCGTGTTGGATCTCCTCGCGCCGCGGGGAAACCCGAAGGCCCTGGCTTTCTCGCTCCCGAAAATGAGCGCCGGTTCGTTGGACTACTCCTTTTCCGGGCTGAAAACCGCCGCCCTTCACTATCTCCGAACCCGCGCGCTGATGCCCAGCGCCGTCGGCGATCTGGATCAGTTGCCGGCCTGGGAGTACGACCTCATCGCCTCCTTTCAGAAGAGAGTGGTGGACCACCTGCTGCAGCGCATGAAGCAGGCCGCCCTCCTGCTGAAGCCCCGCTCGCTCGCCATGGCTGGCGGCGTGGCCTGCAACTCGCTGCTCCGAACCCGGCTTCTCTCGCTGGGTGAGGAGTTGGGACTTCCAGCCGCCTTCCCCAGCCCCGGACTCTGCACCGACAACGCCGCCATGGTGGCCTTTCGAGCGCTGGATTTCCTTCACTCCCGCATCGCCGCTCCACCCGAGGTGGATGCCTTTCCGACCGCGCAGTGGCAATCCGTGGAGAGGGCGGAGCGCCCGTCCTGCTGATCCAGCCGGCACTTCAGCGCCTGATGCCGCTCTTCCTCCGGCTCCAGGCCCATTCTGGTTGACACCGAACTGGAAAAAGATATAATACCCGGCGGACCGCTAGCTCAACTGGTAGAGCAGCGGACTCTTAATCCGTTGGTTCGGGGTTCGAGTCCCCGGCGGTCCACCAACAGTAATCCCACAAAGAAGAGCCGGGGGCGAGAAGGGCGGGAGGCGGCGTAGCCCCGCCGGGAGAACGCGAGCGAAGAGCGAGCGTTCGCAGCGAAGCGGGGCAAGCCGAGGGACCCGCCCCGGGAACCGTAGGCGGCCTTGAAACGCAGCCGCGAGACTCGCGAGCGGCGAGGCTTCTAGGCCGCGCAGGTTCGAGTCCCCGGCGGTCCACCAACAGTAATCCCACAAAGAAGAGCCGGGGGCGAGAAGGGCGGGAAGCGGCGTAGCCCCGCCGGGAGAACGCGAGCGAAGAGCGAGCGTTCGCAGCGAAGCGGGGCAAGCCGAGGGACCCGCCCCGGGAACCGTAGGCGGCCTTGAAACGCAGCCGCGAGACTCGCGAGCGGCGAGGCTTCTAGGCCGCGCAGGTTCGAGTCCCCGGCGGTCCACCAACAGT
>JAJYCJ010000018.1:12972-42615 GCA_021778515.1 Acidobacteriota bacterium
GAGTCCCCGGCGGTCCACCAACAGTCATCCCACAAAGAAGAGCCGGGGGCGAGAAGGGCGGGAAGCGGCGTAGCCCCGCCGCGAGAACGCGAGCGAAGAGCGAGCGTTCGCAGCGAAGCGGGGCAAGCCGAGGGACCCGCCCCGGGAACCGTAGGCGGCCTTGAAACGCAGCCGCGAGACTCGCGAGCGGCGAGGCTTCTAGGCCGCGTAAGTTTGAGTCCCCGGCGGTCCACCAAAGAGATGGGAAGGCGGAGCCAGGGGAACAGAGGACCAGGGAGATCAAGCCGCCGAGCAACCGGCTTGCAATCATCCATTACCCCGAATTCCGCGATTGAAATACAGGTGGCTTCGGCCAAGGTTCAGGTTCACGGGGGGAAGACATTGTCTCTTGGACGGGGAGGGCCATGGGCTTCCTCCCCCGATTCGCAGGCAAAGCCTGACGAATCGTCGCGTTGCCCTCCGGGGCCCCGCCCCACGGGCAAAGCCCGTCGGGGCCCCACCCCACCCTTGGGGCGTCCTCCCCCGGATCAAGTCCGGGTTCGGAGGCCACCCAAATCCCTTCGCGGGTGAAGACCGTCATTCACGGAAACTACCCTCCATCTGCCTTTCGGTGCCACTCCCATGTCCAATCGCGGGATTTGGGATTACCCCAAATCCGCCCACGCATTGCCCCGCCAGCGCTTTAGCGGTAAAATCCGGGGATTGGCGGAGGAGCCATGGCTGCAAGGTCCACCCTGACTCGCATAGGTCACGCACTCTTCACCCTCGGCCTGTCGCTCGCCCTCGCGGTCCTTTTTTTTCACTTCGTCTTTCAGCCTTTCCAGGTCTCGGGGCTGAGCATGAGCCCCACCTTGCAGGATCGGGATTACCTCCTGGTGGACAGGCTGATGATGGGCGAGCCCCACCTGCGCCGAGGGGAGGTCATGGTCCTGCGGATGCCACAGGGAGGCCCTTTCATCGTGAAGCGGCTGGTGGGTCTCCCCGGCGACTCCGTGGAGATTCGCGGCGGTGTGATCCGGGTCAACGGCAAGGTCTTCCCGCCCCCCCCCGGCGGCCGGGTCGCCGCCAAGGACTTCGGTCCGTTCAGGGTCCCCCAGGGGCACCTCTTTTTCTTGGGGGACAACGGCCCCGTAAGCCTGGACAGCAGACAGCTCGGCGCCATCCCCCTGAAAGACCTGTATGGGAGAGTGGTTCTGCGCTATCTCCCCCTTTCGCGGTGGGGCTTTATCCCAGAGGTTCCCCATGAAAGCCGGTGAGCGATCATCCACCCAAATCCAGCGATGGGAGAGGCACCCATCCATGAAAGGCCAGTGTGGCCGTCTTTCCCTGAAAGGCGGCGTTCGACCCCGAGGGATTTGGGTCGCCTCCGACCCCGGACTGGATCCCGGGGGAGAAGCGCCAAGGGCGGGGCGGGGCCCCATCGGGCCTTGCCCGCGGGGCGGGGCCCCGGAGGGCCTCGCGAGGATTCGTCAGGCTTGGCCTGCGAATCGAAGGGAGAAGCCCTTGTCGCTCCCGGTCCAAGGGACGACGACTTCCCCCCGTGAACCTGAACCTTCGCCGAAGCCATCGCGGACTTCGGGATCAAGAGCACGGCGCTGGTCGCGAGGCCTCCCTTGACCCCGGCCGAGGTTCCGCTCCAGGGCGATTTCTCTGAGCTGGGGCTTCCCGAGATCCTGGACTACCTGAAGACCACCGCCAAGACGGGTGTCCTCCTCGTGCGCAACGGCACCGTCACCAAGACCCTCCACTTCAAGAGGGGCATCGTGGTGTTTGCCACGTCCAATCTTTCCGAGGAGCGATTCGGGGAGATGCTCCTTCGCGAGGGCAAGATCGGTCGCGACCAGTTCGACGACGCCAGCCTGCACGTCACCCGGGGAAAGCGCCTCGGCAAGATCTTGGTGGAGATGAAAGCGATCGGCCCCAAGGACCTCTGGAACGAGGTGCGCCACCAGGTCCAGGAGATCGCCTACAGCATCCTGGCCTGGGACTCAGGCTCATTCCAGTTCTTCGAAGGCGAGGAGAGGACGGGCGAGAACATCACCACATCGCTGACCGTACCGGAGCTCCTCCTGGGCGGCCTGAGGCGCATCCAGGATAGGGCGCTCTTCGAGCGCCGCATGCCGACCCTCGATGTGGTCTTCGAGCGGGTCCTTCCCGCGCACCGTCCGCAGGGCCTCCATTTCGAAGATCACGAGAAGCACGTCTTCAGGCTTGTGGACGGGAAGCGCAGCGTTCAGGAAATCTGTGATCTGAGCGAAATCGGAGAGTTCGAGACCCTCAGGGCCCTCTACATCTTCTTCACCATCGGATACCTGCACGTCAAGAGCCGCAAGGATCGCTTCGCCGAAGAGCAGCGGGAGCTCCGGGACCTTTCCGCCCTCATCAAGAGCTACAACGAGATGTTCTCCTTCCTCTTCCACTACCTCCTCCGCGAGGTGGGCCCCATCGCCGAGAACATCCTCGAAAAATACCTCGGGCGGCTGAAGGCGGGGCAGCCAGAAATCTATGCCAGGGTGACCCTTCGGAGCAACGGCGCCCTCTCTGAGGAGCGCCTGATCGAGAACCTGAAGCAGATACCAGGGGAACGCGAGGCTCTCTTGGTACAAGCCCTCAACGAGTACCTCTACTCCGCCCTCCTCGCCATCCGCCGTACGCTGGGCGCGGAGCACGAGCACCGCGTCTACGAAACCCTCAGGAATACGCGGAGGGACCTCTTCCGTGAGCCGGCCTGATCCCGCCGGCGCAGCGCTCCCTCCAACGATCTGGATCGTAGGTCCGACGGCCGCGGGCAAGTCGGACCTTGCCCTCGATGCGGCCCTTCGGTTCGGGGGAGAGGTCGTCTCCTGCGATTCCATGGCCGTCTACCGCGGGCTCGACATCGGCACCGACAAACCCTCTTTGGAAGCCCGCCGCTTGGTGCCCCACCACCTGATCGACGTGGCCCAACCCGGCTCCTGCTTCTCCGCGGGCGCCTTTCGGAATATGGCACTTGAGGCCATGGCCGGTATCGCAGATCGAGACCACCTCGCCGTGGTCGTCGGGGGAACGGGCCTTTACTACCGCGCTCTCGCCGAAGGGCTGGCGCCGCTGCCTCCCAGGGACGAGGGGTTGCGGGCACGAATCGCGGCCCGAATCGGCTCCGGGGGGCCCGAACGGGCGCACCGCCTTCTCGCCCGCCTGGACCCGGCGGCCGCTTCCCGGATCGGCCTCCGGGATTCGCTCCGGATCACCCGGGCCCTGGAGGTCCGCATTCTCACCGGTCTACCGATCTCACGCTGCTTGAGCGAGAGTCCCTTCGGCTCGGCCCCGTCCTTGGGCGGCCTCAAGCTTGGTTTGACGGCTCCCAGGGCCTACCTTTACACTAGGACCGATAGAAGGGTAAGGGCCATGATGGAGGCGGGCCTTCTGGAGGAAGTCCGGCAACTTCATTCGTCGGGACAGCTCACGGGGCCGGCCCGAAAGGCCATAGGATACGGGGAATTGGCCGACTACCTGGAAGGTTTGATGACCTTGGAGTCGGCTGTGGCCAGGATCCAGCTCAGGTCGCGGCGCCTGGTCAAACGCCAGCTGACGTGGTTTCGCCGCGAGGACGGCATTTTGTGGTTTTCCGTGGACAAGGAGGCCTGGAAAAATGATGCAATGGAATTCATCAAAAGATGGCACTCGGAAGCCGGCCGTAAACCGTGAAGTGAACATCCAGAATCAGATCCTCAACTTCGTCCGGAAGGATCGGGCCCTCATCACCATCTTCCTGGTGAGCGGCAAGAAGTTCGTGGGTCAGGTCATGGGGTTCGACCGCTACACCATCCACATCCGGGGGCGCGATTACGATCAGATCGTCTTCAAGCACGCCATCACCAACGTCTCGGTGCCCAGGCACATCATGCATAAAATGCAGGGGACCGAGGGCGAAGGCGATGCGTCATTGGAAGGCGAAATGCCGGTCGAGACCGAAGGCCTGGGACCCGGACCTGAGGATGAGGAGAGCTGAAACCCGCGCCGCGGGCCCGGGCCGTGGATGCGGTCCGGACCCGCGTGAGGACCGCGCTGCCGGGGGGATGCGGTGATCAACAAGGATCTTCTGCGCAAGGCCAGTCTTTTCGCCGACCTGGATGCCGGTCAGTTGGAGAGCATCCTCAGGGTTGCGGAAATCCGGCGCTTTGCAAAAAACACCGTCCTTCTTAGGCAGGGTGAGCGGGGCGATGCCCTGTACCTGGTTCTCTCGGGCCGCGTCAAGGCGGTGCTGGTGGCGGAGGACGGCCGGGAGGTCACCCTGGCCATGCTCGATCCGGGGGAGATGGTCGGGGAGATGGCCGTTTTCGATTCCGAGGAGACGCGGTCCGCCACGGTGATCACCGTGGAGGCTTCGGAGCTCCTCATCCTCTCGGGCGACCAGTTCAAGCAGGCGCTCCAGGAGAACCCCTCCATCGCCCTCGCGGTTATCCGCACTCTCTCCCGCCGCCTGAAGGAGACCAACAACCGGATCGGGAGCCTGATCTTTCTGGACACCTACAGCCGGGTCACCCGGTACCTCCTGGAGCTGGCCAAGCGTCAGGGCCGGCAGCTGGCGGATGGCTCGATGGTGGTTGTTCGGCCCACCCAGCAGGAGGTCGCGCTCTACCTGGGCACCAGCCGTGAGACGGTCAGTCGCGCTCTCACGGACCTCGAACACCAGGGGCTGATCCGGCTCCTGGGCCGCAAAATCATCCTGTACAGACTCCAGCACTGATACCGAAGGCCCGTTCAAGGCCCTCCCTCTTCTCCCCTTCCCCCGGGAGGCCTTGTGCTTGCCGTCACAGCCCGTGGGGATCCTGTGGTATTATTGTGTGCATTAAGGAGGATCCCCATGAAGCTCCAGCGGGTTGGCCGCGTGCTTGCCTTGTGCGGCTTGGTGGTCTTGGCGGTGTTCGCCCAGCGAGGCCCCTATTCCCCTTACAGGGAGAAGCTGCCCGATGGGATGGTGGATTGGGACCAGGGCTGGATTCGAGCCGACGCAAGCGTCCCCCTGCGCAAGGGTGTTCCTCCCGCCCAGGCGCTCGTGGAGGCCCAGCGGGTGGCCATGATCAAGGCCCAGGCGGCAGCGCTGAGGATCGCCATGCGGCTGCCGGTCAACAGCGAGCGCCGCCTCGAATCGTACGAAGCCCTGAAAATAAGGGTCAGGGGCATCGTGGCCGGAGGCGAGGTCGTGGACGAGGGAACGTCGGACGGGGTCTACCACATCTCCCTCAAGGTGCCCGTGAACGGGGTCCACGGCATCGTGTCGGCGGTCTCTATCGTGACGCTTCCACCGGAACCCCAGCCCCCGCCGAAAGGGCCTTCGGGTCACGCTGAGGCCGGGGGCAAGGGGCCATCGGTCAAGCCCCCCGAGCAGCCGCCCCAGCAGAAGCAGGAGGCCCAAGCCGGGACCGGCCAGGAGGAGCCATCCAACCTCGCCTCCTTCGCCTCGGTGACGGTGGACGCCACGGAGGCCGGCGTAAAGCCTGCCCTCCAGCCCCGCATCATCGACGAGAAGGGCCAGGAGGTGTACGGGGTGAAGACCGTGAAGCCGCTGGTCGCCGGCACCAAAACGCTGGCGCGGTACGTCACGCCGGCGGTGGAAGGCGCCTCTCAGTCCACGTGGTTGTCCCCCGATGGAGTGGGGCCGCTGCCCATCGCCTTGATCGCGCCACCCTGGAGCCTCTTGGCTCAGGCCCAGAGGGAGCCCTCGGCGAGGCCACGGGGCGTCCTGGACAGTCTGGAGGTGAAAGCCGTCAAGGCCTCGGGCACGCTCAAGGCGGACATCGTAGTGACGGAGGAGACGGCCAGGAAGCTGCGGGAGTTGGACGCTCGAACGGGCGCTCTCTCGAACGGGCGGGTGACGGTCGTGGTCCGTTCCGACGTGGGCGGCGTGGAAAGCCGCCGGCTTCGTCCGGAGGATCAGGGCCACTACGAACTCCTGGCCAAGAACTGACACGCCATGCCGGTCCCCTCGCCCCCAATCCCAGCCAAGCTCTGGCGGGAGCGCCTGACGGTCGCCCTTCTTCTGGCCGTTTTGGTGGCCCTCCCTCTCACGCTGGGGATCGCCCGGGGGGGCGAGGGCTGGATGTACGACCTTCTCCTTCGGCTCCAGGTGCGTCCTCCCTCTCCGCGCGTCCTGCTCGCCTGCATCGACGACGCCACCTACAAGGACCTCGGAGGCCGCGACCCGAACCGGGCTGAGATCGCCGAGGCCGTCGGCAACCTCTGGGCGAGGGGCGTCTCTCTCATCGGACTGGATCTCCTCTTCTGGCAGCCCAAGGAACAGGAGGAGGCCGGAAACGAGGCCCTGGAATCGGCTCTCTCCAAGGCCGACGTGGTCCTCGCCTCCGACCCGGCCCAGGGGTATCTTCCCATCGAGCGGTTCAGCAAACAGGCGGTCGGACTGGGGTCCGTCGACCTCGTCACCGACTCCGACGGGATTCTCCGCAGCCTGCCCGGTCCCTTCTTTGAGCCCTCGCCGGGCGGCCTCCGGATCAAGGCGCTCCCGTTCGCCCTGGCGTGCGCCCTCCTGGAGTGGTTTCCCAAAGGAGCGCCGCAGGTCAGCCTGGAACCCCGCGGAATCTCGTTCGGCCCCCACCTCTTCGCCATGCGGGGCGGGCGCTGGTGGATCCCCTACTGCGGCGGTGACGGGACGCTGCCGCACGTCTCCTTCATCGATGTGCTGAAGAACTCGCGCACTCTCCCCTCGATGAAGGGCCGCATCGTCCTCGTCGGCAACACCCGCCCGAGTGAGCACGACTATTTTTCCGTACCCCTGCCCAGCGAAGGTTCTCGGCAGAGCGGCTTCAACGAACTCTCGACCCACTCCATGGCGGGCGTCGAGGTGCACGGGCAGGCTCTTTCGGCGCTTCTGTTGGGCCGCTCCATCCTTCCCATTTCCTCGGCACAGCGGTGGGCCGCCTTCGCTCTTCTCGCCTCCGTGGGTACGCTCCTGGTGCTCCTGCCCCTGAGGCCGATCCCCTCCCTCGTGGCGTGGCTCTCGGCGGGAGCGTCCCTCGCCGCCACGGGCGTCACCGCCATCCGCTCCGGCCACTCGCTGCCGATGTTCAGCCTGGCGCTGGGATGGATCGCCTACAGCGGCGCATCCTTCGCCTACCAGCGCTACGGCGACTTCCGCCAGAAGCGCGCCGTGGAGCGGCTCTTTTCCCGCTACGTTTCCCCGAACATCGCCAGCAAGCTCCTTCGCGAGCCGGACCTCGTGCAGTTGGGCGGGAGGCGGAAGGAGCTGACCATCCTGTTCTCCGACATCAGGGGATTCACCAACCTCTCCGAGCAGATTCCCCCGGAGCAGGTGAGTTCCCTGCTGAACGATTACTTCACCGAGATGACCCGCATCCTGTTTGAGTACGACGGCACCCTCGACAAGTTCATCGGCGACGCCATCCTGGCCTTTTTCGGAGACCCCGTGAACCAGGAGGACCACCCGGCCCGCGCCCTGGCCTGCGCCGTCACCATGCAGGAACGGGCGGCCTCGCTGAGGGTCCGCTTCGAGGCCGAGGGCAAGCCGCCCCTCCACATGGGCGTGGCGGTCCATACCGGGCCCGTGGTGGTGGGCAACAACGGTTCGGAGAACAACTTCGTCTATACCGTCATCGGCGACACGGTGAACCTCACCTCGCGCCTCCAAGGGCTGGCCCAGCAAGACGACGTCATCGTGACCGCTTCCACGGCAGAACGGATTCCCGGTTTCAATGAGCGCTACGAGAACGAGAGGCTCGATCCCGTCCGGGTCAAGGGCAAGGCTGAACCCATCGAGATCGTACGTGTGAAGGGACTCAAGAACGAGGAGGCTTCCCATGAACGCTAAATCGCTGGCCCTCTGCGCACTACTCGGAATGGCGACGGCCCTGGGCGCCCGCGCGCAGCAGACCGTCACGGCCACCGGCACCGCCGCGATCCTGAACAAGGACGCCGCGCAGGCGCGGGACAGGGCCGTGGAGAGCGCCCTTCGCGCGGCAGTCGAGCGCGTGGTGGGCACCATGGTGGATTCGGAGAGCCTGGTCAAGAACAACGACCTGATCTCCGACAAGATCTACACCCAGACCAAGGGCTACATCTCCAACTACACCATCCTCTCCGAAACACCGGACCTGGAGGACAACATCTACTCGGTGAAGGTGGAGGCCACGGTAAAGGAGGGCAACCTCGCCGATGACCTGAACTCCCTGGGCATCCTCATGCACCGGATGAACATGCCCCGGGTGGCCGTGGCGCTGCAGGAGCGGGACAGCACCGCCTCCGATCAGATCCTCAAGATGCTTAAAGACAAAGGATTCCTGGTGGTGGATACGGGGGAGAGCGCCAGGTCCCAGGAGTTCTGGGGAATGCCCGAGGGCCAGCAGGCGGATCTCATGAAGAAGTACGGCGCCGAGGTCGTGGTGCTGGGTAGCGCCAGGGGGCAGGGCGGCTCTAACGTGGGCCGCTCCAGCCTGATTTCCTACCAGGCCAACGTGAGCCTCAAGGCCCTCAAGACGGACACCCACGAACTGCTGGGCTCGGCATCCGGCAGCGGCACCGCCGTGAATGTGGGCGATGCCGGCCTGGCTCAGGCCCTTCGGCAGGCCTCCACGGTGGCCGGCAACGACCTGATCAGGCAGATCACCAACCAGTGGGCCAAGGAGGCCTCCTCGACGCGGATGCTGACGCTGGTGCTCCGCGGGGTGACTCCGGCCCGAGCCGAGGAGGTGGCCCGGCGCCTGCGCGAGGAGGGACGAGGGATCCAGCAGGTGATCGTCAGGGAATCCTCCGGCCAGGAGGCCACGCTGGACGTTTCCATGCAGGGTGACGCGGCGGCCCTTGCGCAGGAGCTCACCAAGGTGTTCCCCAAGGCCAGGATCGTCTCCCAGACCGCCAACCGTTTGACAGCCTCACTGTGAGGTCGGTATGCTCGAACCCAAGGAGGGTAGAACCATGAGGCGCACGCTCCTTTTCGTGGTGTTGTTCCTCTCCGCCACCGCAGCAGCCGTGAGCACCTTCGCCCAGAAGCCCCGCATCGCGGTGCTGAAGATCCGCAACGATTCCGCGTACGGCTCGGCCCGCCTCGGACCCGCCATCCAGGACTGGCTCGTGGAGGGCCTCGTCCAGTCAGGCCAATTCCGGGTGGTGGAGAGGAAGGAGCTCGAATCCATCCTGAGCGAGCAGGGCCTATCCCTCAGCGGTGCGGTGGACGACAAGACGGCCATCCAGGTAGGAAAGCTGCTGGGATGCCAGCTCGTGGTACTCGGGGCCGTCACGGACTTCTCCAGGCACAAGTCGGGGGCCCACGGCGCCTGGGGCATCGGCTTCAGCGTGGGCGTCACGAAGGCCGAGGGCACCGTCAACATCCGGCTGGTCAACACGACCACGGCGGAGATCATCTGGACGGGCTCGGAGAAGGGCGAGCACTCCTTCAGCAACGTGGACGTGGCGGGCTTCGGCGGCGGCGTGGATTGGGACGAGTCCCAGGCGCGCCAGATCTTCGAGCCGGCGGTGACCGCCCTCGTCCAGAAGATCGTCAGTGCGACGGGGAACATCAAGGAGAGCCTGGGCTCCGTCGCGGTCCTCTCGGGCAAGGTGGCCAAGGTCGAGGCAGGCCGGGTCTACCTGAACATCGGGAGCGTGGACGGCGTCAAGGAGGGTGACCAGTACACCCTGTACCACATGGGTGAGACCATCACCGACCCCGATACGGGCAAGGTCCTCGGCCAGGAGAAATCCCGCATCGGCACGGTGAGCGTGACCAAGGTGCTGGGCGACCACCTCTCCATGGCCGTGGCCAGTGGCGGCCCCGTGCAAGTGGGAGACATGGTCCAGAAGTAGGAGCGGAATGCTTCCACGGTCGGAGACAGAATTCGGACCGGATCGCGGGGGAAGGGACGACACGAAGGCGCCCCTTCCCCCGAGGATTGATCGCCCGGCCTCATTCCAGCTGGAGTTCCCGTGACGCTCGCCAACCTGCTGACCGTCTTCAGGCTGGTTCTGATCCCCTTCTTCCTCATGGCGGTCTTTTACGGCCATGCCCGCGTGGCCTTGGTGATCTTCCTCTGTGCCGGAATCACCGACAGCCTGGACGGCTTCATCGCCCGGTTCTTCAACCAAAAAACGGCCCTCGGGGCATTCCTCGACCCCATGGCCGACAAGCTCATGCTGACCAGCGCCTTCATCGCCCTGGCCGTCCCCGAAACCGGGCTCGCCTACAGCATCCCCATCTGGCTCCCGGTGCTCACCATCGCCCGCGACGTCGTCATCGTGCTTCTCTCGCTTCTTCTGAATCTGGCTTTCAATTTCAAACAGTTCCCTCCCTCCGTGCCGGGGAAGATCACCACCTTCTTCCAGATCAGCTTCGTGGTGGCCGTCCTTCTCCAGAACGCCTATTCCTTTCCTCCCGAGGTCGTCGCGGGCCTCATGTGGACCGTCGCCTTCTTTACCGTCTTCTCCGGCATCCACTACTTGTGGAGGATGCGTTCCATGACGAAAGGGGTAGATTCGTGAAGCCTGCCTGCTGGATACCGCCGCTCCTCCTTCTCCTGGCCTTCACCTCCGCCTGCGGCGGCTCCTCCCCCGCCCCGGCTCGTCCCGCCTCCACCGAGCCCACCGTTGTTTTCCCTGATGGGTGGGCGGTCGAGGTCAAGCTGGCCCTGACTCCCGAGGAGCAGGAGGTGGGGCTGATGTACGTGAAGGACCTTCCCCCGGACCGCGGCATGCTCTTCTTGTTCCCGGACGACGCCCAGAGGCCCTTCTGGATGAAGAATTGCTTTATCTCGCTGGACATGATCTGGCTGGACGCCAACAACGTGGTGGTGGACATCACGCACGACGCCCCACCCTGCACCCAGGATCCTTGCCCCAATTACATGCCCAACCGCCCCGCGAGAAACGTGCTGGAGGTCCTGGGCGGCCTCTGCGCCACCCACCACGTCGAGGTGGGAGACCGCCTCCTGTTCGTCGGTGTTCCCAAGCTTCCCTCCGCCCGGGAGGGCTCATAGGAGGCATCCGTGGCCTGGAAGGGACGTAGCGGCAACGACCGCGCTTTCGGCGCACCTCTGGCACTGGGCTTCCTTCTGCTTCGGGCCGTTGTGGGCGTGATCTTCGTCGTGCACGGCTGGGAGAAAGCCAGCACTCGGGTTCACGACTTCACTCCCATGGTGGCCGGCCTTGGATTCCCCCACCCCGTGGTCTTTGCCTGGTTGGCCGCCCTCTCCGAACTGCTTGGGGGACTCTCGCTGATTCTGGGGGTGTACGCCCGCGTCGGCGCCCTCTTCCTGTGCGTCGTCATGGCCGTTGCGGTCGTGGGTGTGCACTGGACCCACGGCCTGACGGGAAGCGCGGGCTTCGAGTTTCCCCTGGCCCTCCTCGCCTCCTGCCTCCTGCTCCTCCTCGGCGGCGGGGGTCCGTGGAGCCTCGATCGCCTCTGGAGCCGCCGTCCCTGGCGTTGACCGCCTCGGGAGTTTCAAAGCCTCCTTTCATAGTGCCTTGATACCATTGACACGACCGAAGGGCGGGGCTATACTCGCTCCGGTTTTCTGCTCTGCATGAAGACCAAATAAAAAACCAGGAGGTAGTTCATTCATGAGCACAAGCGAAGAGAAGGACCACCAGGGTCAAAGTGCGCCTTTCGAGGTTCCGGCCGAATGGCTGAGCCTGAGTTCCGACACCATCGGGGACGCCGCGCCCGTGGACATGGGAGCGCTGCTGAAGGCCAAGGTGGCGGACCACAGCGAGCGGCAGCTCATCTGCGGGCGTGTGGTGGCCGTAACCCCCACGGATGTTTTGGTCGACGTGGGGCTTAAGAGCGAGGGGGTGGTGCCCCGCGAGGAGTTCACGAGCCCGAGGGGCGAACTCACCGTGCAGATCGGGGACGACGTGGAGGTGTTCCTCGAACGCATGGAGGATGCCAACGGGCACGTGGTGCTCAGCAAGGTCAAGGCCCAGAAGATGAAGGCCTGGGAAGAGGTGGAGCACGCCTACAAGGAAGGCCGCCCCATCAAGGGCGTCATCCTGGATCGCGTGAAGGGTGGCCTCGCCGTCGACGTGGGCGTTCGCGCCTTCCTTCCCGGGTCCTTGGTGGACCTCCAACCCGTACGCAACCTGCGCGCCCTCAAGGGCCAGGAAGTGGAGATGCGGGTCATCAAAGTGAACCGCAAGCGCGGCAACATCGTGCTGTCCCGCAAGGCCTTCCTGGAGGAGCGCGTGGCCTCCCAGAAGGAGCGCATCCTCGAGGCCGTCCAGCAGGGCAGGCCCGTCAAGGGCGTGATCAAGAACCTGACCAACTTCGGCGCCTTCGTGGACCTGGGCGGAATCGACGGCCTGCTCCACGTCACCGACATGTCCTGGAAGCGGATCAACCATCCCTCCGAGATGTTCCAGGTGGGCGACGAGGTGGAAGTGCTGATCCTGAATTACGACGAGGAGAACGGCAAGCTTCAGCTCGGGTTTAAGCAGAAGGAGCCGTCCCCCTGGACCAACGTGGCCGAACGCTACCCCATCGGCACCAAGGTGAAGGGCAAGGTGATCTCCCTCACCAACTACGGCGCCTTCGTCGAGCTGGAGCCGGGGATCGAAGGCATGATTCACGTCTCCGAGATGTCCTGGACCAAGAAGGTGAAGCACCCCTCGGCCGTCTTGAACGTGGGAGACATGGTGGAGGTGGTGGTCCTGGACATCGACCAGGACGCCCAGCGCATCTCACTGGGCCTCAAGCAGGCGGAGCCCAACCCCTGGGACATCATCACCGAGACCTACAACGAGGGCGACCGCGTGGTGGGCAAGGTCCGCAACATCACCGACTTCGGCGTCTTCGTCGAGGTGTTGGACGGAGTGGACGGCCTAGTGCACATCTCGGACCTCTCCTGGAAGCGCATCAACCATCCCAGCGAGGTGGTCAAGAAGGGGGATGAGGTCGAGGCGGTCATCACCAACATCGACGCCGTGAACCAGCGGCTCTCCCTCAGCATGAAAGCCCTCCAGCCCGATATCTGGGAGAAGTTCTTCCAGGGTCACTACGTGGGTGACGTGGTCACCGGCGTGGTCACCAAGATCGTCGACTTTGGAGCCTTCGTGGATCTGGGCGACGGCGTCGAGGGCCTGGTCCACATCTCGGAACTCTCCGACAAGCACATCAGCAGCTGCGCCGAGGTGGTCGAGGTGGGCCAGTCTTATCCCTTCAAGATCATCCGCCTCGAACCCCACGAGAAGCGCATCGGACTTTCCCTCAAGGAGGGCTTCCGTCGCGAGCGCCAACACCGCGAGCGCGAAGAGGAGCCCACCCATTACTCCTCCGGGGACGAGGGCCGGGTGAGCCTGGGCGATGTCCTGGACTTCAGCGGGTTCCATAAGAACGAGGAGGATGCGGAATGACCAAGGCTGATCTAATCGAACTGGTCGCCAAGAGGGCAGACCTTCCGAAGAAACCCGCCGAGATCATCGTCAATACCATCTTCCAGTCCGTGACGGAAGCGCTGGACAAGGGAGAGAAGGTGGAACTTCGGGGTTTCGGCTCCTTCCGCATGAAGATCCGCGAAGCCCGCACCGCACGCAATCCGAAGACCGGCGAGAGGGTTCAGGTGGGCCAGAAGAAGGTCCCCCACTTCCGAGCCGGCAAGGAGCTGCGGGAAGCAGTCAACCGTTAACATACCAAGCTGAGGGGGGCTCCGCTCTTCCCGAGCGAGGCCCCCTTCTCTTTTTCTCGGGCCCGCTTCATGGAGATCGTCTACACGCCCTGGCGTCTGGAGTACGTACAGTCCCCCAAGCAGGCGGGAGAGTGCGTGTTCTGCAGGGCCTTCACCGACGCGCCTTCGCTCGAGAATCTCGTGGTCTATCGGGACGAGGAACTGGCCGTGATGCTCAACCGCTATCCCTACACCAACGGCCACATGCTGGTGATCCCACGGCCCCACGTCAACAGCCTCACGGGACTCACCCCGTCCCTGCGAGCCTCCGCGGCAGAGGTCCTCACCTATTGCGAGGCAGTCCTGCGCCGGCTCTACCACGCGCACGGAATCAACGTGGGGTTGAACCTGGGGCAAGCCGCCGGCGCCGGAATCATCGACCACCTCCATTGGCACATCCTGCCGCGATGGACGGGCGATACCAATTTCGTCACCGTCTTCGGCAATCTCCGCGTCATACCCGAGGACTTGGCCGACTCCTTCGAGAGGCTCGGTGGTGCCTTCCCAGAGCGAATTCGCTGAGCGCCCGTCCGGATCCGTGAACTCCCAGGCTCCGCGGGCCGACCTCCATTTTCAGCGCTACCGTGCGGCCTACGAAGCCATGGAGGCCGCCTCGGTGAAGGGCGATCTCCAATCCGCCGGGATCGCGGCCCTGGAAGCCGTGCGCGAGGCGCTCCTGGGCCTGCTGGAGCAGAAGGACATTCCTCATGCGCCCGACGTCGGCTTCATCGAGGCCTCCCAGGCACTGGCCAGGCACATGGGAACTCCCTGTCTCCCCTCCAAAGTGGCCTCCGTACTCCTGCTCGGTGCCGACGTGGGAAGCAGCGCGCAGGAGCTTTCCCGGCGACGGAACCTCATCTCCACGGCCTCCGACATCGCTTCCACCTTGGCTTCCATGCTGGAGCCGAAGTCGGCCCCGAAGCCCTGAAAGCGTTCTCTTCTCCCCTCCAAACCGATGAAGGGAGCACACGCCTGGCCTGGGAGTGCAGCGCCGGCCGCCCTGCCTCTTCCCCCGGAGCCCCGCAGGCTATTCTAGACGGCAGGCCTCCGGCTATGGCTTGGCCGAGGGGCTGGGCGTGGGAACCGGAGTCTTCGGCTTTGGGCTCTCTTGCCCGGCGGGAGTCGCAGGATTCGTCCCGTTCGCGGGCAAACTGTACCCCCACCGCGCTTCGGGCAGCCGGATCTCTCCCCCCAGGTTCGCGGTCCAGCCCATGAGGCCCGCGATCACGAGGGAGAGCACGAGGCAGGTGCTCATGAACCACCCGGGGACATCTTTCTCACGCCTCCAGATGATCAGTCCGCCCAGGGCGATGACCCCCAGCGCCTCGCAGGCCAGCAAGGAGATCAGGGCCGAGTCGTCGTGCGCCGAGACCCGAGCGGGGTCCACTCCGGGGATGTTCTGGACGAAGTCTCCCGCCTCTCCTCCCGTGAAGTAGACGGGGATGGTCAGCAGCGCTACGATCACGAGAAATCCTAGGCTGAACCGCTTGAGTTCCGGGCTGTTTTTCCACATGGCGTACGCGAGCACGCCGAGGGCGAAGATGCTTCCCATGACGGGAAAGTGATTGATGATCAAGTGCGCGTGGGCCCAATTCATGATTGGATCTCCTATGGACGTTGGCTTTCCACCCAGAGAGTTGTTCGCACGACCTATCGCCTCGATTATATCGCCACATCCATCGAGAGAAACACTGCCGGCACCCGATCCTTTCCAGCCCCTGCTCGCCTCCTCCTCCCCGGGGCAGGGCCGGCGAGATCGGCCCGAGGGCGCCCACGAATCGTTCACGGAGACGGACAGACACGCTTCCGGCGGAGTCTACGCTTCCTCTCTTCCAGTCAGGGCCCGCGACCGATCGTGGTCATGGCCGTGATCGTGGCTGTGCCCGTGGCTGTGGGGATGGCTGTGCACGAGAGGCCCGTGTCGGTGACGGTGTTCATGAATCAGATTCATGGACTGGAGAAAGTCCTCATCCGCTAGGATCTCTTTCACCGGCCCTTCCCGCGCGACGCGGTGGTCCTCGCCCAGCACCAGGAGCCGGTCCGCCAGGTGCGGGAGAAGGAGCACGTCGTGCGTGGCCGTGACGAGCGTCAGCCCCGCCTGCGCCAGCTCGCCGAGGAGGTCCACCAGAGCTGACTGGCTGCGCGGGTCCAGCCCCGCGGTGGGTTCGTCCAACAGGAGTACGGAAGGGGAAAGCACCAGCAGCGAGGCCAGGGCCACCCGTTTCTTTTCGCCGGCCGACAGGGCATGCGGAGCACGATCGCGAAGGTGTTGAATCCCCATCAGCGCGAGGCCGTCCTCCACTCTCCGGTCCACCTCCCACTGGGCGAGCTTCAGCTGCAGGGGCCCGAAGGCCAGCTCCTCCTTCACCGTCGGGCAGAAGAGCTGGGAGTCGGGGTTCTGAAAGAGGAGCCCCACGCTGCGACGAAACCTCGGCCCGAAGGGCAGGGTCTCGAGAGCGGATTCGCTGACCGGCCGGCCCTCGAAGGCTACGGAGCCGCTCGTGGGGAAAAGGAGGCCCGCCATGATGAGCAGGAGGGTGGTTTTGCCGCAACCGTTGGCGCCGGCCAGAGCCAGGCGCTCCCCGCGGGCGACGGTGAGGTCCAGATCGCGCAGGCAAGGTGGGCTTCCTGGATATCCGAAAGCGAGGCCCTTCATCTCGTAGACCGGATCCACGACTCCTCCCTATCTCGGCAGTTGGATGGCGAGGGCCGATGCCCACATGGCTGCCATGAACAGCCAGTCCCCGGGCTTCATTCGCCCCTCTCGCTCGGCGGTGGGTTCGCCCGTATAGCCGCGCGCGATCATCCCCATGTAGCTCTGTTCAGCCATGATCCGGGTCCGGCGGTAGAGGGCTCCCACGCCCGCGGACACCCACCGCCGGTCGGCCCGGGAGCCGACATCTCCGATGGTGCGGCTGATGCGGGCGAGGTGGAGTTCGCTGGCGGCCCGCAGGAGGATCTCCAGATAGCGGACCATGAGGTCGAGGGTCATCACCGCCAGGCGAGGCACCCACAGCGTGCGCAGGCCTCGGAAGAGGCGCGCCGTGCCGCTGGTGGCCGCCAGGAGCAGCGCCAGCGTGGTGCACGCCGCCACCCTCAGGATGAAGCGGAGGGCTAGGAGAACGCCCTCCTTAGTGAGAGCGACGGCCGGATCGTGGGCACCCGCGGCCCCGGGGGGCCACAGCGCCAGGAGCGGCTCGCCGGGGGCAAAGAGATTCAGCGTGACCGGCAGGACGATGAGGCCAGCAAACAGGGCGGCCATCAACGCTGGCGCCAGCCGTGACGGCGGCACCCGGGAGAGAATGGCCAGGGCCCCGGCCAGAGAGCAGGCCATCAGGGGTGCCCACACCGTAGGCGCGATGCTGACGGAAAGGATCACCGCACCTAGGCCCAGCACCTTGGCCCGAGGGTCGATGGCCTGCAGCAATCCAGGTCGTGCCGCCAGGCCCCTCTCATCCAACAGCAGGGTCCACGACCTCGACAGGGAGCCGAGGGCCCGGCGGAGCCAGCGGACGCGGGGGTGGAGGCCGGCGCCGACCTCCGCCGGGTCCGCTCGAGCAAAGGCCCGCTGAGAGGCCAGAAACCAATCGGGAAGGGTCATCCGGCCTCCCCCCTTGCGGCAAGCCAGCGCCTCGCTGCAAACACGGCACCGACCACGAGAGCTGATCCGGCGAGCGCCGAGAGGAGGTACCAGAAGAGGTGCGCGGACACGGAGCCGCCCTCGGCGCCCGATGGGGCATAATCCGGAACAGGAGCCCGCCAGAGGCCCGAGAGTCGGGCCCATCCTTCGGGCACGTGACCGAGCATGGCCCTGAGCTCCTCTCCCCCCCATTCTCCCCAGGCGCTCCCCGCCCCTGTCGCCCAAGGTAGCAACAGGCCCAGCGGAGTCAGGAGGATCAATACGCCAAGCCCGATCCAGAGACGCCTCCCGCCGCGAGGACCCGGGGCCGATTCCCCCGCGGGGGCGGTTGCCAGGAGCGGCTCGGTTCGATCCAGAAAGGCCAGCGCCATGCCCGTCACCACGGCCTCAACAACGCCGAAAAGAAGGAGGTGCTCCGCCATCATGACGGGGACCGCGACTCGCAGCCCGAAAGGTGCGTAGAGCGGCCGCCCCGCCGCGTCGTGGGCCAGCAGGGGCTGCAAGCCAAACATCAACGAAGCCGACAGGGCGGCGGCATTGAGTCCTACGTAGCCTCCGGCTGCGGCTGCCAGCCAGCGCCTCCGGGATCCCTGCGGGGCGCTCGACCCCACGAGGCAAAATACCCACCAACCCACAAAGGGCATGATCACCGCCATGTTCAAGCAGTTGGCCGCGTACGAGGTGATTCCGCCATCGCCGAAGAGGAGGGCCTGCACCAGCAACACCAGTGACACGGCCAGGACAGCCGCCCAGGGCCCGAGAAGGATGGCCACCAGGACGGCTCCGACGGCGTGTCCCGTGGTTCCTCCCGGAATCGGCACGTTGAACATCATGACGAGGAAGCAGAACGCCGCCCCCATCGCGAGGACGGGTACCTGACGCAGCCTGAGCGTGCGGCTGACGCGCCGCGAGGCCCAAGTCCAAATGGGGACCATCACCACGTAGGCGGCGCCATAAGTCTGGGGACCGAGGTACCCGTCGGGAATGTGCATCGCCTCTTCCTTACTTCCCCCACGCATGGCTCTTGAAGCTTCCCGTCAGAACCACGTGCACCACGACGACGGAGGAGCCCCCGGCGTCGGGCCACTGCCCGCCCACCATGACCTGCCACGAGGCCCCACACCAGCCGATCCCGGCCGAGGAGTAGTTCTCACTCCCAGCGGTGCGATCGGCCATGAGCTGCCAGTGCTCGCCTACGGTGCGGTCCACGCCCACAAACCAGCGGTTCCGGTTGCCCTCCTCATGCTGGATGCCGGCGTGGGTCCTCAGGATGCCCCAATCCTTGGTGGCGACCAGGTAGGGATAGGAGTCGAAAGACTGGTTCATGTTTTGCAGCCCCACAGCCACGGCCAGGTGCTGAGGGTCGCTCCGCAGGAGGACGTATTTGGCGTTGAGGAGAGCTCGATGGTCCACCCAACCGCCCGTGGCATCGACGTCCAGCCCCATCTCGAAGCGGTCTCCGATGCCCCACTCGCTGTTGACGATCAACTGGTCGGTCCTGAACGCCGTGGAATAGCCCTGCCATTGGATGTCCAGCACCCAGGCGAGGGGCCCCGTCACGTCTGCCGTCGGAATGACGATGAGCCCGCTGTAGCAGGCCTGCGCATCCGGTCCCGAGAGGACCAGAAGGAACAGGGCGGCAGACAGAAGTTTGAACGGGCCCCTCCAACGCTCCTTCTCCCGCCTCATTGCTTCCCCCCCGCTTTGCCCGATGAATGGCTATCGGATTCCCGTACCCGTCGTCGTAGCCACGATTCCGCCGTGGCGCACGCCCCTCGTGCTCAGGAGGCCGTCGGCGATGGCCTTCACTTCGGCGCTGCGCCCTCGAGCGATGATCACCTCGAGGCAGTTGTGCGCGTCGAGATGAACGTGGGTTGTGCTCACGATGCTCTTGTGGTGTTCATGCTGGAGCTCCGTGAGGGCGTCCCCCAGATGGTGCTCATGGTGCGTGTACACCAGACTGATCGTGGCTACAACGTCGGCCTTCGGATCGGCCCACTCCTCCTTGACCAGCTCCGCGCGCACCAGATCCCGAAGCGCCTCGGACCGAGAGGCGTAGCCCCTGGCTTCGACCAGGGCGTCAAAGCGGCGCAAAAGGGCCTCTTCCATGGATACCCCGAATCGTTCCGTGCTCGGCATCGCTCCTCCGTGTTACGACTATCCAAATTAGTAACACCACGCGCCTCTCGATGCAACCCCGCCCCGCCTTCCACCCTCCCGATACCACCAAAGCCGCCTCGCGGCGGCTTCTTTCCCTGTCCCTCTGTTTCCCTGTTTCCCTGTCTCGATCTCTTTGGTGGAGGCGACGGGAGTCGAACCTACGCGGCCTGGAAGCCTCGCGCCCAGAGGGCGCTCCGTTTCAAGGCCGCCTACGGTTCCCGGGGCGGGGCCCCTTCCGGGTCTTCTACGGCTCGCCGCCAAACCGTTGGCGTCTCGCCTCGAACACCTCGCAATACCCCGCCCTTCGACTCCCACCTTCCCAGTAAAACCAAAGCCGCCTCCCGGCGGCTTCTTTCCCTGTCCCTCTGGTTCCCTGTTTCCCTGTCTCGATCTCTTTGGTGGAGGCGGCGGGAGTCGAACCTACGCGGCCTGGAAGCCTCGCGCCCAGAGGGCGCTCCGTTTCAAGGCCGCCTACGGTTCCCGGGGCGGGGCCCCTTCCGGGTCTTCTACGGCTCGCCGCCAAACCGTTGGCGTCTCGCCTCGAACACCTCGCAATACCCCGCCCTTCGACTCCCACCTTCCCAGTAAGACCAAAGCCGCCTCGCGGCGGCTTCTTTCCCTGTCCCTCTGTTTCCCTGTTTCCCTGTCTCGATCTCTTTGGTGGAGGCGGCGGGAGTCGAACCCGCGTCCGGAAATGCCGGCCAAGGCAGCTTCTACGCGCGTAGCCGGTTCCCAGGGTTTCGCTTCCCGCCAATGGAGCCGGCAATTCGTCGGGTCGCTAGCCCTCTGCATCTTAGCCGGCGCGGCCGGGGCGAGCCGCGCCGGAGCATCCCGCTAGCGTCGTCCTTGAAAGGCCGCGGGCCCTCCCATCAAGGACGTGGCAGCTTACGCCGCCAGAGCCAAGTTGTTGTTGGCAGTTGTGGGTTTCCGGTCGTTTTACGAGAGCCCGGAACTCGGCGCGCGACCACCTCCCGCACATCCCCGTCGAGACCGTTTCGCCCCCACGTTGTGCCCCTCTAATGTAGGGCCCCGTCGGGTGCCCGTCAAGGTTGGCCTTCACCCCCGCCATCGGAGGCTGCTGCCGTCGCCTTTCGCCTGAGCGCCCGCCAACCGATGAACCCGCAGAGCAGGCTCCCCGCTACGACGATTCCCGCTGCCACCAGGAGGCGCTCGTGGTGCGCCATCTCCCCCCTCACCAAGACCAGGACGCGCCCGAGGAGGTGGCCGCACGACAGCCAGACCAACGCCCAGAAGGCGGCCGCAGCCACATCCTTCACAAAGAAGCTGGACCACGAAAGCCTACGCGTGCCGGCATAGAAAATGTAGGGAGTCCGGGTGCCGTAGAGGAAGCGCACGCCGAAGAAGGCCGGCCAGCCCAACCGCCTCTCCTTCACCGCGGCTCCTCTCTGCCCGATCAGGCCCTGCACGAAGCGGGACCCGTGCGACCATCGTCCGGCGCCAAAGACGACGCTGTCCACCGAGAGCGCCCCGAACAGGGCCACGGGGTATGCGAGCCAGGATTCCATGAGGTCCTGGTGGATGAGGAAGCCCGTCAGCACGAGAACGGTCTCGCCCTCGATCCACATCCCCAGGTAGAGCGCCCAGAGTCCGTAGTGCCGTAAAAACTCTTCCATTTCACACCACCCGCCGCCGGTCTCTCACTATTTATCTTAAGCCCAAATTCCGCGATTGAAATGCGGGTGGCTTCGGCTATGGTTCAGGTTCACGGGGGGAAGACATTGTCTCTTGGACGGGGAGGGCCAAGGGCTTCTCTCTCCGATTCGCAGGCCAAGCCTGCCGAATCGTCGCGTTGCCCTCCGGGGCCCCGCCCCACGGGCAAAGCCCGCTGGGGCCCCACCCCACCCTTGGGGCTTCCTCCCCCGGATCAAGTCCGGGGTCGGAGGCAACCCAAATCCCTTGGCGGGTGAAGACCGTCTTCCACGGAAACTACCATCCATGAGCCTTTCGGAGCCACTCCAATGTCCAATCGCGGGATTTGGGTTAAGTCATTTCTGCGTGTCCGCGGATGGGTCGAAGCGGCGCCATCACCCATTGGGTGTGCCCTCCCTCCCGCTTTTTCCTCCGCTCCGGCCGCCGGGAGGTCGGTTGGCCTTGCCCCTGCGGGGACGATATACTCATGCTCGAAGGTCATCGCCTGCCTGGCCGGCCGCCAAGGCGTGAAAGAGTTCTCGTCTGAAAGCGATCATAAGGGGCGCACCATGGAGAGTTTATCAAGAGTGGGGCTGGTTTTCTCGGGAGGTCCGGCGCCTGCGGCCAATGCGGTGATCTCGGCCGCCGCTCTGGCGTTCCTGGACAACGGGGTGGAAGTCGCGGGGATTCTGGACGGATTCTCCCGGCTTCAGGGCACCGATCCGCTCGCGGAGGGGAAGGACTACCTGCTGCTGGATACGAAGATCTCGGCCATCCGAAACCAGCCGGGCATCCACATTCGGACCTCCAGGGCCAATCCCGGCAAAGGCATCCACGGCGCCCAGGACCTGCGGGACCCCAAGAAGACCGAGAAGCTGGGCGCGGTCAGGGCCTCTCTCGAGGCCATCGGGGTGCGCGGATTGGTGACGATGGGTGGAGACGACACCCTCAAGACGGCCAATTATCTGCACTTGCTAGGCTTACCAGTTGTCCACGTGCCCAAGACCATCGACAACGATTACTTCGGGATCCCCTGGACCTTCGGTTACTGGACGGCCGTGGACACGGCGCAAAAGGCTCTACTCAATCTGAAGTCAGACGCGGATTCGACCAACGCCTATTTCCTGGTGGAATTGATGGGAAGGAAGGCCGGCTGGATCACCTACGCCGCGGGCGTGGCGGGAGAGGCGTGCGACATCATCGCGGCGGAGGACATCCAGGGCGACGTGGATCCGGACGTCCTGGCCGACCGGCTATGCGGCCTGCTCATGGCCCGGGAGAAGGAGGGGAGGACCTCCGGAGTCATCTGCATCGCCGAGGGCTTGGCCGAGCGGCTTCCGGACCGGCTCAAGCCCAAGGAGATCGACCAGCACGGCAACCCCTATTACGGCCACGTGGAGCTGTGCCGCACCCTGGCGCAGAGAGCCTCGGCCCTATACAAGGACCGGACCGGGCGTGAAAAGAAGATCACGCCCAAGCAGATCGGCTACGAAACACGCACGGCGCGGCCCATCTCCTATGACGTGGTCCTGGGCTCCATGCTGGGATACGGCGCGTACCGCCTCTGCGCCGAGGGGCGGTTTGGCCACATGGTGAGCGTCGAGGACAACTTCGCTCTCAAGGCCATCCCCTTCTCCGACCTGATCGATCCCGAGACCCTCACCACGCGGATCCGCCTCGTCCCGAGGGAGTCCGACCTCTTTCGCCTGAAGGACGCCCTCTCCTTTCCGGTACCTGGGCGGCGGGACCTCTGAGGGGTGCGGGCCCCGCATCGACGCGCGACGGGTTCATACCCCAAGGTGGGGCGTCCAGCTTTGAGGCTTGAGCACTGAAGGCGCACGGGATCACCGGGTCTATGCCCCTTCCTGCGATCTTGGCCTTGTGTTAAGCTATTTTTCCGTTTTCAGTGGAGGGTGAAGTATGTCCGGTCACAGCAAATGGGCCAACATCAAGGCACGCAAGGGCGCCCAGGACGCCAGGCGCGGCCACATGTTCACGAAGACCGCCAAGGAGATCATCATCGCCGCCCGACTCGGCGGCGGCGACCCTGACGGCAACCCGCGCCTGCGCAGCGCCATCCAGGCCGCCCGCGCAATCAATATGCCCAACGACAACATCAAGCGAGCCATTCAAAGGGGAACCGGAGAACTCGGCGGCGAAACCATCGAAGAGGTCCTCTACGAAGGGTACGGTCCCTCCGGCGTGGCGATCCTGGTCGAGGCTACCTCGGACAACCGCAACCGCACCACCGGCGAAATCCGGCACCTGTTCAGCAAGTACGGCGGCAACCTGGGGGTCAGCGGGGCGGTTTCGCGCTTCTTTGTCCGGCAGGGGGAGATCACCATCCCCTCGGAGGGTCTGACCGAGGAGAAGGTCTTCGAGGCCGCTATCGAGGCCGGCGCCGAGGATGTCCGGAACGACGGCGAGTCGTTCACGGTCGTGACCGCTTTTGAAGAGCTGAACACGGTGGCCGGTGCCCTCACCAAGGCCGGAATTCCCGTCCAGAAGGTGGAGCCGGTGTACAATCCCACCCTTACGGTCGACCTCAGGGGCGAGAACGCGAAGGGGCTTCTCAAGCTCATCGACGCGCTCGAGGACAACGACGACGTGGCCCACGTTTGGGCCAATTTCGACATCGACGAGAAGGACCTGGAGGCGTTCACCCAGTGACCGTGGTGCTGGGGGTGGACTCGGGTTCTCTCTGCACGGGATTCGGGGTCGTGGAGGCGAGGGGAAGCTCCTACCGTGCGCTCGAGTTCGGTGCCATCCGCAACCCCAGCACGGCCACCCATCCCGAGCGTCTTGGCAAGATCCACGAGGCCCTTCGTGAGGTCATCGCGAGGCACAGCCCCGAGCTTTTGGCCATCGAGGGCGTGTTCGTCTCGAAGAATGCCCAGAGCGCCCTCAAGCTGGGGCAGGTCCGCGGAGCGGTCATGGTGACGGCCCTCCAGGCCGGATTGGAGGTGCGCGAGTACTCACCGGCGGAGGTGAAGATGGCCGTTACGGGTTACGGGAGGGCCGAGAAACAACAGGTGCAGACGATGGTCCGGGCCATCCTCGGTTTGCCCTCCGTACCGCAGCCCCACGATGCGGCCGACGCCCTCGCTCTCGCGATCTGCGCCCTCAACCGGCGGGGATGGGACGGAAGGACGGCTCTCCCATGATCGCGCGCCTGAGGGGCAAGCTCCTCGAAAAGGAGCCGTCGGGGCTTGTGATTGAAGCGGGAGGCGTCGGCTACGCCGTGGCCGTTCCCCTTTCAACCTTCACCAGGCTGGCCGGGGATGAGGTCGATCTTTTCATCCACACCGAGGTCCGGTCAGACGCCATCCTGCTCTTCGGCTTTCTGAGCAAGGGGGAGCGGGAGGTTTTCCGCCAGCTTCTGAGCGTGCAAGGTGTCGGGCCCATGACGGCTTTGGCCGTCCTCTCGGGGCTCACCCTCGGGGAATTGGTGGAGGCCGTTCGCTCGGGGGACGCGAGCCGCTTCAGGGGCATTCCCCGCGTGGGAAAGAAGACGGCCGAACGCATCTGCCTGGAACTGCGGGAAAAGCTCAACGTGAGACCGCCTTCCGAGGCCACCCCGCAGGAGCCCGTGGAGAGTCTCCCCGCCGACCTTTCGGACGCCCTGCTCGCCCTGGTGAATTTGGGATACCGGACCCAGGACGCGCGGGAGGTCCTGCTCGGGGCACAACGGGAGGCCCCCGAGGGGCCTATCGAGGCTTGGATTCGTATCGCTCTCAGGGCCCTGGCCCACTGAGGCCTCTAACCTGACCTGCCTTTGACAAGCCACTGCCGCGCAGTCTCCCGCCGGGGGACGATCATGCGCGGACCGGCCCTCCGCCGAGCAACGAAGGCGCGTGCCAACCTCTCCTATTGCTGTCGTCAGGAAGGAATCAGCCGCCGCCCGACTGGGCCTTGGCGCGGAGCTCCTCGTCCACGAAGTGCTGGATCCGGGCCTTTTCCTCCTGGCTCAGATCCTCGAACTGCACCCCGTAGGCGTTCAGACGAGTGCTCACCTCCCCCGCCTCTCTGACCACGACGCCGCTGACGCGGACCTTCTCGCGCTCCCGGGGAAGCGTGACCTGCAAGACCAACCTCTCCCCCAGCTTCAGGCGCCGCGCGGTGAGAATGAGAATGCCGGAGGCGCTGAGGTTGATGGAGTTGCAGAGGAACATGCTGGATTGAAGATAGCCCTGGACCTGAACGTACACCAGGAGCCGGGCATCCTTCCGCGCTTCGATGGTGAGGAGCTTCTTACAGGCCAGGTTCAGGTCATGGCCCGAGATGGGCTTCGGCAGAACCAGATTGACGCCCTCACCGGGCAGTGCTTCCGCGAGCGAACCCAAGAGGATGACGCCGCACTGCCTTCCCTCGGGGCATTCCCGTATTCTCCGGACCATCTCGGAAACAGGCATGTCGCTGACGTGGTCGTCGGTAATGATGAGCTGCGGCTGGAACTGCCGGACCTTGTCGAGGGCCTCGGCCCCCGTAGCGGCCCTGATAAGCTCGTGCTCCTTGCGGAGCAACAGGCTCTGCTCGAAGGGGACCACCGGAATTCCGCTCTCCACCACCAGAATGCGCTTGCCCATTCCCCGACCTCCGGCATGAAATCGCCGCCGGCGTTACTTTCAGTGTAGCCTCGTCGGGAGGGCGGCGCAAGCCCCATTCTCAGGGCTTTGGCGGCGCGGGCTCCTCGTAGGGGAAGAGGGGGGTGGAGAGGTAGCGTTCCCCAGTGTCGCAGACGACGCTGACGACTCGCTTCCCGGGACCGAGTTCCCTCGCGACCCGCAAGGCGGCGCTCAGGATGCCGCCCGAGGAGATGCCCGCCAGGATTCCCTCTTCCCTGGCCAGTCTCCGCGCGGTCTCCAAGGACTCCTCGTAGGAGATTTGAATGACGCGATCCACCACGTCCGGGTCGTAGTTGCGCGGCACGAAGCCCGCTCCCAATCCCTGAATCTTGTGCGGACCGGGCTGTCCCCCGGAGAGCACGGCCGAGTCCGAGGGCTCAACAGCGATGACCTTGACCCGATCCCCCAGAGACGCCTTGAGCATCTTCCCCACGCCGGCCACCGTACCACCCGTGCCCACGCCGGCGACGAAGGCATCCAGCCGCCCTCCCGTATCTCGGATCACCTCGGCAGCGGTTGTGTTCCGGTGGACGGCGGGATTGGCCGGATTATCGAACTGGCCTGGCATGAAGGCCCCCGTGGTCTCTGACAGAAGCCGCTCCGCCTCCGCCATGGCCCCCTTCATGCCCTTCGCACCGGGGGTCAGGACCAGCTTCGCCCCGTAAGCCTGAAGCAGCCTCCGGCGCTCAAGGGACATGGTCTCCGGCATGACGAGAGTCAGGGGGTACCCCCGCTGCGCGCAGACCATGGCGAGCGCGATGCCGGTGTTCCCGGAGGTGGCCTCGATCACGGCCATGCCGGGCTTGAGATGCCCGCTTGCCTCCGCGGCCGCGATCATGGCGGACCCGATGCGGTCCTTCACGCTCCCCGCGGGGTTGAAGGACTCCAGCTTCACGCAGATCTCCGCCATCCCCTCTTCCACCATTCTCGAAAGCCGAACCAGTGGGGTGTCGCCGATAGTCTCCGTGATGTCGTTGTAGATTCGTCCGCTCATGGCAGTTCTCCTTCTTTCTTACACCCCGATCCTGGGGCAGAGGTCTTCAAGGGGGCAGAGATCGCAGGCCGGCTTTCTTGCCGCGCACACCCGTCTCCCGTGCTCGATCAGGCGATGGCTCAGTGGCACCCAGTCCTCACGTTGAAATTCTTGCATCAGGTCCGATTCAATCTTCTCGGCCGTCCTGGCGGAGGAGAGCCCGAGCCTCGCCGCCAGGCGGGCCACGTGCGTGTCCACTACCACCCCTTCGCTCTTGAAGAACACATCTCCCAGGACCACGTTAGCCGTCTTCCTGGCCACGCCCGGCAGCCGGACCAGCTCCTCCATGGTGCCGGGTACCTCGCCGCCGTGCTCCTCGACGATGATGCGGGCCGCTCCCAGCAGGGATTTCGCCTTGTTCCTGTAGAACCCCGTGGAACGGATCATCGCCTCCAACTCCTGCGGGTCTGCGGCCGCCAGGGAATCGGCGTCTGGGAAGCGGGCAAAGAGGGCGGGCGTCACCCGATTCACCCGCTCGTCCGTGCATTGCGCCGACAAAATGGTGGCCACCAGAAGCTCGTAGGCATCGCGGTGGCGGAGGCTGCACGAGGCCCTCGGGTAGGCCCCGGCCAGCCTCTCCCCGATGGCCTGGCAGCGGGCGCTTCCCTCCATCCGGGCCTCCCTCAAGGGCCCGCCGCGGGACCCTGGATCTTCGTCTCTGGAGCGCTCGCCTCCAGAGCCTTGATATGGTTGATTAACTGCCAGATGCTGATGGTATTCCCCTGGGGGATTCGCACCTCGTAAGAGAAATCCTGCCGAAGGATCGCCTTGAGAGGGTTGGCTTCATGCAGGAGCACGAGCCGGTAGAAGGAGAGCTCTCCTCCGTCCAGACCGCAGCGCAGGGAGGCCTGGTCATAAGGCAAGGTAGCGCTGTGGGTCAAGCTTCTTATTCGCTCGCCGCCTATCCGGACCAGGAAATCGCGCCCGATCAGCATGGGCTCGGACCCCCGGGGATCGACCCACAGATCGCCGAGGGCCCGGACGCGGCTGAGGCCTAGGCCCTCCCCTCCGAAGGTGAGGCTGCCGTCCAAGTCGCCAGACAGGTCACCCGCCAGCGATCCGGACTGGGAGCAGAAGGCCTTGAGGCTGGCCTGGTCGAGGAGGATCTGTCCGGCGTAGCGAATGCCTGCTTCGCTGAGAGAAAGCCTTGCCTCGCCCTGCAGCTCTCCGTCCCACAGCTTCCCCTTGGTGGCCCTGAGATCCATGAGCCCCTGCCGGGTGCTCGACGACAGCTCCAGGTCGTCGGCGTGAAAGACGCTGTACCGGACGCGGCGGATGTGGAGGGCTTCGCCCTCCGGAAGAGGCAGGCCCAGGGCCCGCGCGCCCTCCCCGAAATCCGCGCTTCCCCGCTGCTGAAAGCCGGGGATGGCGTGGGTGTCCTTCCCGAGAAGGATCTCCAAGGGGAGCCTCCCTTCCATCCCCGCCACCTTGAGCGATTTGTCTTCAGAGAGAAAGCTGGCGCCGTTCAGCGCCAAGTCGCACCGCAGGACGGGCTGGCCCCCCGTGAAATCGAGGCTTCCGGAAACGGCGCCTTGTCCCTCAACCGTCCCATAGCCCAGATACTCCGGCAGGAAGTCGAAGAAGGCGTTCTGGAGCTCCGCCGCGTCGATCCTTGGGACCGAAAACTCGAGGCGAAGGCCTCCGCCGCCCGATTGGGCCTCGGCTTTCACGGGGAGCTTGCCGCCCTCCAGACTCGCCCCTTCGGTGCGCAGCGCCAGCCCCGATTTGCCGTCATCGATCAGCACCAGCCCGGAGAGCTTGCGCAGGGTTCGGTCCGCGCTACCGAACTGAAGAGTGGAGTCTCTGACGGTGAGCCTCCCCTTGATGGCGGGCGGGCTCTCTCCCAGGTCGGCGTCGCCCTCCACATCGGCCCTGCCTCCGGCCACGCTGAAGGGCAGAGGCACGGTTGCGCGAAGGAAATCGGCCATGGGCTTTGCTTCCACGTCCTTCAGCCGGATCGACACCCGCGGCGCGGAACCGGCGGCCGACTCCACCGCGGCCTGCCATGGGCCGCCCCAGTGATTTCCCGCCGCCTGGAGGCCGTAGCCGGAGGATGCAGGATCGATCTTCCACGCTCCCTTCGCTGCGCCCAACTGCTCCGAGCGGAGCGAGATCCCCTCGCAGCGCCAGTCTCCCTGCCGAGCCGCGAGGGGGGTGAAGGGCGCATCCAATCCCTTGATGACGAGCTGGCCGCCGAAGAGCGAGAGGTTCGCCTGGCTGACTCCCGCTCGGGCCGCGCCGCCGATATCTTCCATGTGGAGGCTGCCGCGGGCTTGACCCTCCAGGAAGGGAAGCCCGGCGGAGAAGTCGGCATCCGCGCGCCCCCCCTTTCCGCTTCCCGAGAGAGCCAGATCCTTCAGCTCCTTGCCCCAGGCTTCGGCGTGCGCCACCTTCAGCGTCCCGTGCCAGCGGCCGCCCTCACCCGCGACCTTCACCTGGAGCCCCTCAAGGGACAGCTTGCTCCCCCTGAGCTGCCCATCGGAGACGTCGGCGGTCCAGATTCCTTCCTGGCTCCGAAAGCGCCAGGCCCCCCCTCCCTTGGCATCCAGATCCAGCGTGCGCAGGGCGGCGCCCTCCCCAGACGCGGAAAGATTACCCACCAGGCCACCTGCGGGCATCGGCCAGGCCCCACCCGTCCCCCGCCAAGCGCCCTTCCCCCGCAGGGTCCAGGCCTTCCCCCGCGCCTCGCCCTGGACATCCATGCTCCCCGATGGACCCCGCAGCGATCCCGAGAGCCGGAGCCTTCCCGAGGTGAACGTGGAGCGAAAATCTGCTCCCAATTTTCCCCAACGAAGAGTCAGCGAACCCACTGGATGGCCACCAGTTCCCGGCGCCAACCATCCCGCGAGGCGTGGGGCGCCCGAAGGCGGA
>JAJYCJ010000109.1 GCA_021778515.1 Acidobacteriota bacterium
GACCGGGAACCCGCGCCTGCTCGCCCTTCTGGGTGCGGCCCTCGTGCTCTGGGGGAGCCACACCGTATGGCGTCTTCTGCGCAATCCCGAAGAGCTGGCCCACACCGAGAACCACCCCTCTTGGACGGAGATGTACGGCATGATGATGGCCGCGCAGGTGGGGCTCGCCGCGGCCTACCTCCTGTAGGGACGATGATGCCCGTCCAAGACGACCCGGCTCTTCGGCTCGGGACCGCGGCGGGGCCTCGGCCGCGCGCCTGGCGCGGTTCCGGGGGCCTGATCCGAACGCGCCTTCGTTCGCTTGGCTCCGGAAGGCGGCCCGCTCGGGAGCGGCCCGGGTGTTCGACGGCCTAGTAGGCTGGGGCGGCGGCCTGGCATAGTCCCGGCGGTTTCGGGTTATACTCTCTTGGCGAAGGAGAAACCGCATGCCCGAATCGAACGACAAACCATCGAGAGGCGGCCTCTTCTGGCTCGGAGTTGCAGCGGCCGTGGTGCTGCCCGCCGCCCTGAGTCTGATCTTCTGGGGCACCACCCCGGCGGTGGGAGGTTGGTCCCAGGTCGGGGTCTCCCCGTCCGAGTCATCCGCCGGAATGGACTATTCGCAGAACGGGCGCCTGCCCGTGGGCGCCGCCGCCACTAGCGGCCGGTCCCTCTACCTCCAGAATTGTTCCTCGTGCCACGGGGCGACCCTCGCCGGCACCGACAGGATCCCCGCCCTGAAGCGGCCCAACTGGCCGTACTCCCAGGACCGCAATCTCCTCGTCAAGATCATCCACCGGGGGCGCGGCCTCACCATGCCCAGCTTCGACGGCCGGCTCTCCAACCAGCAGATCAACGCCATCGCCGACTACATCCAGAGCGAAAACGGCGCCAAGTAGGCCCCTGCCTCGGGCTTACTCGTAGCGCAGCGCCTCGATGGGATCGAGCCTGGCGGCCCGCTGGGCCGGGTAAAGCCCGGAGAGGACGCCCACGGCCAGGGAGACGCCGAAGGCCAGCACGACGGAGAAGGGCGTGACCACCGTGGGCCAGCCCGCCGAGAGCGCCACGACCTTGGCGATGAGGACCCCGAGCACGATGCCGGAGAGGCCGCCGATGAGGCTGATGGCGGCGGCCTCGCTCACGAACTGCAGGGCCACATCTTTCTGCTTGGCGCCCACGGCGAGGCGGATCCCGATCTCCCGGGTGCGCTCCAGAACGGAGGCCAGCATGATGTTCATGATGCCGATGCCGCCGACGAGCAGTGAAATGCCCGCGATGCAGCCCATGACGATGGAGAACATGCGCTGGGTCCGGCGGCTCTGCTCCAGCAGGGCCTCCGGGACCACGATCTCGAAGTCCGGGGCCCCGCCGTGAAGGCGGTTCACCAGCCCCTTCATGACCTCCGCGGCTTGTCGGGGCGAGGCGTCCTTCCTGAGGCGGACCACCACTTCGTCCACGGGGGAGCTCAGCGGGTCGCGGTCGAACTTGAGGAGCGCCGTGCTCACGGGGATCTGGATCTGGCGGGCGGCGGAACCCACCTGGACGCCCTGAAGGGAGCTCCCCGCGGCCCCGTCCGACGACAAGATTCCCACCACTTCGAGCCAGACATCGTTGACCTTGAGAAGCCCTCCCACGGCGGGTCCGTATCCGAACAGCTCGCGGCGGATCTCCTGGCCGATGACGCACACCTGGGCGCTTCCCTTCTCGTCCCCTCGGTCCAAGTAGCGACCCTCCGAAACCTTCAGACCGAAGAGTTCCGCCTGGCGCCAGGAGACGCCGACCACCTGCGCATCGCCGGCTGAGGCCTGGGCGGACAGGACCTTGTAGGGCTCCACCTTCACCACGGGCGCCACCAGTTCCACGGCCGGCAATGCCTCCGACACCGCCTCGCCGTCCCGCAGGGAGACCCCCGGCGATTTCTTGCGCAGCTCCTCCAGCTCATCCTTCTTCACGTTTTTCGCCCGAATCAGCACGTTGTGCAGGCCGAGGCGCTCGATCATGGCCATGGCCTGCCGCTCGGCTCCGGCTCCGATGGCGAGCATGGCGATGACCGCTCCCACGCCGAACAGCATGCCGAGCATGGAGAGGGAGGACCGCAGCTTGTGAGCCGTCAGGTTGCCCATGGCGCTGGAGAAAGCGTCCCAGGGATTCATGGCGCTCCTCCGAGAGGCGGCTCGGCACCTTTGGGGGACGAAGCCGGCTCCCCGCGACGGCCGGGCTCCACCAGGGCGATGACCTGCCCCGCCTTCAGGCCCTGCCGCACGACGACCCGGCCCAGGGCCCCAGGGCCGAGGACCACGGGCACGGCGGCGAAGCTGTCCAGCCAGCGCCGCCGGTAGACCACCGGCTTCCCGTCCCGCTCGTAAACGGCTTGCCTGGGCACCACCAGCGCCTTCGGCAGGTCCTGAACGAGGATCTCGGCCCGCACCCGCTGGCCCGGAACGAGGTTCGACGGGACTGGGCCCGAGAAGGTCAGGGTGGCCCCGAAGTACTGCACGGGCACCTCGGGAAAGCGAGGCTGCGCGAGTGAGTCCACCCGGGAGACCTTGCCCTCGAGCAGCTCGCCCCTGGTTCCGTACGGTTCCACCTCGGCCCTTTGGCCGGCGGTCAGCCCCCCGGCGTCCGCCTCCAGCACGTAGACCTCCGCCTGAAGGTTCTTCGTGTCGGGGATCTCGCCCAGCTTCTGGCCCGGCCAGAAGGTCTGGCCCGGACGGGGAAGGTAGCCCTGCCAGTTTCGCTCCAGGACCATCACGCCGTCGTGGGGCGCCTTCACCTCGACCGCCGCCAGGGCCTTCTCCGCGCGATCGGCGTCCTTGGCGGCCTTGGCCGCGTCGATGCGGTACAGCTCCACGTCGGTCTGCGAGAGGGCGCCCTTGGCCCTGGTCATGGCCGCCGCATAGGACTCCTTGGCCTGGGCAAGTTCGGTGTCAATCTGGGATTTCGCGATGTCAAAGCGGGAAAAGATCTCCCGGTCGGTGCTCTGGAACTCCCTGGCGTGGGCCAGCTCGGCCTTGGCGGTCTGCTCGTCGAGGGCCAAGTCCTTCTGCGTGGCGGCCCGGGAGGCTCCCGCCTTTTCCATCTTCTCCTTGGCCGTCGCCTCATCGCCGCGTCCGTCCAGGAGCATCTTCTGGAAGTCGGAGGGGTCGAATCGCGCCACCACCTCCCCCGCCCTGACCCGGCTGCCGTCCTCGACGATCCAGGCCAGGGTCATCGCGGACCCCGCCGAGATCGGCGTGGAGACCGGCGTGGACTCGGCAGCCTTGAGCACGCCCTCCGCCCTCACCTTGACCACGAAAGGCGCCTCGGAGAGCCGCTGGGTTGGAACGGCGGAGGATCCCCCTTCCGCCACGTAGGCGCCGAGCGCCAACACGAGCACGCCCGCCGGCAGTCCAGCAGCCAGGAGGAGGAGCCGCCTCACGGGGCCGCCTCCCTCGGGATTGCGGCGTCGGCCACCACGTCACCCGCCCGGAGTCCCTTCGTCACCTCCACCTGCCGGCCCGTTCGCCGACCGATGGTGAGGCGGACCCGCCTGAAGCCGAAGAGCCAGCGCTTGCGGGCCACGGGGCCGTCCAGCGTCTCCAGGACGGCGCTGGAGGGGATCAGGACCGCCCCCTCCTCTCGCCCCGCCTCGACGGTGCCCGTGAAACGCATCCCCGGCATCATCCTTCGAGGGTCCGTCCGATCCAGAACCACCTCCACCTTCATCACCTTCAGCGGATCGGTGGGGGACTTGGGCTCCAGGGCCCTCCAGATGGAAGCGATGCGGCCCGTGAACTCGGTGTCGGGGTGGGCGTCGAGGCGCAACCTCACCCGCTGGCCGGCGGCCACCCTGCCGGAATCGGCCTCGTCCACCAGGCCCTCCGCTTTCATCCGTCCCAGGTCCGCCACCTCCAGCACCTTCTCTCCCACCCAGCACGTGTCTCCGACCTTCTTCTTCTGCTCGTTCCAGTCGGTGAGGTAGATGACGGTGCCGTCGCGAGGGGACGGCACGGTCATGCGGCCCATCGCGTCCTGGATCTCACTGACGCGCGTGGCGGCCCGCTCGCGGCTCTCCTCCAGGGAGGTGAGGTCCGCCTCGCCCGCGGCCTCCAGGGCCGATTGGGAGGCTTTCACCCTCCGGATCTGGTCGCGGAGCGCCGCCTCATCCAGCCTGGCCTCCTCGAGCTCGTTGGCCGACTTGAGGTCCGGCGGGACCTCCAGCTTCATCTCCACGGAGCGCAGATCGGCCTCGGCCTTGGCCAGCCTCAGCGTCCCATCCTCCCTCTCGACGGCCATCTGCGCCCGCTGTTTCACCAGCTCGGTCCGCGCCTTGTCGCTCTCGGCCCGCTTGGCATCCAGCTCGCGGACCAGGTCGCTCGTGTCAAAGCCGAGGACCGGCGTCCCCTTCTTCACGACCGTTCCCTCCGGCACCATCATGCCGATCTTGTACTGCCACACCCTGGGAACCTGGGGAGGCCCGAGGCGGTCCGATTCCACGGCCTTGAGGGTACCCCGCAGGGGCACCTCGTCCAGCAACTCACCGCGGCGGACCCGGACCGTCTCGACGCCCCAGAAGGCGCGCCCCCACGCTCCCAGCAGGAGAAAGCCGAGGAGCGCCAGGACGGCCATCCGCAGACGCGGGCGATTCCTCCAGTAGCTCCCGCACCGCCCGGCGGCCGCACGCGCGGCGCCCAGAAGCGAACCGGCCATCTCCCGCCACGGGAGCCCCGCCACGGCATCCAGCGCCCTCATCGTGCGCTTCCGTAGGCGGAGACGAGGCGCTCTCCCTCCCGCAGACCGGACGTCACCACGCATTCCCGGGCGCTGCATGGCCCCAGGGTCACCGCCGCCACTCCTCCTCCCGCTAGGTGGGCCTCCGGGGGATTCACGCTCAAATCCAGGGCGGCCCTCGGGGCCACCAGCGCGTCGGGGATCCGCTGGGTCTCCACGGAGACTTGCACGGACATGCCGGGGCGCATCCTCTCAGGGTCGCTGTGCTCCAGCGACACGATGACCGCGAAGGCCCTCCGCGTGGGGCTGTTCGGGACCTCCTGCGCGATGGAGGAGACGCTGGCGACGCGGCCCCTCAGGGCGACCTTCGGGAAGGCATCCAGGCGGCAGGTGGCCGGCATGCCGGGGAGGACCTTGCCCTCGTCCACGTCGAAGAGCCTGGCCGCCACCTCCACCCGGCTCATGTCGGGGATCCTCAAGACCGTCCAGCCCACGAAGACCACGTCGCCCACCTGGAGCTTCCGCCCCTCCCAGGGATGCTGGGCAACGTCCAGAACGCCGTCGCAGGGCGCGAGAACGGTCATCTTGCCCATGGCCTCCCGCGCAGCGGCGAGGTCCCTGCGGGCCTTGTCCAGGGCCAGCCTGGCCACGCCGAGGTCGGCCTCCTGCCCCTTTTCGGCCGCGGCCAGATCGTTTCCCGCCTTTTCCGCCGTGGCTTTCGCCTGCGCGAGAGCGAGCTGGCGCGCCTGGTAGTCCCGGCGGCTGAACAGCTCGGCCGGCACCCTGGCCTCGATCTCGGCCTTCTGCAGGGCCGTTTCCGCCTGCTCGCGCGCCGTCTTCGCCTCATCGAGACCCGAGGCGTTCAGAGCCTTCTGTTTGGCCAGGGCGGCGGCGGCGCTTGCTTCGGCGAGCTTCTTGTCCTCAAGCTCGCCGGCCAGGGCGGTGAAATCCAGATCCAGGACCTTCTGCCCCTTCTTGACGACGCACCCGTCCCGCTCCATCCAGCGGATCTGGGTTCGCCACTGCGGCAGTCGCGGGACCATGATGTCCACCGACCGGACGGCTCTCAGCTCTCCCGTCAGAAGAAGGTGATCCCTGAAGGTCTCGCGCCGCACCCGCATGGCCGGCTCGTGCCGGGCGCACCCCCAGAGAAGCGCGAGCGCCCCCGCGAGAAGCACCGTGACCGGGTACAGTCGCCCCCGAACCCCCATGGCCCTTACCCCCCGATCCGGGCCCGGTTCCGTGGGAACGAGGCTCGGGATCTTGGCAGGCAAACATGTTAACACATTTACTGGTGTCTGACTATGACGGAATCCCGCGGCTCTCCCCCGATCGCCCCCCAGCCTCTGGGCGGGCTGGACTACGCCCTGACCTTAAGCTCGCTCCCGTTCAGCCCCGAATGGCGGAAGCCGTAGCCCCCGTAGATGGCCAGCCCGACCAGGAGCCAGATGAGAAAGCGAAGCCAGGTGATCAGCGGCAGGCTCAGCATCAGGTACCCGCAGAGGAGGATCCCCAGGGCCGGAAGCATCGGGGTCAAGGGAGCCCGGAAGGGCCGAACCATGTCAGGCCTCGTGAAGCGGAGGACGATCACCCCGGCGCAGACGATGATGAAGGCGAAGAGAGTCCCGATGGAGCAGAGCTCGGCCACCACGTTGATGGGGGTCAGCGCCGCGCTGACGGCCACGATGCATCCCGTGATCCAGGTGGTGATGTAGGGCGTCTGGAAGCGCGAGTGGACCCTGGAGAGGGCCTCGGGCAGGAGGCCGTCCCTCGACATGGCGAAGAGGATTCGGGGCTGCCCCATCAGGAGCACCAGGAGCACGCTCGTGATCCCGGCCAGGGCCCCCACGCTGATGAGCGCGCTGGCCCAGCGCATGTGCAGGACGTTCAGGACCAGGGCGATGGGGTCCGCGACGCCCAGCTCCCGGTAGGGCACCACCCCCGTCATGATGGCGGCCACGGCCATGTAGAGCACGGTCGCCACGACGAGCGAGGCGAGGATGCCGATGGGGAGGTCCCGCTGGGGGTTCCGGGCCTCTTCCGCGGTGGTGGAGACGGCGTCGAACCCGATGTAGGCCAGAAACACGATGGCGGCCGCCGTCATGATGCCCTTCCAGCCGAAGGGGGCGAAGGGAACCCAGTTGGCCGGGTGGACGTACCGCGCCGTCAGCACGATGAAGACCAGGATCACGCAGACCTTGATGACCACCACCGTGAGGTTCACGCGACTGCTCTCCTTGATGCCCCGCACGAGGAGGTAGGAGATGGCCAGGGCGATGAGGGCGGCGGGCAGGTCGAGCAGGCCGGGATGCTCGGCGAAGGGGGGCGCCGTGAGGGTGGCGGGGAGCTCCAGCCCCATGCCCTTGAGGAGGTTCACGAGATAGGCCGACCATCCGATGGCCACCATGCTCGCTCCCACCATGTACTCGAGCACGAGGTCCCAGCCGATGACCCAGGCGAAGATCTCGCCCAGACAGGCGTACCCGTAGGTGTAGGCGCTTCCGGAGACGGGGAGCATGGCGGCCAGCTCCGCGTAGCAGAGGGCGCTGCACGCGCAGGCGGCGGCAGCCACCGCGAAGGAGAGGATGATGCCGGGCCCCGCGTGCTTGGCCGCCTCCACGCCGGGCAGCACGAAGATTCCCACCCCGATGATGCAGCCTATGCCGATGGCCGTTAGGTCCCAGGCGGTGAGGACCTTGCGCAGGCGCCGTCCCTCCCTCTCGGTCTCCGACATGAGCAGCGCCAGCGACTTCGTCCGGAAGAGCTTGTGAGCCATGATCCTCCCCCTCACCTCATGAATGGACGCCCCTCAGGCCGATCCGGGTTTGGGCAGCATGGATCGAGATGGTGGAGAGCGGAGAGGGGAGCATGCGGAACGCGGGCCGGGCAAGAGGGTGGTTTGGCGGGCGCCCTACCCTCCGCCAGCCCATTGCATCCTCCCCCGGAGCAGAGGGTATCCCTCGCGGCGCCGCCCGCCGCGGCGCCGCGCCAGAGCTGCCTGGAGTCACTCCTTCTCCCCGTCGAAGTCCACGTCGTCCGGAATCTCGTTGGGATCCTTCTCCCCGGTGTAAGGGAAGTGAACCTTGAGGCGGCGGCCCACCTCCTCCACGGCCTCGACCAGGCCCTCCGTGAAGTCTCCCTTCTTGAAGTTCTCCGAGAGCCTCGCCGCGACGGCATCCCAGAACTCCTGCCCCACGTGCTGGTGGATCCCCTCGTCGCCGATGATGCTGAAGCGTCGGCGCGACGGAACCACGAAGATCAGGACGCCGTTGCGATGGCGGGTGCGGTCCATTCCCAGCCGGGTGAAGGCCCTCTCGGCCGTCCGGTGGACGCTGCCCCAGAAAAAATGGGACACGGAGACACGGACCTCACCCGAGGTCATGTGCTCGGCCTCCTCGATCGCTGTCTTCACCTTCTCCGCGTCCACGATGCGCCTCAGCCGGCGCCGGCTCATTCCGAACATGAAGCGCCTCCCGTCACCACGAGCCCGAGGCCCCGCCGCCTCCGGAGCGCCCGCCGCCGCCGGAGAATCCTCCGCCACCGCCTCCGAATCCCCCTCCGCCGGCTCCAGAGAGGATCTGGAAGAGGAGGAAGATGGCCAGGGTGGGGTGCGTGACGAGCAGGAAAAGGAACCCGATGAGAAGGAGCCCGCCCAGGATCATCTGCCAGATGGTCAGGCCGGCGGGCTGCCCGCTCCCATGGACCGCCCTGGCCGATCGTGAAACGGCGGCCGCCTGGATGGGCTCCTTCCACTGGGCGCCTCCCAGGGTTCCCAGGATGCCCTGCACGCCCGCCGCCACCGCGCCGTCGTAATCGCCGGCCTTGAGCTTGGGCAGCATGGCATCGTGGATGATGAGCCAGGCCGTGGCGTCGGGAAGCCGTCCCTCAAGGCCGTAGCCCACTTCGATGTGGAGAGATTGGTCCCGGGGAAAGACGAAGAGCGCGACGCCGTTGTCCTTGCCCTTCTGGCCGATGCGCCACGCGGCGAAGGCCTTGACGGCCCAGTCGTCGATGGGCACGCCGCCCGTGGTGGTCCCGATGTAGACGATGACCTGGTCTCCGGTCGCTTGCTGGAAGGCCTCGAGCCTCGCATTCAACGCGTCGAGCGTGCCCGGGCTGAGCACCCCGGCCGCATCCGTGACCCACTGCGTGGGCGACGGCGGGATGGGCGTGCCCACGGCGCCCGTCCAGACCGTAAAGGCCAGCAAGGCCGGCAACAGGAAGAAGAGTCGCTTCAATCGCATGATGGTAGCCCCTCTCGAAGGGGAGAGATCAGGTCGCTTCCGATGCCACCTTCATCCGCCGGGGCTCCTCGCTCAGAACTGCACCTTCGGAGCCGTCTCGGCACCGGCCTGGGCTTTGAAGTAGGGCTTCTCATTGAAACGGCTCCCGAAGAAGCCGGCGATGATGTTGGTGGGGAAACTCTGGCGCCTGGTGTTGAAGGCCTGGGCTGCCTCGTTGAAGCGCATGCGCTCCACGGCGATCCGGTTCTCGGTCCCCTCCAGCTGCGCCTGGAGCTCCTGGAAGTTCTGGGTCGCCTTGAGGTCGGGGTAGCGTTCCACCACCATCATCAGGCGGGAGAGCGCCGAAGAGAGGCCGTCCTGCGCCTGCTGGAAGCGAGCGAAAGCCTGCGGATTGTTGGCGACGTTCTGCAATCCCTGCGCCGTGACCTGGCCGACCTGCGAGCGGGCCTGGGCGACGGCCGTGAAGGTGTCCTTCTCGAAGGCGGCGGCGCCCTTGACCGTCGCTACCAGGTTGGGGATGAGGTCCGCCCTTCGCTGGTAGACGTTCTCCACTTGGGCCCACTGGGATTGGACCGCCTGGTCCAGGGTGACGAGGGAGTTGTAGGTGGTGATGGCGTAAAGCCCGACCGCAAGGCCAAAGAGCACTAGAATGCCGATGAGTCCTAGGGCCACCCATTTGAACATGCGCACATCTCCTTTGCATGCCCCGTACCGGGGGCTTGGTTCCATGAAGCATAGCACAGAGCGGGGAGAGCGGAGCGGTAAGCAAGGAGTGAGGCGCGGAGGGGGCTGTAGGAGGCCTCTCCAGAGGCCGATGGGCCGTCCTGCCTCCCCGCTCGCGTTCTGGAGAGCGCTCCTACATCGGAGGAATTCCATCGCGCAATTTGGGACAGAAAGGCGAACCCCTGGATGGAGAAAACGGTGACTGGGGGGTGGTGGCAGGTTGTGGGAGCGATCGCCAGATCGCGAAAGAGGGGAAGTCGCCGTCGGGCGACGGCTCCCACACCGTGCCCTCGCCTCCTTGAGGAAGGGTCTTTCCCAAATCCAAAATCCCTCCGCGCCCTCTGCGGCGAATCCTTCCTTTCGCTTTTCGCCTTCCGCGTTCGTCTTGGGTATACTTCCAATGCCGCCGCGGATTCTGCCTGCGGCGCTGGGGGTCTGGTCATGGGCAGGCGTTTCACCATCCTCTTCGCGGATGACGACCTCGGAGCCCAC
>JAJYCJ010000110.1 GCA_021778515.1 Acidobacteriota bacterium
GGCCCGTGGCGGAGATCGTCCTGCAGCACCACGAGCGCATGGACGGCTCGGGCTACCCGGGCGGATTGAAGGGCGAGAAGATCCTGCTGGAGGCCCGAATCCTGGGGGTCGCCGACGTGGTGGAGGCCATCTCCAGCCACCGGCCCTACCGGCCGGCCTTCGGCCTCGACTACGCCCTCGGCGAGATCGAATCACTCGCCGGCACCGTCTACGACCCCGACGTCGTCAGGGCCTGCCTCACGCTCTTCCGGGACAAGGGCTTCTCCATCGACTAGCCGGAACGCCTTCGGCCCCGGCGGCGCCGCCGCCTTCCCCCCGCTCTGGGTGCCTCGCCTTCGTGGTACATTGAGGGCAGAAGGAATGGGATTGCCCAGGTACAATTCGGGATGGGCGCCGGCGACCGTCCGCCGCGTGGGCGCCTCGGGAAGCGGAGGGCGGACAAGGGAATAGGTGGAGAGATGATTCGAACGAAGCGGATCGCCGTGGCCGTGGCCCTGGGAGTGCTCCTGCTCCCGGTGCTGAGCTGGATGGCCCAGGGAGCGGCGAACAATCCCCTCAAGAACGCCCACGTGGGCGACTGGGTGGAGTTCGTCATGCATACCGGGGCCATGGGCCAGCAGATGGAGATGAAGACCAAGCAGACCGTGGTGGCCAAGGACGCCACCGCCATCACGCTGCGGACGGAAACCACCATGATGGGCCACACGATGCCCCCGCAGGACGTGAAGATCCCGCTCAACAAGGCCTACGAGCCTTACGCCGCGGGCCTCACGGACGCCAAGGTCACGCCCCTCGGGGAGGGGAACGAGACCCTCAAGGTGGGCGGCAAGTCCTACGCCTGCCACTGGGTGAAGGTCAAGGTCGCGGCGACCAAGCCCCAGCCCATGGAGGGCACCACCAAGGTCTGGACCTGCCCGGACGTTCCCGTGACCGGAGTGGTGAAGATGGAGACCGAGTCCACCATGAACATGGGTGGCAAATCCATGCCCACCCAGATGACCATGGAGCTGATCGGCTCGGGGAGGTAAGGACCCGCGCAAAAGGCTTGCTGGATGCCAAAGGGGCCGCCCCGCGCGGCCCCTTTGCCGTGACGGGGTCGACGTCGCGGCCCGGGGCCCTCAGCCTCCGGACTTCAGCGTGATCCGCAGGATCTCACCCGGCGGCCAGAGGCGCATTTTGGGGCCCCACGTGCCGGCGCCGCGGGTGACGTAAACGGTCATTCCGTCCACCTCGTAGCGCCCCTCGAAGAGCGGGTAGAAGGAGCGGACCACGTAGCCGAAGGGCCAGATCTGCCCGCCGTGGGTGTGGCCGCTGAGCATGAGGCCGACGCCCTCGGCCGCGGCCGTCCTCGCCCCCCACGGGGTATGCGAGAGGAAGATCGTGGCCCCCGGCGGACGGCCGGCCAGCGCCTTGCGCACGAACTCGGCGGGTGGCCCCAGGCGCCTTCGGACGGTGAGGTCATCCACCCCCGCCAGGATGAGTCCGGGCCTCACCTCCACCCAGCGGTCGTTCAGGGGGGTGATGCCGGCCGCCTCCAGGGCCTGGACCGCCGACCGTTCCCGGCCGTAATGCTCGTGGTTCCCGAGCACCGCGAAGACGCCGAGGGGGGCGGAGAGGCCCTTCAGCCCCGGCGTGAAGTCCGAGGGCGGGCGGCCGTAGGCCTCCACGATGTCGCCGACCAGGAGGATCAGGTCGGGGTGCAGGGCCTCCACCTGCCGGACGCGCGCCGCCAGCCACCGGGGGCCGGTCAGCGTGCCCAGGTGCAGGTCCGAGAGGGCGACCACCACGGTGCCGTCCAGCTTGGCGGGCAGCCCCGGCAGACGCACCTGGAGGTTCGTCACGACGGGCGGGCGCATTCCCTGGACCACGGCCACTACCGACAGCAGGAGGCCGGCCACCAGCGCCCAACCCCTCAGCCTGGGGGCCAGGCGCCGCAGAATCAGGCCGAAGAGGGTCACCACCTCCACCGCCAGCAGGCAGACGGTCACCAGGAAGAGAGAGGCCAGGTAGTCCATGCCGAAGAGCTCGAAGGCGGCGCCCAGCGGCCCGCCGGAGCCCCGGCCGAAGAGGACGCCGAAGAGCGAGAGGGCCCAGAGGCCCGCTCCCGCGGCCACGAGCCAGGGCCTCGGCACGCGCCGCGTCAGGGCCGGCACCGACAGGGCCCGCCCGAGGACGTAGAGGTTCATGACGGTCAGCGCGGTCAGCAGCATGATGCCGAACGTGTCGTCCTCCAGAGCGGCGGCTCGGTTTCCCCGCCGCACTTGATGGCCTTCGATGGACCCCGCCCGCGGTCAGGTGTCGCCGACCCCCGAGCGGCAATCCGGGCCGGTGCACAGGAGAGGAGCGGGAAGGCCGGCGCCTCACACCTCCGACGGCCCGCGGGGCCCCCACTCCTCATCGAGCATGGCATAGATGACGTCATCGGCCCAGGCCCCCTTGAACCAGAGGCTGTTCCGGAAGTGGGCCTCCCTGCGCATGCCCGCGCGCTCCATGAGGCGGATGGAGGGCAGATTGGCAGGGTCCACGCTCCCGTAGACCCGGTGCTTGCCAAGGGGCCCGAAGGCGTAGGTTAGGAGCGCGCCCAAGGCCTCCGTCGCGTAGCCGCGGCCCTGGAAGGCGGGGGCGAGGGTGATCCCCACCTCCATCTCGTGGTCCCGGCCCTCCGGCACGTGGAGGCCGCAGTCGCCGGCCAGCTCCCCCCCGTCGGCCAGGGTGATCCCGAGCTGGAACCACCGGCCGGGCTCGCCCGGCTCGATGCCCTCCAGCCCCTCGATGAAGCGCGCCACCTCGGCCTCGTCCCGCGGCTCCCACGTCTGGAACCGGGTCACCTCGGGCAGGGAGCGGTAGGCGAAGAGGCGGGCGGCGTCGGCGCGTTCGAGGCGCCTCAGGCGAAGGCGGTCGGTGGCAAGCTCGCGGAACATGGGGCGCCTCCACGAAGAGGGACGGTCCGCCTCGCGCGTGGTGGCGGGCGCCGGAGCGCCCGGCACGGCCGGGGAGACCTGGCCCGTCAGTATACGCCGAGAACGCTCGTCCATCAGGGATTTGGGCGAGGCCGGCCGCCGGCGGCCCCGGACCCGAGGAGGAGCTGAAGGAGCACCGAGATCGCGGCCACGCCGACCACCAGGAGGCCGAGGCCGGCCGGGCCCGCGCCCGCCGCGAGCAGGAGACCCGCCGCCAGTGGGCCGACGCCCTGGGAGAGGCCGATGAGGGTCTCGTGGATGGCGCCCTGCCGGGCGTTGTCCGCATCGGGTGTCGCCAGGCCGTAGAAGAGGGCGAAGGTGTAGGGAACGGCGTAGGCGACCCCGCCGAGGGCCACGGCCAGGCCGAAGAGGGCCGGGGTGCGCGCGGCGGCCAGGGAGGCGCCGAAGAGCAGCAGGGCCCCTCCGCTGAGGAGGGCGCAGAGCCTCGGACGGCCGATCCAAAAGCGCATGGGCAGGAGCACCAGGAAGGTCAGGAAGACGCCGACGTTTCCGAAGGCCGTGATGAAGCCCACCTCCGCCAGCGGTACGCCCGACGCCGAGAGCAGCTTGGGGTAGAGGAGCATGGTCCCCACGAAGGCCAGACTCCCCAGGAGAAGGGCGGCCCTCGCCCCCAGGCGCAGGCGCTTGAGCGCGGCCCCCTCCAGGGGCGGCGGCGCGGGCCCCGAGAAGCCCGCCGAAGAGGGCCTGGGGAGCGCCTCGCCGTGGCGGCGCCAGTGGCCCCAGAGCGCCGCGGCCCCGGCCAGGCAGAGGGCCATCCCTCCGGCGAAGACCAGCGCCGGGCTCTTCTGGATGAGCCAGGGGCCGAAGAGCATCCCCACGATGTTGCCGCTGCTCCAGCTCAGCGAGAAGCGCGCCGTGGTGCTGAAGGGATGCACCCCCACCTTGGCCTCCTCGTGGGAGAGCAGCCCCTCCACCGAGGGGTAGAAGAAGCCGAAGAAGACGAGGACCAGACAGGCCGTGGGGAGGAGCATCCAGGGCCCCGTCCAGAAGAAGCCCGTGGGCAGGACGCAGGCCAGGGCCAGGAAGCCCGCCGCCAGGGGCCGCTTGAATCCGATCCGGTCGCCCATGTGGCCGAGCAGGAGGGCCGAGGCCACGTAGGCCATGTAGGCCGCGAAATTCAGCAGGCCCACCGAGGCGTAGCTCATGGACCACGCCGCGGCGCGCGTGTTCCACGCCGCGATCAGCAGCCACAGGAGCACGGAGAAGAGAAAGACGATGACGTGGACCAGCCCGAACATCGCGCCTCCCCACAGGCCATCCTATCTTGTCCGGCGCAGAGCTGGAAGCCGCTGCGGCGCGGGCCCGTGGGTGTATACTCGCCGGGAGGCGGGACGGATGGTCCGCCCCGTGCGCCATAGGGCGCGGCGCATGCCCTGGACACACCCGCCACCGGGGAGCGGCCGCACCTCCAGAGAAGCCATCCCTCGGAGCAGTAGAGTGCGCTTCTTATTGTCCCTCGCCATCCTGATGACGGCCTCCTTCTCCCTCGTGGCCGTGTGGAATCTGAGGCGGCGCTCGGCCAGGTTGCGGCGCCTGCGCGAGACCTGGGGGCGCCGCCGCCGCGAGGAATCGGACCTCGATTCGGCGAGCATTCTCTTCGAGGCCAAGAACGGCGAGGCGCCGGAGGGTTGCTACCGCCTGGACGACCACACCTGGGACGATCTGGACTTCGCCGCGCTGTTCTCGCTCATCGACCGGACCTCCACCCCCGCGGGAGCCCAGGCGCTCTACCAGCTCCTCAGGCACCCGCTCCTCGACGCGGAGGCCCTCTCCCGAAGGGACCGGCTCATCGAAGCCCTCCGGACGGATCAGGGACTCAGGGAAGAGGTGCAGATGGCCCTCTGGCCTCTGGAGGCCGCGCAGACGACCTACCTGCCCCGCGCCCTGTGGTCTCCCCTTCCCAAGAAACCGGCCTACGCCTGGGTCTTTCCCCTCCTCGGCGCCGCCTCTCTTGCGGCCATCGTCCTCGTCCTGTTCGGCCCCCTCAATCCGCTGTGGCTGCTCATTCTCTTCGTGACCGACATCGTCGTCCACACCCTGGCGAGGCGGCCGTGGGGGGCCTACTACCACGCGTTCGGTTATCTGGGGGCCCTGATCGGTGCGGCCGATAAGCTCTCGGCTTGTAACCACGAGGAATTGGTCGCCATCCGTGCCACGCTCGCGGGGAACCTCGCCGCGACCCGCCCCATCGCCAAGCGGATCGCCTGGCTGCAGTACAGGGACGAGTGGGGGATCAGGGACTACCTCGACATCTTCTTCATGATCGACCTGGCGGCCTTCTACAGCGTGGCGGAGAAGATCGAGAAGAACATCGCCAGCCTCAGGGCCCTGCTCGAGACCGTCGGCACCCTGGATGCCCTGATCTCCGTGGCTTCCCTGCGCGCCGAGCGCCAAGGCTACTGCCACCCGGAATTTTCGGAGGGCGACCGTATCTACGAATCGACCGGCCTCTTCGACCCGCTGCTGGTCAATGCCGTCCCGAACTCGCTGGTGTTCGCTCCGTGCAGCGTCCTGATCACCGGCTCGAACATGGCCGGCAAGACCACCTTTCTGAAGACCATGGGCGTCAACGCCGTCCTGGCGCAGACCATCGCGACGGTCTTCGGTGAGCGCTACCAAGCCCCGCTCGTGAGGGTCCTCTCCTCCATCGAGAAGAGGGACGACCTGGTGGAGGGCAAGAGCTACTACATGGCCGAGCTGGAGTCGGTCCTGGGGCTGATCAGGGCGTCGGAGGAGGAGGGCGTCCACCTCTTCATCCTGGACGAAATCTTCCGCGGCACCAATTCCGTCGAGCGCCAGGCGGCCTCCGCCGAGGTGCTCCGTTACCTGACCAACGGCAGGGACTACGTCCTGGCGGCCACGCACGACCTGGCCCTGTGCGACCTGCTCGCTCCCACGTACGCGAACGTCCACTTCCAGGAGCAGGTGAAGGACGACGGTCTGGCCTTCGACTACACGCTCCACGCCGGTCCCTCCACGACGCGCAACGCCATCGCCCTGCTGGGCCACGTGGGCTACCCCGAGAGCATCGTCCGGAACGCCCTGTCGCGGATCCGCCAAGGGGGACCGGACCTCGAGCCCACCGCGGCGTCCGCGTCCACGGGAGGCCTCGCCGCCCAAGGCTCACGCCCAGGTCCGCAGGGCTGAGCGAGGGCCCATTCCATCCTGGCGTGGTACGCTGGCGGGAAGAAGAGGGCCTCCGGACGGCGCCCGCGAGGACCGAACGGGTGCACCCTCGAAGAGGAGCACGGCCATGAAGATCGTCCGTCTAGATCAGGTTCCGAAGGCGCCGGTCACCATGGAGGACGCCCGCGGCATCACGAAGCAGGTCCCGCTGTCGCGAAACGACGGGGCACCGACCTTCTCCTTCCGGGTCTTCACGCTCGAACCGGGAGGCTTCACCCCCTACCACCGGCACGACTCGGAGCACCTCAACTACATCATCGAGGGGGAGGGCGCGCTGGTCACCGAGAGCGGGGAGGAGCGGCCCGTCCGGGCCGGTGATTTCGTGCTGGTCCTGCCCCAGGAGAAGCACCGGTACCGCAACCGCTCGGCAGAGAGCGCCTTCGTCATGATCTGCGCCGTGCCCAAGGAGTACGAATAGGGTTCCGAAGGTCCATCACGACGGGTTTGGCGAGGGGCACGACCTCCTCCGCCCTTTCCTCCTGAATCCTCTTGCTCCGCCGCGCGTATGACCCTTCAGGGGGCCGTGCGCTGGGTGAATCAGGCCCCCGGGAGCAGGCCATGGCGGGAAGGCGACCGCGCACCGAAGAGTTCTCGATCACCGGTGACCGGATCGGGGCGGCCGCCAGGGCGCTCTTTCGGGGGATTTGGGACCGCCGGGTGGCCCTGAAGACGCGCGCGGGCCGGAGACTTCTGCGGATTCCCCTGATTCTTGCGCTGGCCGCGGTCCTTCTCCTCCCCCTGTTGGTCCTGCTGGGCGCCGCTCTCTCTCTGGCCGTGGGGCTCCGCATCGCCTTCGAGCGGTACGAGGAGGCCCCCTCCGGGGCGGCCTCGGATCCCGGACGCCCCTGAGGGGGGGCCTCTTGCCCCCTTGCTATTCGACACGCGCCATGGTTTGTGCTAGAGTTCAATTGCACACTTTAACAAGCGGTTTGTTGAAGTGGATGTGAATACCAAGGAGTGCGTTGTGGTCAACGGAATCGTAAAGTGGTTCGACGACAAGAAGGGCTACGGCTTCATCACGGTCGAGGGCGGCAAGGATGCCTTCGTCCATCACAGCAACATCGAGGGCACGGGCTTCAAGACCCTGTCCGAAGGACAAAAGGTCACCTGCGTGATCACCCAGGGTGCCAAAGGCCCCCAGGCTGAGCAGGTCCGCGTAGTGAACGACTGACCTGCGAGCCATCCAGGAAGCTGTTCAAGGGGCCTTCGGGCCCCTTTTTTCCTCTGCGACCCGCCCCATGGGGCGGCGCAGTTGACCCGAGCCGAGGCGGAGAAAGGAGGACCCGTTGCCCCACCCAGGAGCCTATCGAGGAAACAAACGCCAGAAGGAGCTCAAGCGGCTGCAGAAGCAGCAGGAGAAGCGAGAGCGGCGCCAGCATAAGGGCGCAGGCGCCGAGTCCGAACCCGAATTCGCCGACCCGGCCACGGTTCCCTCGGAACCCGCGCCGGTGGGCGAGGAGTCCGTGCCCGCGAAGGCGGAGCCCGAGCTCCCGAAAGACGAATCGCTCCGCCCCGAGTAGGGGGCGAGGCGGAACGTCCGAGCCCAACCCTTTCAGGCCTCCGCTGTTCATGAGGCCCCCCTCGCAGCATAGAACGGGGCGGCGGGAAGGCCGTCCCGGAGCCTTTCCGGCCCCCTCCATCGCGCCCAGCGTCCCTCCCCGGAGCCGTTCCCGGGGGCGGAGCCTGCCCGTCCCCCACCGCTCTGGCCTTGGCGTCCTCCTGGTTTCTCCCCCGCCAGGGAGCTAGATTTAGATTCGTACTCAGCTTCACAAGGAGGGAGTGAAGATGGGCTGGAAGGTTCTGCTCGTCTATCCGGAGATGCCGCCCACGTACTGGAGCTTCCGGTACGCCATGCCCTTCATCGGCAAGCGCGCCGCCTTCCCGCCGCTCGGTCTCCTCACGGTGGCGGCCATGCTGCCGGAGGACTTCGAGGTCACCCTCGTGGACATGAACGCTTCGCCCCTCACCCCGGAGGCCGTCTCCGCGGCGGACCTGGTCCTCACCTCCTCCATGATCGTGCAGAGGGAGTCGCTGGCCGAGGTCATCCGCCTGTGCCGCTCGTGCGGCACTCCGGTGGTGGCCGGGGGGCCCTACCCCACCGGCTGTCACGAACGCATCGACGGCGTGGACCACTTCGTGCTGGACGAGGCGGAGGTGACCCTGCCGGCCTTCCTGGCCGATTTCCGGGAGGGCAGGGCCGCGCCGCTGTACAGCGACGCCTCCAAGCCGGACCTGGCCTCCACGCCCCCGCCCCGGTTCGACCTCATCCGGATGGGGGATTACGCCGCCATGGCCCTCCAGTTCTCCCGGGGCTGTCCGCACGACTGCGAGTTCTGCGACATCGTGGAGCTCTTTGGCCACCGTCCCCGCACGAAGCCGCCCTCGCGGTTCCTTGCGGAGATGGACGCTCTGTACGCCACCGGGTGGCGGGGCTCGCTCTTCATCGTGGACGACAACTTCATCGGGAACCGCCGGGCGGTGAAGGCCCTGCTGCGCGAGGTGGTGCGCTGGCAGGCCGAGCGCGCCTACCCCTTCGCGCTCTTCACCGAGGCGACGCTCGATCTGGCCGCCGACGAAGAGCTCATGGCGCTGATGCGGGAGGCGGGGTTCAACATGGTCTTCCTGGGCATCGAGACCCCCGTGGAGGAGACCCTTCGCGCCGTCCACAAGGCCCACAACCTGAGGGGCGACATGCTGGAGGGGGTGCGGCGCATCCAGCGGGCGGGCATGGAGGTCTCGGCCGGCTTCGTCCTCGGCTTCGACTCGGACCCGCCGGACATCTTCGAGAGGCAGGTCGCCTTCATTCAGGAGGCCGGCATTCCCACCGCCATGGTGGGCCTGCTCACGGCCCTTCCCAATACGAGGCTCTACAAGCGCCTGGAATCGGAGGGCCGCATCGCACAGGATTCGGGCGGCAACAACACCCACGACTTCCAGCTCAGCTACGTGCCGAAGATGGACGCCCAGGTGCTCCTCTCTGGCTACAAGCGCCTCCTGTCGGAGATCTACCGGCCCCGGCGCTACTTCGAGCGCTGCCTGTCGCTCCTGAGGAACCTCCGGGTCCACGAAACCACGGAACGGCGGATCGGGCTCACCGAGCTGCGGGCCCTCGGCCACTCCCTCATCCGGCAGTCCTTCTCCACCTACACCTGGCCCTATTGGACCTTCATGGTGCGCGGCGCCCTCCTGAGGCCGCGGCTGATGGCGGAGATCGTGACCATGGCCGTGAAGGGCCACCACTTCTTCAAGATGACGCGGCGGATCCTCGAGGTGGAGCGCTTCAAGCAGAAGATCGACCGCCTCGCGCGGGCCTTCCAGGAGCGCGCCTCCTCGCTCTCCATGCCCGATCCCCAGGCCAGGGCCGCCGAGCTGCGGGCCTACGGCGACAGGCTCGCCGCCCGCCTCGCCCGCGAGTACCGGCGTCTCCACAAGGACTTCCGGACCTACGCCGAGCGGTCCCTCGCCAACTTCCACACCATGGTGGACGAGTTCATCCAGAGCGCCGCCGCCCAGGCCGTCCCCTCGGCGGGAGCCTGAAAAGCGCGGCACGGCACCCTCCGGCCGCACCGGAAGCGTACTTCCCGTATGCTGAGGATGCGGACTCCGAAAGCTGACGAAGCAGGAGGTCCGTCGCCGCCGGCGCATCCGTGGAGGGTGGGGGGGCGGCGATCACCAAGCAAGGCTGGGGCTGGTGCCCGAAGGGCGGCGGAGGGACTGCGGACGGAGCGCGGCCACGCTCGCGTGGACGCGCCCGGCGAAGGCCCCCAGCGCCGCGCCAAAGGCGCGGCCCAGATCCAGCCGTGGTTCGTAGCCGGCAAGGCGCCCTATTTTCCCAAATCCCGCGATTGGATATTGGAGCGGCTCCGAAAGGCTCATGGATGGTAGTTTCCGTGGAAGGCGAT
>JAJYCJ010000111.1 GCA_021778515.1 Acidobacteriota bacterium
CTTCTTGATCCGTCTCGTGTGCTAGACTCGACGGCAGGAGGAGAAGATGAATCAGGAGGGCCTGCGCGACCTGCGCGAGGGGGAGAGCTTCGAGGGAGTTCTCTGGCTGGTCTCGGGGGCGGTGCGCAAGACGAAGAACGGGGATCCTTACTGGGAGGGCGCCTTCCAGGACGCCACCGGGTCCATGTCCGGAAAGCTTTGGGACAGCGCCGGCGGCAAGAGCGGGCGGGTGGCGGCGAGCGAGCCCGCGCTCAAGCCCGGCGGGCCGGTCCGCCTGAGGGCCCGAGTGGACGCCTTCCAGGGCTCGACGCAGCTCAACCTCCAGGCCGTCTGGCCCGTTGAGCCCGGCTCGGTGGACCCCTCCCTGTTCGCGCCGCGCAGCGGTCGAACCACCGACGAGATGGTCGAGGAATTTGAGGGTCTCATCCGGTCCATGCAGGACGCGGACTACCGTGCCTTGCTGGAGAGGCTCCTGGCGGATGGGGAGGTCTTCCCCCTCCTCTGCGCCGGTCCCGCGGCCAAGGCCATCCACCATCCCTGGATCGGGGGACTGCTGGAGCACTCCCTCTCCCTGGCCAGAGGCGTCCGCGCCCTCGCCCCCAACTACCCCAGGCTGAACGTGGACCTTCTCCTCTGCGGCTGCTTTCTGCACGACATCGGCAAGATCTACGAGATCTCTTCCGATCCGGGCTTCGAGTACACCACCGACGGCAAACTCCTGGGCCACATCTACATGGGTGCGAGGCTGACCGAGCGGCTGTGTGACGGCTGCCCCGGGTTCCCGGAGGAGAAGCGGCGCCATCTCGTTCACCTGGTGCTCAGCCACCAGGGGGATCGCAACCTGGGCTTCGGGAGCGCCGCCGATCCCTCTACCCCGGAGGCCATCTTCTTTCACCACCTGGATAACCTGGACGCCAAGCTCCAGCACTGCCTGACGGCGCTGGAGGGGGCGGACGGGGCGGGGGCCTCCGGCGAGTTCACGTCGCCCTGGAACGGGCCCATCCGCAAGAGCTATTATCGGGTCCGCCCCGGCGGAGGCGACGGAAGCGAACGGCGAAACGCCGAACCGGAGGGGCCGTCCCAGGCTGAAGAGGTGGAGCGTGGTGGAGACGAAGAGGAGCGAACCCCCCAGCCCAGGCTCTGGTGACCTCCTCCTGGACCTGCGCGGCCTTCTCTGTCCGCTGCCCGTCGTGAAAACCTCGGCGCAGTTGACGGGAATGAGGCCCGGCCAGCTTCTGGAGGTGCTGGCCGACGACCAGGGAGTGAAGGCGGATTTCCCGGCCCTCTGCGCGAGCACCGGCCACGAGTGGCTCGGATTCTGGCAGGAGGGTCGTGTGGTGCGCAGCTTCCTGCGCCGAAAGCAGGGCTGAGGTCCCGTGCCGCCAGGCGGATGCGGCCGGCCTCGGCCAGGAGAGGTCAGGGCATGGAAGGACTGAAGCTGCGCCCCCTGGGCGCCAACGATCTCCTCGACGTGTTCTCGCTCTGGAAGGAATCGGGCCTTCCCTTCAAGCCGAAGGGAAGAGATTCCATCGGCCTCATGACCCAGGAGCTGGCTGGCGGCTCGACCTTCCTCGTGGGCGCATTCGTGGGCGAGGCCATGATAGGCGTGGCCCTGGGCACCGACGATGGCCGCAAGGGCTGGATCAACCGGATGGCCGTCCGTCCCACCTACCGCCGCAAGGGTGTCGCCAGGGCGCTGGTGGACTATTGCGAGCAGGTCTTCCGAAAGCGGCAGAGGGTCCTCTGCTGTTGCCTCATCGAAGATTGGAACGAAGCCAGCATGGAGCTCTTCGAGGCGGAGGGCTACGAGAAGCGCGGGGACATCCTCTACTTCCGCAAGATGCTGCAGGCCGAGGAGTAGCCCCCGCCGCGGGCGGCGTGAGCCTCCAGGCAAAGGATCCCACCGTGCGACGCGCGAGGGCCACCAGAGCCGCTTTTCTTGCAGACCCTCAGCACGATCCGGAGCTGGGCACCAACATCCGCGCCCGCTACGATCTGCCGGCCAGCGAAGGGCGGAGAGCGACCCTGCCGGAGGGGCTCCATCCCGACCTGCGGAGAGCCCTCGAGGGAGTTGGCCTCGCCCGTCTCTATTCTCACCAGGTGGAGGGCATCGAGCACCTCCTCTCCGGCCGCGACCTGCTGGTCTGCACCCCCACGGCCAGCGGGAAGAGCCTCATCTACCAAGTGGCGGCCCTGGATGCGTGGCTGAAGGACCCTTCGGCGAAGGCCCTCTTCCTCTACCCCTATAAGGCGCTTGCCCAGGACCAGTGCATCAAACTGAACGAGCTGGCCGGGCGTCTGGGCTTTGAGGGTTTCTCGGCGGCCATCTACGACGGGGACACCCCCTCCGGCCAGCGCCGGAAGCTCCAGAAGGATCCGCCGCCGGTGCTTTTCACCAACCCGGACATGCTGCACCTCGCCTTTCTCGCCTACTGCGAAAACTGGACGCCCTTCTTCCGCCGGTTGAGCGCGCTGGTGCTGGATGAGGCGCACGTCTACCGCGGCGTGTTCGGCGCCCACGTTCACCACGTCCTGAAGCGGACCCAGAGGATCCTCGAACACGAAGGGGCTCGTCCGCTCTGGGTGGCCACCTCGGCCACCATGGCCTCTCCGTTGGACTTCTACCGCCGGCTCACGGGCAGGGACGCGTCCTTGGTCGAGGAGAGCGGCGCCCCCAGGCCGGGCCGGCGGCTTTTCCTGATGAACGCCAGCGGCAGCCCCTATACCCTCGCCTGCGAGGTGATGGACCGTCTGCTGGCCGAAGGGGCGCGAACCCTTGCCTTCACCAAGGCGCGCCGGGTGACGGAGCTGGTCTACTCGTGGCTCTGCCAGAGGAATCCTGCCTACCACAAAAGCGTTTCCTCCTACAGGGCCGGCTTTCTTCCCTCCGAGAGGCGGAAGATAGAGCAGGCCTTCTTCGACGGATCTCTGCTCGGTGTGGTGAGCACGTCCGCGATGGAGACGGGCATCGACGTGGGAGGCCTCGACGCGTGCATCCTGGTCGGGTATCCGGGCTCGCTCATCTCCCTCCACCAGCGCATGGGCCGGGTGGGTCGTGGCGAGAGGGAGGCGGACATCTTCTTGATCGCCATGCCCGACGCCCTGGACCAGTACTTCGTGGCCCATCCCGACCAGCTGCTGGACCGGCGGATGGAGGAGCTGGTCTTGGACCCGGCGAATCCCCACATCGTGGCCTCGCACCTGCTCTGTGCGGCCCGGGAGCTTCCCCTGGAGGATGCGGCGATCCCCTCCAGCGGAGCGGAACGGGAGGCCCTGGAGGCGCTGGATGAGAGCGGCGAACTGCTCCTGGACGCCCCCGGGACCCACTGGCACTCCCTGCGCCGGAACCCGCACCGCGAGGTGAACCTCCGGACCATCGGCGAGGGGTTCACCATCCAGCTCGCCTCCGGCAGGGCGGTGGGCAACGTGGACGGCCACAGGGTCTACCGCGAGTGCCACGAGGGGGCCATCTACCTCCACCAGGGTCAGACCTTTCGGTCTGTCTCGCTGATCCCCAAGGACAAGAAGGTAGTGGTGGAGGCCGTGCACACCGACTACTACACGGAGGTGCACAGCGACAAGGAGACGGAGATCATCGAGGTGACCGCGAGTCGGCCCGTCGGCGCTTACCAGCTGAGCCTGGGCCGCCTGAAGGTCACCGAGATCCTGCACTCCTTCGTCAAGCGGAAAATGGCCGGGGGCGAGGCTTTCGCCGAAACGCCCCTGGAAGCGCCTCCGCTGATCCTGGAAACGGAGGGGCTCTGGATCTCGATCCCGCCGGGGATCGCCGGGCTGCTCAGCGGGCGGGGCCTGCACCTCATGGGGGGCATTCACGCCCTCGAACACGCCCTCATCGGCATCTTCCCCCTGCTGGCCCTGGCCGACCGCTGGGATCTGGGGGGGATCAGCTACCCGCTCCACCCGCAGGTGGGAGGTCCGGCCATCTTCATCTACGACGGCTATCCCGGCGGGGCCGGGCTCTGCCGCAAGGGGTACGATCTCTTCGAGTCCCTCCTGGAGGCCACGGCGCGGGTTGTGCGCGACTGCCCGTGCGAGCTGGGTTGTCCGGCGTGCATCCAGTCCCCCAAGTGCGGCAACGGCAACAAGCCCCTGGACAAGGCGGCGGCCCTCGCCATCGCGGACGTTCTCGAGGGAAGGCTGCCCTTGGTGGGGCCATCCCCCCTCGAGCCTCCCGCGGAGACGCCCGCGGAGCGCCCCGGCCATCGGCCCCAGAAACGCCGGATCGCCCCTGGCAGGCTCGTCTGGGACCTGGAGACCCAGAGGCTGGCCGGGGAGGTGGGCGGCTGGGGCAACATCCGGGCCCTGGGGCTGGCCCTCGCGGTGACCTGGGACCTGGACCGGGACGCGTGGCGGACCTATTTTGAGGAGGAAGCCGGAGAGCTGGTGGAGGATCTGTTGGCGTCGCCGCTGGTGATCGGGTTCAACATCAACCGGTTCGACCTGGAGGTGGTCCGGCCCTACACCTCGCGGGACCTGCGGCAGGTCCGGACGCTGGACCTCCTGGAGGTTCTGAAGGGGAGGCTGGGCTTCCGTCTCTCCCTGGCGAGCCTGGCCGAATCCAATTTCGGCGAGTCCAAGTCGGCCGACGGCATCCAGTCGGTCCAGTGGTACAGGGAGGGGCGCTTCGACCTCATCGAACAGTACTGCAAGCGGGACGTGGAATTGACCGGCATGCTGTACCGCAAGGGGCTGGAGGACGGCTATCTCCTCTTCCGGGGCAAGACGGGGGAGCTGTTGAGGGTGAGCATCGGCGGATGGGGTCAGTCGTGAAGCCTGCTTCGGGAAAGGGCTGAGCATGGCCGAATTCACCTACCGCAGCCACATCGCGGGAATCTCCCCGGAGGCCCTGTTCGCCTGGCATCTGCGCCCGGGTGCGTTCGAGCGGCTCGTTCCTCCGTGGGAGTCGGTGCGCGTGGAGGGGGATCCGGCGGGGCTGGCCGACGGGAGCCGGCTCCGCTTCGCCATCCGCAAGGGCCCCCTCCGCTTCCGGTGGACCGCCCTTCACCGAGACGTGGTCCCCGGTGTGCAGTTCGTCGACGAGCAGGAGCGCGGCCCCTACGCCCGGTGGGTCCACACCCACCGCTTCCTGCCGGGGGAGGCCGGGGGAGCCATCCTGGAGGACCGCGTCGACTACCGCTTGCCCGTGGGGTGGGTCGGCGGGGCGCTCGCCGGGGGCGCGACCAGGTCCATGCTCGATCGGCTCTTCCCCTTTCGGCACCAGAGGACGAGGGACGACCTCGCCCGGCACGCCGCCTTCGCCCGGTTCGGGCCGCAGCGGGTGGCCATCACGGGCGCCGCGGGCCTCGTCGGCTCGGCCCTGGCGGCCTTCCTCTCCACGGGGGGCCACCGCGTTCAGCGTCTGGTGCGCCGCGAGGCCGTGTCCGATCGGGAGATCTCGTGGGATCCCGCCTCCGGGCGCGTGGACCTCGCGGCCCTGGAGGGCGTGGACGCGGTGGTGCATCTGGCCGGGCGCAGCATCGCGGAGGGACGCTGGAGCCCCGCGGTCAAGGCCGTCATCCGGGAGAGCCGGGTTGAAGGGACCCGCCTGGTGGCCGCGTCCCTGGCCTCCCTGAAGCGGCCGCCGCGGGTGCTGGTCTGCGCCTCCGCCATCGGCTTCTACGGGGACACCGGCGAGAGCGAGGTCAGCGAGAACGCCCCGAGGGGCAGCGGATTTCTCCCCGAAGTCTGTGAGGCCTGGGAGGCGGCCGCCGATCCCGCGCGATCGGCGGGCATCCGGGTCGTCCACCTCCGCATCGGGGTGGTCCTCTCCGCCAGGGGAGGGGCCCTCGCCCGCATGCTGACCCCTTTCCGGCTGGGATTGGGGGGCGTAGTGGGCCGTGGGAGCCAGGGCATGAGCTGGATCGCGATGGAGGATCTGCTCGGGGTGATCCAGTACGCGCTCTTCACCGAGAGCCTGTCAGGGCCCGTGAACGCCGTGGCGCCCGCGCCCGTGACCAACCGGGAGTTCACGCGCACCCTCGCCCGTCTGCTGCACAGGCCGGCCCTCCTCCCGCTGCCCGCGGCGGCCGTCCGCCTGCTCTTCGGAGAGATGGGCCGGACGCTGCTGCTGGAGAGCGCCCGGGTCCTGCCGCGCCGGCTGGCGGAGAGCGGGTTCTCCCATCTCCATCCAACCCTGGAGGGGGCGTTGCGTGCGGAGCTGGGGTGATGAAGGGGCTCCAATGGAGTCGGCATGGCTGTTCGGGCGAAAGGGTCGGCGAAGCGGAAGGGGCCGCCGGCTGATGCGCGGCCCCGAGGGAGGCGGGCTGGCTCCAGGCATCCCGGAGTGGGGCCGTGCCCGAATGGTTCATGAGATTGGGACGCGGAGGAGCGGTCTGCGGCGATGTCCGCCGGAAAGGGGTATGCAGCATGGACCGTAAGGAGGTTCCCCTCCGCGTTCTGGCCGTGGCGGCTGCGCTCTCGTGCCTGTGGCCCTTCGCCTCCCTGTGGGCGGCGGAGGCGCCGGATCCCGGCAAGGCCGTCTGGGAGGAGTTGCAGGCCAAGGGAGCGGTGATCGCGGGCATCGACATCCGGATCATCAACGTCTTCGATCCGACCGAGCCGGCATCTCGCTACTGGTTTGCTCGCGCCGCCGACTTCATTCACATCACCACGCGGGAGCACGTCGTCCGCCGCGAACTCCAGTTCAAGGTGGGCGACCGCGTGGACGCCTCCGAGATCCTCGATTCCGAGCGGGCCCTGAGGGATTCCCTGGACATCGCGCGGGACGCCACGATCATCCCGGAGCGCGTGGAGGGCGGGAAGGTCTGGGTCCTGGTGATCTTCAAGGACGCCTGGACGCTGGGCCTCGACGTGAACTACGGCCACGTGGGAGGGCAGAACAAATACACCTTCCGGATCCACGAACGGAACTTCCTGGGCCTCGGGAAGGGCCTCCTCATCAGCCATCAGCGCACCTTCGAGCGCAGCATCAACGAGTTCGCCTACTACGACCCCCAGCTCTTCGGCAGCCTCTGGACGCTGAACGCCAACTACCAGCAGCTCTCGGACGGGCGGGCCCGTCTCTTTGACGTGGCCTATCCGTTCTACACCGTGGACACGCCCTTCTCCTTCCAGGTCAGGGCCACCGACGCCCTGGAGACGCTCACCCTGTACAACCTCACCCACTCGGTCTACGCCATGCGGAACCTGGACCAGAGCGTCACCGCCACGGCGGCCTGGGCCTACCGCGTGGAGGGCTTCACCGCCTACCGCATCGGGCTGGGCCTCGTCTCGCAGCAGAACCGTTACTACGACTTCGCCACCTACCGGCCGGGCTATCTCCCGCCCCTCGACGTCGCCGACCGGCGGCTGCGGGGGCCGGAGGTCACCTGGGAGTGGTTCCAGGACAGGTACCGCGATTTCAGCGACATGGCCACCATCGGCCGGGGAGAGAACTACAACCTGGGATGGGACGTCCAGGCGGCCCTCGGCTACTACGGCCGCTCCTTCGGCAGCGCGGGCACCGGCCCCTTCTTCAGCCTCGCGGCCACCAAGGGCTGGGCCCCGGACGAGGAGAACCTCCTGCTGGAACAGGCCTCGCTCGCCGGGCGGCGCGAGTCCGGCCGCTGGCGCAATCTCTTCCTCACTCAGGAAACGACCTGGTACAACCAGACCTTTCCCTACCAGACCCTGGCCGGGGACCTGCGTATCGACTGGGGGCAGAGGCCCGATCCCGAAAGCTGGCTCTACCTCGGCGGCATCGACGGCATGCGGGGCTACCCCAACCACTTCCTCGCCGGAGACCGGCGGTGGATCCTCTCCTTCGAGGACCGCGTCATCACGCCATGGAGCCTCTGGGGACTGGCACGCGTTGGTTTCGTGGGTTACGTGGACGCGGGGGCCATCCGTGCCTTCGGAGCGAGCGGCTGGGGGAAGACCTATTCGGATGTCGGTGCGGGACTCCGCTTCGGGAACCTCAAGGCCCGCACCGCCCAGGTCCTCGAGCTCACCGTCGCCGTGCCCCTCGTGAAGACGCCGCTGACGAAGGGTTATGAGATCGTGGCGGGCACGGTGATCCGCTTCTAGCTTCGTGTCCCTGCGTTGTGTTGACCTCGGCCACTTCCCGGCGCACGACGCTTCCCGCGGGGCTCCGGCCCAGGGGCGCACGCCTGCGCCCCAAAAAGACGGCCCGGGAGGCGGGCTTGCCCATCATCGATGGCCCGACGGTCGTGGAATAGGGGCGGGGTTCCGCGGAGTTCCATCCACCGGCCTGTGCGATGGAAGGACGGGAAGATGCCCGACGAGCACCGCGTCGTTATCGTGGGGGGAGGCTTCGGCGGCCTGGCCGCGGCGAGGGCGCTGCGACGAGCCCGGGTCAGGGTCACCCTGGTGGATCGGCGCAACTTCCACCTCTTTCAGCCCCTGCTGTATCAGGTGGCCACCGGAGCCCTCTCTCCGGCCAACATCGCGGCCCCGCTCCGGGCCGTCCTGAAGGGGCAGCCGAACGCGGAGGTGCTCCTGGGCGAGGTGGTGGGCTTCGACGTGGCCGCCCGGCGGGTGCGGCTGGCCGGCGGGCTCGACCTCGGCTACGACACCCTGATCGTGGCGAGCGGCTCGCACCACCACTACTTCGGACACGAGGAGTGGGCCCCCCTCGCGCCGGGCCTGAAGACCGTCGAGGACGCGACCGAGATTCGGAGCAGGGTGCTCCTGGCCTTCGAGCGGGCGGAGCGCGAGAGGGGGCGGAGTCCTCGGAGGCTCAGGTCCTATCTGACCTTCGTCATCGTCGGCGGCGGGCCGACGGGGATCGAGCTCGCCGGAGCCCTGGCCGAGGTGTCCCGGCATACGCTGCAGAAGGATTTCCGCGCCATCGATCCCACCAAGGCCCAGATCGTCCTGGTGGAGGCTGGGGAACGGCTGCTGCCCGCCTACCCGGAGAGCCTCTCGGAGAGCGCCCGGAAGACCCTCCGGCGGCTGGGAGTGAAGGTGGCGACGGGCTGCGCCGTGACCTCCGTGGAATCCGACGGGGTCACGGTGAGGCGGGGGGAGCGCCTGATCCGCATTCCGGCGCGCACGGTCCTCTGGGCTGCGGGCGTGGCGGGATCGGACCTGGGGCGCCTTCTGGCCGCAGAGGCCTCGGCCGCGCTGGACCGAGCGGGTCGCGTGGTGGTGGAGCCCGACCTTACCGTCTCGGGGCATCCCGAGCTCCTGGTGATCGGAGACTTGGCGCACTGCCGGGATGCGCAGGGCAAGCCGCTCCCGGGCGTGGCGCCCGTGGCCATGCAGCAGGGGGTCTACGCCGCAAGGCTCATCCGGCGGCGCCTGCAAGGGAGGGTGCCGGCACCCTTTCGCTACAGGGACTACGGGGCCATGGCCACCATCGGCCGGGCGGCGGCGGTCGCGGACATCGGGCCGCTCCACTTCTCCGGTTTTCCCGCATGGCTGGCCTGGCTCTTCGTGCACCTCATGAAGCTCGTGGAATTCCAGAATCGCGTCCTGGTTCTTTTCCAGTGGATGTGGAGTTACGTGACCTGGAACCGCTCGGCCAGGCTGATCACGGGAGCCCCCCCCCCGGCGGGCTCGGCGATGATGATTCCCCGGGGGAGGGGAACGGCGGTCCAGGAAGGAGGCGAGACCATGACGAACGCGGCGCAAGAGGCTGAGGCCGGGGCGACCGGCGCCCTCGACACCCTTGATCACGTGGCGCTCCTCGTGAAGGACGTGGCCGCGGCCGTGGGTTGGTACACGCGAACCTTCCGCTGCCGCGTGATCTACCAGGATGAGACCTGGGCCATGCTGTCCTTCAGAAACGCCCGCCTGGCCCTGATGACGCCCGGCAGGCATCCTTCCCACATCGCCTTCCCGCGCGGGGACGCCGCGCGGTTCGGCCCGCTGGAAGCCCACAGGGACGGCATCCGCTCGATCTACCTCACGGACGGGGACGGCAACAGCATCGAGGTGATGGAGGTCGCATCGCTGTCCTCGGCGCGCGAATCGGGCGGCTGACGCGGGGGAACGGCGGGCGGGAGGGTTCAGGTCGGCGTCTGCGTGGCCAGGCGGCCGTGGCGGCCGGGCACGGG
>JAJYCJ010000112.1 GCA_021778515.1 Acidobacteriota bacterium
CGGCCGCTTTCTCCCGGCGGGCCTTTGCGTCATAATCCCTTCAGGAGGTTCATCCTATCATGAACGACGAACGCCTCAGAAGCATCCAGGCGGCCCTCAGGGACGAAGGCATGGACGCCTGGTTCTTCGCCGATTTCAAGGGCACCGATCCCATCGCCCTCAGCGTGCTGGGGCTCTCCTCCAAGGCCATGGTCACCCGCCGCTGGTTCTACCTGATCCCCGCGCAGGGCGAGCCGCTGAGGCTCTGCCACCAGATCGAGCCCCACAGCCTCGACCACCTGCCCGGCCGCCTCCTCTTCTACGGCCCCTGGCAGGGCTGGCAGGCGCGCCTGAAGGAGGCCCTCGCCGGCGTGAAGCGCCTGGCCTGCCAGTACTCCCCCAACGGCGTGATCCCCGCGCTGGGGCGGCTGGACGCGGGCCTCGCCGAGTTCCTGCGCTCCACCGGAGTGGAGCTGGCCTCCTCGGGCGACCTCGTGGCCCGCTTCGAGGTCACCTGCACCCCCGAGCAGGAGGCCGGCCACTACCGGGCCATGACGGTCCTTCTGGACACCGTGGAGATGGCCTTCGCCAAGGTCCGCGACGCCCTCAAGGCGGACGCGCCGCTCACCGAGTACGAGCTCCAGCAGGCCATGGTGGAGTTCATGCGGGCACGCGGCCTCACGAGCAACGATCCTCCCATCGTCGGGGTGGACGCCCACGCCGCCGACCCGCACTACGAGCCGGGCCCCTCCGGAAGCTCGGCGATCCGGCCCGATCAGGTGCTCCTGCTGGACCTCTGGGGCAAGGAGACGGCGCCGGGCTCGGTCTACGCCGACATCACCTGGTGCGCCTGGACGGGAAGGGCGGTGCCCGAGGAGCGGCGCAAGGTCTGGGAGACGGTGGCCGCCGGGCGCGACGCGGGCATCGCCAAGGCCCTCTCGGTGGCCTCCGGCCCCGTCCGGGGCTTCGAGGTGGACCGGGCCACGCGCGAGGTGATCGACGGGGCGGGCTTCGGCGAGTTCTTCATCCACCGCACGGGCCATTCGATCCACGAGGAGGACCACGGCAACGGCGCCAACATGGACGACTACGAGACCCGCGACACGCGCCGCCTCCTGCCCCACACCCTCTTCTCCGTGGAGCCCGGCATCTACCTGCCCGGCCGCTTCGGCTTCCGCTCCGAGGTGAACGTCCTGGTCCGCGACTCCGACGCCGTCGTCACCGGAAAGGTCCAGGGGGAGCTGCCCGCGCTACTCGCCTAGGGCGCGGGGCCCGCGGGCGGGAGCCCACGGGACCCCCTGCCTGCGGCCGGTCAGGAGCCTCCACCTGCCCCGTGGTCCCTGATCAGGGCGAGGAATCGCTCGCCGTACTGGGCCGCCTTGACCTCGCCGACGCCCCGGACGGCGAGGAAGGCCTGCCGGGTGACGGGCCGCTTCCGGGCCATGTCCCTCAGGGTCTCGTCGCCGAACACCATGTAGGCCAGGAGGCCGCGCTCGGCCGCGATGCGCTTGCGCAGGGCGCGCAGCTCGTCGAAGAGCGGGCGGTCCACGCCCTCCCAGCCGGCCCGGCCCGCCTTCGATTCCCGGCGGGCGCCCTTGGCCGCCGGCTTCAGGAGGCGGGGCTCCCGCTTCCCCTTGAGGAGGGCCCACCCCTCGGGCGTCACGCCCAGCACGCCGTACTCGCCCTGCTTGACCAGAAAGCCCTGGCCGCAGAGCTGCTCGATCCAGTCCCGCACGCTCTGCCGCGGAACCTCCGGCAGGATTCCGTAGGTCGAGAGGGAGCCGTGGCCGTTGTCCAATATCCTCTGCTCCTTCGAGCCCGTCAGGACCTGGGCCGTGTAGTCCGCGCCGAAGCGCTCCTTGAGGCGAAGCACGCAGGAGAGGATCTTCTGGGCGGTCTCGCGGGCACCCGGGACGACCTCCAGCTCTCCCAGGCAGACGTCGCAGGCCCCGCACTCATCGCCGCCGAGCTCCTGGCCGAAATAGCCCACGAGCACCCGGTGGCGGCAGGTGGTTCCGCGGCAGTAGGCGGCCATCTCGTTGAGCTTCTGCAGGGCCGCTTCGTGGACCTCCGGCTCCAGCTCCCCGAGCAGCGCCTTCCAGGTGAGGAAGTCGGCGCCGGAGTAGAGGAGCAGGCACTCCGCCTCCAGGCCGTCGCGCCCGGCCCTCCCGCTCTCCTGCAGGTAGTGCTCCAGGGACTTGGGCATGCCCGCGTGGAGGACGAAGCGGACGTCCGGCCGGTCGATGCCCATGCCGAAGGCCACGGTGGCCACCATGACGACGGCCTCCTCCCTGAGAAAGCGCTCCTGGTTGCGCCGCCGCTCCTCGTCGGGCAGGCCAGCGTGGTAGGGAATCGCGGGGTAGCCCAGTCGGGAGAGCTCCGCGGCGAGGGTGTCCACGTCCGTGCGGCGGATGGCGTAGACGATGCCGGCCTCCCCCCGGTGGCGGTCCAGCGCCTCCCGGAGCAGGCGGCGGCCGCGGTCCGCCGGGGCCACCCGGTAGACCAGATTGGGCCGGTCGAAGGAGCCCACGAGCACGGCGGGGTTCTCGAGCCGGAGCTGGAGGGCCACGTCCTCCCGCACCTTCGGAGTGGCCGTGGCCGTGTAGGCGTGGAGGGCGATCCCCGGCAGGGCCTCGCGGAGGAGCCCGAGACGCCGGTACTCGGGCCTGAAGTCGTGGCCCCAGTGGCTGATGCAGTGGGCCTCATCCACCGCCAGGAAGGCGGGACGGGCGCTGTGCAGGCGCTCCAGAAACCCCTCCATGAGGAGGCGCTCGGGCGAGACGTAGAGGAGCCTGAGCCCGCCCTCCCCGAGGCTGGCGTAGACGCGGCGCCTCTCCTCTTCCGGCAGGCTGCTGTCCAGCCGGGCCGCCGCCACGCCGCGCTCCCTGAGGCCGTCCACCTGGTCCTTCATGAGCGAGATGAGGGGAGAGACCACCACCGCCGGGCCCTTCGCGACGAGCGCGGGGGCCTGGTAGCAGAGCGACTTGCCCCCGCCCGTGGGCAGCACGACCACCGAGTCCCTTCCCGCGAGGACGCACTCCATGGCCTCGCGCTGGAGGGGCAAAAAGCGGTCGTACCCCCAGTGCCGCTTCATCGCCGCTTCGAGCGCCGAGTCCACTTCACATCCCCCTTTGCACGGCCGATTCCGTCCGGAGCCTCGGCCTCTCCCCCAGCCCGGTCATGCGCCCGATCTTCCCGGATCCCGCTCCGGAGAGCGCTCCTTGGCGGCAAGAAGATCGGGTGCGGTTCTGCCGCGGGACCCTGCCGCTCCCTCCTTCACAGGAAGAAGTCGGGCATGAGCTCCACGCCGGGTTTGACGGCATAGCGTTCGAAGTCGGCGACGCCCTCGGCGCGAAGGACCTCCTCGTCGAGGAAGTAGTTCCCCGTGCACTCGCGGCTGGGCCTGGTCAGGACGGCGTGGGCGGCGTCGGCCACGATCTCGGGCGTGCGCGAGCGCTCCACGAGCTCCTGGCCGCCGAGCAGGTTCATGACCGCGGCGGTGGCGATGGTGGTTTTGGGCCAGAGGGCGTTCACGGCCACGCCCGCCTCGCGGAACTCCTCGGCCATGCCCAGCACGCAGAGGCTCATGCCGAACTTGGCCATGGTGTAGGCCACGTGCGGCGCGAACCAGCGCGCCTCCAGGTTGAGGGGAGGCGAGATGTTGAGGATGTGCGGGTTCTCCGCTTCGAGCAGGTGGGGCAGGGCCATCTTCGAGCAGAGCCACGTGCCGCGGGCGTTGACGCCGTGCATGAGATCCCACTTCTTGACGGGCAGGTCGAGGGTGCCCCGGAGGTCGATGGCGCTGGCGTTGTTCACGAGGACGTCCAGGCCGCCGAAGGTCTCCACCGCGCGGCGCACGGCATCCTTCACCGAGTCCTCGTCTCGAATGTCCACGGCGACGGCCAGCGCCCTCCCGCCGGCGGCCTCCATCTCGGCCGCGGCGGTGTGGATCGTGCCGGGCAGCTTGGGGTGCGGCTCGACGGTCTTGGCGGCAACGACGACGTTGGCCCCGTCGCGGGCCGCCCTCAGCCCGATGGCCTTGCCGATGCCCCGGCTGGCGCCGGTGATGAACAGCGTCTTTCCCTTCAGGTCGCCCATGGTCGGCTCTCCTATGGTGAGGCGCCATTGTAGCAAACGAGTCGAGGAACAGGCCCGCCCGGCCCGGCGTTATTCCTTTCAGTTCCGATGGAGGTGGTCATGCCGCCGCTGAGCTCGAAACGCTGCACCCCCTGCGAGGGAGGCGTGAAACCCCTGACCCGCGGCGAGGCCGAGAAGCTGATGCGCGAGGTCCCCCTCTGGAAGCTCCGCGAGGACGGGGGCGAGATCGTCCGAACCTTCCTCTTCAAGGACTTCTACGAGACGATGGGCTTCGTGAACGCGGTGGCCTACCTCGCCAACCGGGAGGGCCACCATCCCGACCTGGAGGTCGGTTACGGGCGCTGCGTGGTCCGCTACCACACCCACGCCATCGGCGGACTCTCGCAGAACGACTTCATCTGCGCGGCCAAGATCAACCGGCTGCTCGGGGTGGACGAGATCTAGCCCGGGTTTCTCACCGGGGATCGAAGCGAAGCGGTCAAGAGGCCCGCGGGGCCTCAGGGGTGACGGCGCCCTCCCATGCGCTCCAGGAACGACTCCAGCCGCTCGGCCGCTTCGGGGGCCACCTCCGTGAAGAGGAACGCGCCCTCCCAGGGCGGGCCCGTGGTGGACCTCACGCATACCGCCTCGCACTCCACCAGCCCCTCCTCGAGTTCCACCTTGAGGTGGGCGGCCTTGAGCTGGAGAAAGGGCTGGGGGGACCTGGCCAGCAGGGACGCCGCCGAGAGGTTCAGCACCTGGATAGAGACCTCCGATTGGCCCGGCTGCGAGCAGCGGCCTGGGACGGAGACGGGGTATCGGACGTGGCTCCGGCGCTCATCCATCATCGAGCCTCCCTTCTGAATCAGTGTACATCACGCGAAGCGCCGCTCCCGCCGCTCCGGACACGAGCCCCCCGACTCCGGCTCAGGAGATACGCAGGAGCCTGGCTCCCTTGGGATGCAGCAGGATGGAGCCGACGATGCCCGCCGCCAGCAGGATCCAGAACAGGTGTTCGCTGAGGGTCACCGCCAGCGCCCCCAGGGCCAAGGCAAAGAACCAGATCATGGCCTCCGCCAGGAAGGCCGGACCCCACGCGGGCTCGTTCCCCGAGGCGGGGACGCGGGGGCGAAGGGCCGGGAGCAGCCTCGGCACCGCGGCCCGGTAAGCCGCATAGTCATCTCCCTGGGCCGCTTCGAGGGCCGCCTCCTCCCGCAGGATCAGGCGGCACCCGAAGAGGGTCATGAGCGCCACGAGGGTCGCCGCGCCCATCCGGCTGGCCGAGAGCCCCATCCCGGCGGCCATGAGGATATTGCCGAGGTAGAGGGGGTTTCGCACGTGCCGGAAGGGACCGTCCGCCGTGAGGCGCTCGGCGTGCAGCCGGTGGTCCCGCATCACCTCTGGCCGCAGGTAGGCCGTCCCCCAGGTCCGCAGGCCGGCCCCCGCAGCCGTGAGGAGCGCCCCGACGAGGAAGAGGGCTCGCAGCTCCCAGCGGAAGGCGTTAGAGCGCGGATCGGCGGCGAGACCGGCCAGGGCCGCGGCCGCGTTGACGGGGTCCACGTTGTAGAGTCCGAAGGACAGCCAGAAGATTCCGAAGATGAACCAGTAGCGGTGACGGAACTCGAACCCCGTCGCGCCGAGAATGCTCATTCGAGGCTCTCCCAGGCCCTTCTAGTCGATGCCGCAGGCTTTCCGTGCCCTGGCCAGGGTGGCTCCCGCGATGGGCCCAACCCTGCGGGCACCCTCCCTGAGCACCTCCTCCACGTAGTCGGGCCGCTTGGCCAGCTCCTTGCGCCGCTCGCGCGCGGGGCCGAAGGTCTCGTCCAGCACGGCGATGAGGCGCTTCTTGGCATCCGAATACTTGAGGCCGCCCTTGAGGAAGCGCTCCCGCCACTCGGCCTCCTCCTCCTTGGAGACGAAGAGCTTGAGGAGGTTGAAGACGTTGTTGGCATCGGGGTCCTTGGGCGCCTCCACGGGGGCCGAGTCGGTGACCACGGCCATGACGCGCTCCTTGAGGGCCTTGCCCTCGAGGAAGATGCCGATGTCGTTGCCGTAGGACTTGCTCATCTTCTGCCCGTCGATCCCGGGAACCACGCCCGTCTCGGGCAGGATGCGGTCCTCGGGGATCACGAAGACCTCCTGTCCGTAGGTGTTGTTGAAGCGCTGGGCGATATCCCGCGTGACCTCCACGTGCTGCTTCTGGTCCTTGCCCACGGGGACGACGTTGGAGTCCACAACGAGGATGTCCGCGGCCATGAGCACGGGGTAGGCGAAGAGGCCGTGGTCGGGCGCGAGGCCCTTGGCCAGCTTGTCCTTGTAGGAGTGGCAGCGCTCCAGGAGGCCCATGGGGGTCACCGTGGTCAGCAGCCACGTGAGCTCGGGCACCTCGTGGATGTCCGACTGCCGGTAGAAGGTGCAGCGCGCGGGGTCCAGGCCGAGGGCCAGGTAGTCCAGGGCCACGTCGCGCACGTGTTCGCGGAGCGCCTGGGGCTCCTTCACCGTGGTGAGGGCGTGGAAGTCGGCGATGAAGTAGAAAGCCTCGCCCTTGTCCTGGAGCTCGAGGTGCTGGCGCATGGCGCCCAGATAATTTCCTATGTGGAGCTTGCCCGACGGCTGGATGCCCGAGAGAATGCGCATGAAGACGGCCCTCCTCAACGGAGGCGAGTGTAGCAAAGAGATGGAGACAGGGAAACAGAGAGACGAAGAGACGGGGAATCGGGGCGAGAAGTGCAAAGTCCGGGGCGTTCCACGGCCGGAACGCGCCTTCCTCCACTTCGCTCCGGAAAGCAAGGCGCGCGAGCGAGCTACTAATCCGAGAGGGAAGGGGTTGGCCCCTTCCCTCTCCCCCGCCTTCGCGGGGGCAGGCTCAGGCTTCGGCCTCGCTGCTCTCCCATCCCCACTTCGAAGCTGCCCCTAGCAAAGAGTCAACCCTATTGGTGTCGGAGTAGTAAAAGTGTTTTGAACAGCCATGGGCTTAGAGACATACCTCCAGGGAGCGCGCCCGCGGGGTACCGGTCCTTTTTCTCTCCCTCCCCCACACTTTGGTGTCTTTGTGTCTTGGTGGCGAGGTCCTTCCGTTCAGCCCTCCCGGTTGTTTCCCTCCGGACCATCCGGTATGCTGGAGCCCAAACCAGAGCAGGAGGTCATCCATGGACAAGAAGGTCGCACTGGTCACGGGCGGGAGCCGGGGTATCGGCGCCGCCATCGTGAAGGCTTTGGCGCAGCGTGGTTTTCGCGTGGCGGTGAACTGCCTCAGCAACGTGGAGATGGCCGAGCGCGTGCTGGCGGAATCGGGCGGAGAGGGCGCGGTCTTCCCTGCGGACGTGCGCGATCCCAAGGCCCTTCGGGAGATGGTGCTCGCCGTCGAGAAAAGGCTGGGGCCCGTGGAGGCCGCCGTGCACAACGCCAACATCTCCTTCCCCATGGGCCCCTTTTGGCAGCTCCCGTGGGATGGCGTCTCGGCCAAGCTCCTGGGCGAGCTGGGCGCCTTTCACGCCCTGGCCGCCGCGGTGGTACCCGGCATGGTGGAGCGCAAGTGGGGCCGCATCGTGGCCGTCTCCTCCTCCCTCTCGCGCTTCGCGAGCGACGGCTTCGGCGCCCACGCCGCGGCCAAGTCCGCCCTCGACGGGGCCTGCCGAGTGCTCTCGCGGGAGGCCGGGCCGCACGGCATCACCGTCAACGTGGTCGCGCCCGGCCTCGTGGAGACCGACGCCACGGCCCGGCAGACCCAGGAACAGAAGCGGTTCGTCGCCATGCTCACCCCGCTCAAGCGCAACGGCCAGCCGGAGGACATCGGCCCCGTCGTGGCCTTCCTCTGCAGCGACGAGGCCCGCTGGATCACGGGGCAGTACATACCGCTCAACGGCGGGATCAACACGGTGTGAGGGGGATTTCGGAATTCGGAGCAGAGATAGACCACAGAGGCACAGAGACACAGAGAGAGATGGATTTCGGAGAAACCGCCGGGCGGAGGTGCCTCTGGTACCGGTTCGCCGCCCTCTCGCCAAGGAGAACTCATGATCATCGAAACCCTGGGCGGCTTGAAGGAGCGGCTGTCTATCGCCATTGAACATTCCGGGCCCGGCGGCGCGCCGAGGGTGAAGGACCCTTCGGCCTTCCAGGGCGCCCTGACGGACGACCTCGTCCAGACGGCCGTCTTCGCGGCCGATCCCGAGGTCAAGGGCAGGGCGCGTTTCGCCCTCAAGACGGCGGGGGCGCAGCTCGGGGTCCACCTCGCCTCCATCCACTCCCTCTACGCCGCCATGGGCCAGAAGGAGACGGGAGGCTTCACCGTTCCCGCCATGAACATCCGCGGGCTGGCCTACGACTCGGCCCGGGCCTTCTTCCGCGCCGCCATCCCGAAGGGCTGCGGCGCCTTCCTCTTCGAGATCGCCAAGAGCGAGATGGGCTACACCGACCAGCGGCCCCACGAGTACGTGGCGGTGATGATCGCGGCGGCCCTGCGCGAGGGGTACACGGGCCCCCTCTTCATTCAGGGCGACCACTTCCAGGCCTCGGCCAAGGGCTACTTGGCCGACCGTGAGAAGGAGCTCGGCGGCCTGAAGGCGCTCATCCGAGAGGCGCTCGCCGCGGGCTTCTACAACATCGACATCGACTCCTCCACCCTCGTGGTCCTCGAACGGCCGGACCTCCCGTCACAGCAGCGGGACAACGGCGATGTTTGTGCCCTGCTCACGCGCTTCATCCGGGACCACGAACCCGAAGGCACCACCGTCTCGGTGGGCGGGGAGATCGGCGAAGTGGGCGGCCACAACAGTACGCTGGAGGAGTTCGAGGCCTTCATGGGCGAGTACCGGCGGGGCCTCGGCGATGCGGAGGGGATCAAGAAGATCTCCGTCCAGACCGGCACGAGCCACGGCGGCGTGGTCCTACCCGACGGAACGGTGGCCGAGGTGAAGCTCGACTTCGGCGTCCTCTCCTCCATCGCCGCCATGGCCCAGGAGCGCTTCGGCATGGCGGGGACGGTCCAGCACGGCGCCTCCACCCTGCCCGACGAGGCGTTCCACCAGTTCCCGCGCCACGGGGCCTGCGAGGTACACCTGGCCACGGGCTTCCAGAACATGATCTACGACCACCCGGCCCTGCCCGCGGACTTCCGGGAACACGTCTACCAGCACCTGAAGACGGCCTTCTCCACGGAGCGGAAGGCCGGAGAAACGGAGGACCAGTTCCTCTACAAGACCCGCAAAAAGGGCTTCGGCGGAGGGCTGAAGCGGGAGTGGTGGGGCCTGCCGGCCCCCGTACGGGAGGAGATCGGGCGGGCCCTCCAGGCCAAGTTCGCCTTCCTCATCGACCAGTTGAACGTGGCCGGCACCCACGACGTGGTGCGGCGCTTCGTCAGGCCCGAGCCGCCCTCTCCCGATGCTGCGGCCGAGATCGCCGCCTGCGGCGCGCCGCGGACGCCCGCCAGGGCCGAGGAGAATCCCAGGGCCGATTGAGCCCCGAGAGGGCGGGGCCGGTTCCCCTGGAAAAAAATCCCCGCCGGAAGGGCCCTTTTCCCCTCGGCCTTCCCGGCGGGGAAACTGTTTGCGGCGCACCCATTCCTCTTCCTGCTCGGTCAGACTGTTGGTCCAGCGGCCCTCCGGCGTCCCGTGGCCGTCGGCCCCACCCCCTCCCTCCAGCCGCCCCCGCGGCGGTTTCGGTTGGTACGCTCCTTGCCAGAAACCCCACCTGAAGATCACGATCCGGCGCGGTTGGGGGTCCACGGCCGCGGCGGATCGGGCGTCGGGACGGGCCCTCGAGGGCCGGAAAGGCCGGGTCATGATTCCACGGACGGCGGCGCTGCGGGCGAGTTTCCGGTGACCGGGCCCAGGAGCTTCCGGCCCG
>JAJYCJ010000019.1 GCA_021778515.1 Acidobacteriota bacterium
GGCCATTCCCTCCCCGCCCCACGGGCAAAGCCCGTTGGGGCCCCACCCCACCCTTGGGGCTTCCTCCCCCGGATCAAGTCCGGGGTCGGAGGTGTCCGAAATCCCTTGGGGGGTGAACTCCGTTTTCCAGGGGAAGATGGCCACGCTGGCCTTTCATCGATAGGTGCATCTCCCATCGCGGGATTTGGGCATAAGCAAGGGGGAGAGCCGAGCCGGCTCTCCCCCTTGCGTGTTGCAGAGGGTTTGTGGGGCGAGAGTTCTCAGCCCTGGCCCTTGGCCGCCGCCGTCAGCTCTTGGACGACGCGGTCCGCGCCGTAGAGCTTGGTGAGCGCTTCCATGATAGCTGGGGTGTCCACCGCCACGCAGCGGGCCACCTTCTCGGAGTAGACGAAGGTGTTGGGGTTGCTCTGCGGGTTGCCGTCGAAGACCAGGCCCACGAGCTTGCCCTCCTTGTCCACGATGGGGCTCCCCGAGTTGCCGCCCGTGATGTCGGCGGTGCAGACGAAGTCCATGGGGGTCTTGAGGTCGAGCTGGTCTCGCTTGGCCTCCTCCATCTTGCTCAGCTGGAAGTCGCCCTTGTTGTCGAAGGAGTAGGCGCGGTCATAGAGGCCGTAGAAGGTGGTCTTGTAGGGCACCTCGCTGGTGTCGAAGGAGTAGCCCTTGACGGTGCCGAAGGCCAGGCGGAGGGTGCCCGTGGCGTCGGGGTAGACCTTGTCGCCGTAGACCGCGAACTGGGCCTTGGCGATCTCCGTGAGGGCCGGCTGGACCACCGCCTCCACGTTGTCCTTGACGGCCTTGTGGACTCTACGGAGGGTCGGGTCCATGAGGCGGACGAAGGCGATGAGCGGGTCCTTGCAGCTCTTCACGGCAGCCCCATCGTTCTTGAGGAGGGAGGCGCGGTAGGCGGCGTCGCCCAGGCGCGTGCCCTGGACGGCCTCGGCGGCGCGCTGCTCGGGGGTCTTGCCCTGGAGGAGAGACTTCACGAAGGGGTCCCCGGGGCCGAGCTGGTCCCTCAGGGTGGTCAGCTCGTAGGCCACGACGGCCTGGCTCATTCCCTTGTAGTAGGGCCGCGGCGCCTCGAGGCGCCTCAGGAGGCCCGGAATCTGGGAGTCGTGGTAGCCGTCCAGCCGCTCGCCGTCCGGCTTCTTGACCTCCTCGGCGTAGCGCAGAATATTCATGGCCGTGCCCGTCAGGCCGTAGCCGTCGAAGACCTGGCCCTCGTAGGTGATCTCCTTGAAGTGGGCGCGCTCCCAGGCCACCGCATTCTCGATCTGTTTCCAGGCGTCGGCGTAGTGCCGGAGCTTCGGGTCTTTCTCCACCGCCGCACGCAGGGCCTTCTCCTGGCTGGCCTTCTCGGCCATCAGCGCGGGGTCCTTGAGCCCGTCGTACTCGCCCGTTATGGCCTTGATGGCGTTGTGGATGAAGAAGAGCATGGACTGCGCTTCCTGCGCCTGCTCGGGCCCCTTCTTGCCGTAGGCCGTGAGGGCCGCGTCCAGGCCCGCGAGCTGGGACAGCATGGCGGGGTAGCTGTCGTCGCGGAAGTAGGCGAGCTGGGCGAGGGTGTCCAGGCGGTCCGTGCGGCCGGGGTGGCCCGAAACGAAGATGGGCATGCCGTCGGTCACGCCCGCGGGATCGAACTGGAGGTAATCGGGCGTGTGGGCTGGCTTGCCGTTCTCGTACACGCGGAGGAAGCTGAAGTCGATGTCGTAGCGCGGATAGTAGAAGTTGTCCGCGTCGCCGCCGAAGTAGGCCGCCATCTCCTCGGGGGCCATCACCACGCGCACGTCCGTGTACTCCTTGTAGCGGTAGAGCATGTAGCGCGCCCCGCCGTAGAGGGGGACCACCTTGCCGTGGAGGCCGGTTTTCGCGAGGCACTCCTTCTCGATCCGGGCCATCTCCGCGTCGCGCGCCTGCTGGGCCTGGGCGGGCGTGGCGCCCGGTTTGACGGCCGCGTCCACCTCGGGCGTGACCTCCTGCATGGACACCAGCACCTCGATCATGGCGCCGGGGACCTTCATCTCGTCGGCCAGGGTCTTGGCGTAGAAGCCGTTCTCCACGTAGTTGTGCTGAGGGGTGGAGAGCTGCTGGAGGTACATGCGGGCCACGTGGTGGTTGGTGAGGATCAGCCCGTCGGGCGACACGAAGGAGCCGCTGCCCCCGCCGATGCCGGTGGAGGAGAGGCGGAGGTGGTCCAGCCACGCCTGGGTCGGCGTGAAGCCGAACCGCTTCTGGATGAGCTGGACGGGGGGATGTTCGTAGGTCCACATTCCCTCGTCGGCCCTGATCGCCGTGGAGAGGCCCAGCACGGATGCGGCGGCCAGCGCCAGAACAGAAAGGGTTCTCAGGAGAGTCCTCGGGTGGGTCATAGTGCCTCCTCTTCGTCAGAACGACCTATCGCCAGGGAGCCAAGATACCCCGTGACGGCTCGTTTCGCCAGCCCCCGGCCGTCTCGGCTCTTCCTGGGGCCCTGGCCCGTGTTTCAGCGATTGCGATGAATGGAAAGATAGTCCGGTCCGCTCGCGAGCCTCCCCACTAAGGTGCGGAGCTTTTGAGCGCGTCTTTGATGAGCTGGTCCAACTCGTGGAGAAAGCGAGAGCGGTCCTTGGGAGAAAAGGGAGCGGGACCGCCGGTGACGGTGCCCATTTCGCGGAGGTAGGAGAGGAGTTCGCGGCTGGCCATGGCCTCCCCGATGGAGTCTGGCGTGAAGACCTTGCCGGTTGGGGTCAGCGCCCGCACGCCCTTCTTGAGACAGCGGTCCGCCAGCGGGATGTCGGCCGTCACCACGATGTCGCCGGCCGCCGCGTGCTCCACGATCCAGTCGTCGGCCGCATCGAATCCGCCGTGTACCACAACGAGCCGGATCCACGCCTCGTCCGGCACCTGCATCCGGGAGTTCGACGCCAGCGTCACCTCCAGGCCGTGCCGTCCCGCCACGCGGTAGATTTCCTTCTTCACCGGGCATCCGTCCGCGTCCACAAAAACCTCAGGCATCCAGGGCTCCCGCGTCCTCCCTTCCCAGAGGGGGGAAGGAGGCGCCGCCATCCTACCACTCGGCGGCCCGTGCGCGCATGCTGGGGCGGGGATCAAGACCTCGGCTGATGTGGCGCCAGGATGACGTTCTGCCCCTAGCGAGGTCCTTCAGGGTCGCTCCGCCAACCCTCCAGCCCAAATCCCGCGATTGGACATTGGAGTGGCTCCGGAAGGCTCATGGATGGTAGTTTCCGTGGAAGACGGTCTTCACCCGCCAAGGGATTTGGGTTGCCTCCGACCCCGGACTTGATCCGGGGGAGGAAGCCCCGAGGGTGGGGTGGGGCCCCAGCGGGCTTTGCCCGTGGGGCGGGGAGGGAATGGCCCTCCCCGTCCAAGAGACAATGTCTCCCCCCCGTGAACCTGAACCATAGCCGAAGCCACCCGCATTTCAATCGCGGAATTTGGGCTCCAGGGAAATCTTCCGCATTGCCGGGCAGGCCGATTCGTGCTCTACTACGGCCGTCGGCTACGGGAAGCCCGGTGCTTCGCCGCGGTGCGAAGAGCTTTTCGAATCGGGAATCCCGGGGCAATCGGTTTCTGGCCGATCCCCAGCGGCGCCCCGATCCAATCGGATCTCAAAGCCCTTGGGTTCCGAACCGCCCGCCGCTCGACCCTGCTGGAGTGAATGTCATGAAACCAGCGCCCCTTCGCATCGGCCCATACACCGCCCAGCTCCCCGTCGTGCAGGGAGGCATGGGCGTGCGCATCTCCCTCTCCGGTCTGGCCTCTGCCGTCGCCAACGAGGGCGGGGTGGGGGTCATCGCCACCGCCGGAATCGGCATGGAAGAGCCGGACTACCTGAGCAACTTCCTGGAGGCGAACCGCCGAGCCCTGCGGGCCGAGATCAGGAAGGCCCGCGAGGCCACCAAGGGGCTCCTGGGAGTGAACATCCTCGTGCCCCTTTCGAACTATGCCGACATGGCGAGGACGGCCATCGAGGAGAAGGTGGAGTTCATCTTCTCGGGGGCGGCGTTGCCCCTGAACCTGCCTTCCTTCCTGGAGGGCTCGACTACCACCAAGCTGGTGCCCATCGTCTCCTCCGCGCGGGCCGCGCGGATCATCGTCCGGAAGTGGCTCGACAAGTACCGCTACCGCCCGGACGCCCTGGTGGTGGAAGGGCCCAAAGCTGGCGGCCACCTCGGATTCAAGGAAGAACAACTGGAAGACCCCTCCTTTGCCCTCGAAGCCCTGCTCGAACCGGTCCTGAAGGAGGCGGAGGCGGCGGGCAAGGAGGACGGCCGGGCCGTTCCCGTCATCGCCGCCGGTGGCATTTATACCGGTGAGGACCTGTACGACGCCATGGCCGCGGGAGCCTCCGGCGTCCAGATGGCCACCCGCTTCGTGACCACCGAGGAGTGCGACGCGGCGGCCGGTTTCAAGCAGACCTACATCGACGCCGGCCCCGAGGACATGGTGATCATCAAGAGCCCCGTGGGCCTTCCCGGCCGCGCGATCCGCAACGGCTTCCTCGACGAGGTGGCGGCCGGAAAGCGGATACCCTTCAAGTGCCCCTACCACTGCCTCGTGAGCTGCGATTACCAGAAGAGCCCCTACTGCATCGCCCTCGCCCTCATGAACGCCGTGAGGGACAGAATGAAGCTGGGCTTCGCCTTCGCCGGATCGAACGCCTACAGGGCGGAGAAGATCTCCACCGTGAAGGAGGTGGTCACCTCCCTCCTGGACGGATACGCCCGCGCTTTCTCCGCCACCGCCGGCCGAACCCTCGGGCCCGCTCTCACCCCCTGACCCGCCGGCCCGGCGATCGGGACACCGCCTTCATGCGTCCTGCGCTGCCTCGGCAGCCGGCGCGGGAGACTGGGGAGTGTTTCGGGCTGGCGCAGTAAGGCGGTGCAGCCTCCAGCTTGATCAGAAAGGCCCGCCTGATCGGAGCGAGTGAACGTCACCGCCCACCTGCGATAATCCGGGCCCCGCGCTACTTATCGGAAGGTGCGCCTGTCCGCGAGGACCATCCAGGTCAAGGGGATCATCACCGGCATGGTCCTTCCCGCAATGCGCACCGATGGGCCGCCGCTTGGGGGCCGCGAATCTCCTGCCCGCCAGCCGGACTTCTGAGCGGGAAGCGCTGTGGTTTCTGCGAAAGGGTATTGGAAAGGCTGGGAGCTGAATAGTGGAATTTCGGCTTTTTTGGCTCTTTGGCCAAAATTTGTCTACCCGAAAATGACAGGCAACGTCACCCCACGACCCCCCTGCCCCATGCGGCCGTCATCTCGCTTTGGCACTTGGATTGCACCTATTGAAACAGAAATTCGTGAAGGTTGGCCCCCAGCGTGCTCCCGTTTTGGGAAGTGGAGTGCGCGGGTCGCAAAATGACGGTCACCGGATGGCGCTCCGTCGCGGTTGTGTCGTCTCCCAGCCTAGGCGTGAGGCCCCCCGGGAGGACATGGGCAGAGGAGGGTTGTACGGTCCGTCCACGCTCTTCCTGAGGCGGGAGTGTTCGTACGCCCCCGGGAGAATGCAGGACTGCCTGGCCGTTTCGGGGGCCGGAACGGCCGGGAATCACCGACAGCCGAGGTGCTGATGTTGGGGAACGCCCGGAGGCTGTGATCCGGGGGATGCAAGTGGTCACCTTGCCCCCGGGGAGCCAGTGGTGAAACCGGCCGGCGCGCGATGAGTGGCGCCGGCCTTGGTGTCTATACGCTGGAAAGACCCGCGCGGCCTCAAGGAAGGGGAGCCCTCCTTATCCGCCTTGGCTGCGAGCGGGGTTGGGCGGAGTCGAGATTACAGGGTGTGGTGCCAAGAACGCCCGGAGGCTGTGATCCGGGGGATGCGGGTGGTCACCTTTTCCCCCGGGGAGCCAGTGGTGAAACCGGCCGGCGCGCGACGAGCGGCGTCGGCCTTGGTGTCTAGATAGGAGGTGCGATGAAAGAACAACGGTGATGATGGGTCGGTCCTGTGGCGGTTTTCAAGTCAGTAAAGAAGACGCAATGCCGGCCGAGCGGACCACGGCGGTTTGCGCAGTTCGTTGGCTGGCGGGGAGAAGACAATGATGTCACCAAGGCTCATGAGGGCTTGTCCTCGTTTCGGCTCGGTTCTGTTGGCGATCTTGGCAGTCCTGCTCTTTGGTGCACCGGCCCTGGCCCAGGGCTACGGAGGAGGTTCTGGTGGCAGCGGCGGCGGTCCCGGCGGCGGTGGCGAGGTCGAGACGACGGGCAACAACCTCTCGTACCCGGTCGTGTTGGTCGGCAGTGCCACGCTGTCGCTGCGTGAGCCCCCGGTCGAGCTGGATTACAGCATGATGGGGTACTACTGGTACGGATGGATCGATCCGATGGGGGTCCAGGTGGCCTGCGATCCCGGCGTTCTGCCGTGTCCGCCCCCCGATGTGGACCCCTCCGCGGTCTCGCGCATCTACCTGCAGAAGGACGCCTACAGCGTCTGGCAGGGCGCGCACATCCAGTCGGCCGATGCGGTTGCAGCGGCCTACTTCGACTGGAGCGACAACCTCGAAAGCACCGTCTGGAGCGCCAGCTCGGTGGTCCGCGTGGAGACGGTGCCCTTCGCCTCCACGCCGGGAGCCCTGGGCTTCCAGATGTGGTGGGCGAGTGGAAAGGGTGTGGACGAGGTGTGGGGCGCGCGCGCCACGAACGCCGACCCCACGGGGCCGACCGACTACCCCTTCTCGCCGAACTACGCCACCATCTACTCGACCGACGCCTGGGTGACGCTGCAGAAGCTGGAGGCCGGCGGCGGCAGCCAGAGCGCACCGCCCGACACCAGCGGCTACGCCTGGAACGCGGCTGCCCACAAGTGGGATAACGTGGCGGCACAAACGGTCAGCATCGTGCCCGGCACCGCCGAGATCAACGTGGGCGGGAAGGCGATCTACGGCTACAACTGGAACCTCAAACGGCAGGTGATGAGCGCCAGCGAGGCCAAGGATGGCTGGTGGCGGCTGACCTTTTCAACCAGCGCCAACAGCATCCTCATCGGGGCGGACACGGTGCTGACGCCGCCCCCCCCCGCCGTCCCACCCGCCGACCTCATGTTCACGGCCAAGGTTGACCCCGTCAACAACCTGACCTACATCGACATCTTCATCAAGTCCGCCAAGGGAGGCGGAGGCAGCAAGCGCTGACCGAGGGCGCACGGTGCGTGAAGGGCCCGGCCCTCGAGGGGGCCGGGCCCTTCTGTTTATGCGAGGTTCGTTCGCAATGAGGACACGCCGTGCGACCCGGCTGTGGTCGCCCTCGGGATCGAAATGAGCAGGGCCATGAAGAGAGCGAGGCAGTCCCTTCTCAAGGCCGAGCCCCAGAATCGAGCGCCTTTTCGGTGAGGGGCGGGACCGAGCAAAAAGATCGTCAGCCAACCCGATTGCCACAGTACCGGGAGCGGGCTATATTGAAAATCAGTCACCCGAGAGATGCTGGAGGGGAGGGGAGCGGCGCTGAGGGGGGTGAACACGAAATCCGAACTGTATCGTGTCTTGATGGCGGAGCGTTGCGTCCTGGCCTTCGGGATCCAGGCCATTTGGGCGTAAAGCCGGCGGGCGCGTCTGCCCGTTCTCGCGGTCCTGCTGCCGCGGGTGGCGATCAAAGTCAGCGGTGAGCGCTGGCGAACGACCTTCTGGAGACGACATGGGTGGAACCGGACCTGCCCTTTAGTCCATCGTGAGCCGGGGGAGGCTCTCAACTGAAGTCCGTTAGGGAGGGAAAGACCATGAAGAAGCTGTTGATCGTGCTCGTGGGTGTGGCGTGCCTGGCTCTGTCGTGGGGGACTGCGGCCCTTCAGAAGGACGCCACGGGGTGCAAGGACCATCCGCTCTTCACGCGGATGCCCACCTACTGGATCCACCACTGCGACGAGAGGCAGTTCGACGCGCACGATTTCGTCGTCGGGAAGGACAAGAAGGGGTTCATCACCCAGCGGGTCGAAGGCCATCTCTGGAAGATCACCTACTACCCCCAGGCCACCGCGACGCAGAAGCCGAGCGACCTCCAGATCATCCGGAACTACGAGAACGCCGTCCAGAAGATCGGCGGGACCGTCGTCTGGAGCGACAAGGGGAGGGCCACCTTCAAGATCATCAACGCGGGCAAGGAGTTCTGGGTCGATCTGGGGGCGGAGTTCACGGGCAAATACTCTCTGGCGATCATCCAGAAGGAGGGCATGGCCCAGGACGTCCAGGCCAGTGCCGAGGTGTTCCGGAACGACATCCGCTCCACGGGCCACGCGGCCGTCTACGGCATCCTCTTCGACACCGATAGCGCCGCCATCAAGCCCGAGTCGGCCCAGGCCATCGGGGAGATCGCCAAGCTCCTCCAGGCGGACCCGGGGCTCAGGATCTTCGTCGTCGGGCACACGGACGGGACGGGCTCCGTGGACCACAACGTGCAGCTCTCGCTGGCCCGAGCCCAGTCGGTCAAACAGGCGCTGATAAAGGAGCACGGCATCGCGCCGGATCGGCTCAAGGCCTTCGGCTGCGGGCCCTATGCCCCGGTGGCCTCCAACGCCAGTGAGGAGGGGCGGGCCAAGAACCGCCGCGTGGAGCTGGTCCAGCAGTAGCCGGGCTTCGTGAAGACGGAGCCGCCCGGGGCAGATGGGCGGGGGCCGACTCGCGGGGTCTTGCCGAAGCGGGCTTCACGCCCTATCTTCATGCCACGTGCAGATGGGAGGCCCGCCCATGCCGGCCCGTGGGCTTCAGCATCCTGATGAGACAAGCCGGGAGGGGGCCTCGCGACAGGGCTGTCCGAGGCCGCCCGCCCCGCCCTTTGGCCGGCGGCCCTCCCGCTCTTCCTTCCCGAAGCGCACCGTCCGCTCGGCAGCCCGCCGTGGGCGGCGTGCCTTCCCTCGCTCCCCGGGGGCCCTCGTGCTCCCCGCCATTCACCGTTCCTCCCCCGGTCCTGACAGGAGGCCGTCATGTCGCGCATAGAGTCCATCGCCACCGATCTTCCTCCGAACGTCATCCCCCAGGAGCTGGCCAAGGCGGCCTTCACGGCGATGTTCTCGGGCCATCCGGAGGTCTCCAGCCTGGCCGAGCTGTTCGACCGCTGCGGGGTGGAGCAGCGGCACTTCTCCTTTCCGCCCGACTACTACCTCGCGGACAAGAGCTTCGACGAGCGGAACCGGGACTACATCGCCGGGGCGAGAGATCTCGCCGAAAGGGCCGCCAGGGAGTGCCTGCGGGAGGCGGGAGTGGAGCCGGAGCGGGTGGACCACCTGATCCTCGTGACCACCACGGGACTAGCCACGCCGAGCCTGGACGCGCTCCTCGTGCCCCGCCTGGGCCTCCGTCCCGACGTGCGCCGCTGGCCGCTGTTCGGCCTGGGGTGCGCCGGCGGGGCCGGCGCGCTCGTGCGGGCGGAGGAGATCCTGCGGGGGGGCACGGATGGATTGGCGCTGGTGATCTCGGTGGAGCTCTGCGGGCAGTCCTTCACGCGCCGGGCCAACGACCCCGTGGACGCGGTGGGCGGGGCGCTCTTCGGCGACGGCGCGGTGGCCCTCCTCGTGTCGTCGTCCGAGGCCTCGCGGGGCGGGCCTTCCATCGTGGCACGGCGAAGCGTCCTGTTTGAAAACTCGGAACAGATCATGGGCTGGAGGTTCACCTCCGACGGTATGCGCCTGGTCCTTTCCCGGGAGATCACGGATCTGCTGAAGCGCCGCTTCAGGCCGGTGGTGCAGGAGTTCCTCGCCTCCGCCGGGATGACGCTCCGGGACATCACGTACTGGGTCCTGCACCCGGGCGGCCGCCGCATCGTCGAGGCCTACCAGCAGGCGCTCGACTGTCCCGCCGAGACGCTCGCGTGGGCGCGGAATTCTCTCGCCCGGGTCGGCAACCTCTCCAGCGCCTCGGTCCTCTTCGTCCTGGCGGACGTCTTCCACGAGGCCCGGCCCAGGAGCGGGGAGAAGGCCCTCGTCGCCGCGCCCGGGCCGGGCTTCGGGATGGAGATGCTGGTGCTGGAGTGGTGATGTTCGACGCGGTGGTGGTCGGCGGCGGTGTGGCGGGTTCGGTGGCGGCCCGCGAGCTGGGCCTGCGAGGCCTCAGGGTCGCCCTGCTCGAGAAGAGCCGGCACCCCCGCCCGAAGCCCTGCGGCGAAGGTCTCCTGCCGCACGGGGTCGCCGGGTTGAGGTCGCTCGGCCTGGACTTCCCGGGCGTGCCCGTGAAGGGTCTTCGGTACGTCTCACCGTGCGGCGTCACCGCTCAGGCGGATTTCCCCTCGGGCGAGGGGATGGTCGTGCGCAGGGAGAGGTTCGACGCCTACCTCTTTGAAGCCGCGGCGGGCACCCCCAACGTGGAGACCTTTCCGGAAACCCCCTACGACGCCGCGCGGTGGAAGGCGCGCTGGCTGGTCGGCGCCGACGGGCTGAAATCGCAGTTCCACCGGCAGCGCGATTTCCGCGTGAGGACGCCCCGCTTGCACCGCGTCGGCCTGAGCACGCACGTGCGGGGGCTCCAGGTGGACCGCGAGCGGGTCGAGGTGCTCTTCCACCTGGGGGGCGAGGTCTATCTCGCGCCCTCGGACGACGGAGAGGCGCTCGTGGCCTGCCTCTACCGGAAGGATGCCCTGCCCGCCGAGCCCACCAACGAGCTGCGCGTGCTTCACACCCTCCGATCCCTGAAGGCGCTGCGCGGTCGGGTGGGCTCCATCGCCTTCACCACGCCCGTTCTGGGCGCGGGGCCCCTCGGGCTGTCCCTGGGCCGGCTGGCGGCCGACGACGTGGTGCTGATCGGAGACGCGGCCGGCGCTCCCGACCCGGTCACGGGAGAGGGCATGTCCCTCGCCATCCTGTCCGCAGTTCCTTTGGCCGAGGCGCTGGCGTCGGGCCGGCCCGAGGCGTACGAAAAGCAACGCCGCCGACTCGCCTCCAACGCCGCCTGGCTGTCGGGTTGGATCCTCAAGGCGTCGCGCCGCCCCGCCCTCGCGGACCGGGTGATCGGAGCTCTGGATGAGCACCCCTCGCTCTTCGCGAAGCTGATGGGGATCGCGGTCGGGGCGGCCTCGGTGCGGGACCTGACCCTCGTCGACCTCACGAGGCTCGCCCTATGAGGACGCGCTCGACGCGGCGCGAAATGCTGGACGACTACACGCCCCCGCCCGAGGAGTTGGCCAAGGTGGCTCGCTACCTCGCGTTCGTCAACCGGTGGCTTGGCGGCACGCTCGCCGTGGCGTCCCATCTGCGGTGCGTGGACGATCGCGCCACCGTGCTGGACGTGGGCGCGGGCGCGGGAGACCTGGCGCGGGACCTCGCGCGGCGCCGGCCGAACCTTCGGCCTATGGTGCTCGACGCCTCGCGCGCCATGCTCTCGTTCGCGACGGGCCTGCCGCGGATCATCGGGGACGGGCGCAGCCTTCCCTTCGGTGACCGGAGCGTGGACTTCGTCGTCGCCACGCATTTCTTCCACCACCTGACGGACGAAGAGGCCGTCGCGACCCTTCGCGAGTTCGACCGGGTCGCGAGGCGCGGCATCATCGTGAACGACCTCATCCGCAGCAGGACTGCGCTCTTCTGGATCCGCCTCTTCACCCTCTTCGCGAACCGCTACGTGAGGGTGGACGGCCCCCTGTCCGTCCGCCGCGGCTTCACCATCGTCGAGGCCCGGACCCTGGCGGAGCGGGCCGGCCTGCCGTGGCTCCGCGTTCAGACCCATTTCGGCTACCGATTCACCCTCGCGGGCGAGCGACCGCGAAGAGCAAGCGACTGAATGAGAACGGGGAGCCGGCGCCCGGGCCCTGGCAACGACCACAAGGCCAACCCAGACCACGAGCCGGGAAGGCAGGAGGGGACGCTGCGAGTCGAGTAGGTCCTGCTTGCCGCCGCTGGCCACGGCGGTCTTCATGGCGCCGAGGAAGCGGGAGCGCGGGACGTCGCCCATGAGGCCCTTCTTGACGGGAGGGAGGGAGAAGAAGGCGCCGAGGATGAGGATGCCGCGCATGACATCCTGCGCAAGGCCGTTGGGGTCGTCGAAGAAGAGCTCCTGAAGGGTTCCGTGGTCGAGGCATTGAAAGACCGTGCGATCGAACGCGGTTCTGGCGTCGGGTCGATCCTCGGCGCGGTGGCCTCCCACGCCAGACGTACGGATTCCCTCGACGAATGCCGGGGGAAAAGACCCACATTGCGCGGCGACGGGCATTGGCATATATTCAACCCAATCTCACCTTCGATCGGCTGGGCTTGCATCGCGCACGTCGACTCCAATTGGGGATGAGAGAAAGACGGCGACCCGCGGGGGGGCGCGGTCTGGTGGTAAGGTCCCCGGGATTCTTCGAGGACATCCGCTCCCCGCCTTCCTCTCCTCCACTTCCGCCCAGCCCAGCACGGAGTCTTGAGGCGGGAAGGGGTACCTGTAAAACCTGGATCACCAGCGGACCGAGGCGAAAGCGTCGCCGGGCGCGGGGCCGTGCGCCAAGCCCGCGAAGAAGTGTCATCGGTGATCGCGGGGTCGCTTGCCGCCTTTACAAGGAGGGTGCCATGAGGAGAGGTGGGATCGCCGTCATTCTGCTGGTGTGGGCCGCGGCATTTCAGGTGGGCCTGTCGGCGCAGGTCCCCGGGAATGTATGGTCGTGGGGCGACAACCAGTACGGCCAGCTTGGGAACGGGACGACGACCAGCAGCAACGTCCCAATCGAGACGTCCGGAGCCGGCCAGACCATCGCCGTTGCGGCCGGAGGCTTGCACAGCCTCGCGCTGCAAAGCGACGGCACGGTCCTGGCCTGGGGAAACAACGACAACGGCCAGCTCGGAGACGGGACAAACACTGACCGCAGCCTTCCCGTGCAGGTCATCGGCCTGACGGGGATAACGGCCGTGGCTGGCGCGGACGAGAACTTCAGTCTGGCTCTGAGGAACGACGGGACCGTCTGGGCGTGGGGCGAAAACTCCTACGGCCAGCTCGGAAACGGTTCGAGCGGCAACGGGGCCGACAGGAACGTGCCCGTCCAGGTGACGGGCCTCACGGGCGCAATCGCCATCGCCGCTGACTATCGCCACTCCCTTGCGGTCAGGAACGATGGGACGGTCTGGGCATGGGGGTCCAACGACAGCGGCCAGCTGGGAGACGGGACCCACACGGACAGGGCCACCCCGGTTCAGGTCTCGGGTTTGGCGGGCGTGGTCGCCGTCGCGGCCGGGAAATATTACTGCCTGGCCCTCAGGAACGATGGGACGGTTTGGGCCTGGGGGAACAACGGGTACGGTCAGCTGGGGGACGGAACGACCACCAATCGCGATACGCCGGTCCAGGTGTCGGGCCTCTCGGGCGTCGTCGCCGTGGCCGCGGGCCTCTACCACTCCCTCGCCCTCACGAGCGAGGGCACGGTGTGGGCCTGGGGAGACAATACTTACGGAAACCTGGGCATAGGCACGAGCGGGTACTCGACCAGCACCGACGTCGCCGTCGCGGTGTCTCTGCCTCAAGGCGCGGTCTTCCACTCCATCGCCGGAGGAGGATGGCACTCGCTCGCCATCCAGGACGATGGCACCCTCTGGATCTGGGGGTTGAACTCGTTCGGCCAACTCGGGGACGGGACAACCACCGACAGCTCTCTCCCAGAGCAGTTTCAGGCCACCGGAGCCATATCCGCCATCGCAGGCGGCCGCTACCACTCTCTGGCGGTGCTGTCCCTCTCCTCATGTCCGGCCATCGCCTTGAGCCCGGCGAGCCTTCCCGACGGTGCGCCGGGTTCCGGCTACCAGCAGACCATCTCCGCGAGCGGAGGGACTGGACCCTACTCCTATGCGGTGACTTCGGGAGTTTTGCCGCCCGGCCTTTCTCTGTCGGCGGGCGGCGTCCTCTCGGGCACGCCCTCGGCGGACGGGACCTACCCGTTCACGGTGACCGCCACTGACGCCTCCGGGTGCACGGGCAGCATGGGCTACAGCGTTGCCGTTACCAGCACCAACGTGGTGCCCCCGGCGGTCACCGCCGGGATGAAGCTGGGCAGCCCCTTCCGGATCGTTTTCCAAGGCAGCAACCTCCAGAACGGCATCGTCGTCTACATCAACTACAGCACCGTCCCGTGGTACCCGATGGTGTGGAAAGGCACGAGCAAGATCGTCCTCAAGGGAGGAGCGTCCCTCAAGGCGGCGGTGCCGAAGGGCGTGGTCACCCTGTTCACATTCGTCAATCCCGACGGAGGCGTTCTCAGCGGAACCTGGTACTGGTAGACGAGCTCTGCCCCGGTGCCCCCGGCGGATAGAGCCCGACCCGGCGCCGACATGCTTCCGCCCTCCCGGGGCAAGCTCTGATGTTGAGATGGGATCTGGCCAACGCGCCGCCGGCTTGGGACGCGCGGGAGGCTGGGGGATGAATTGGGAAGCGGGGTTCGTCCTGGCGCCAGCAGCCAAGACGGGTTTCGGAGGGAGTCCGGCATGAAGGCTCAGAAACTGTGTCTCGTGATTGTCGTGATCGTCGTGATGTCGTCGGCGGCCTGCCGGACCTTTGCGCAGAGCCCGGTGCTGGTCAAAGGCCAGCCACCCCTGACCGAAGAGATGGTGGGGCGCTACGCCGAGTTCTTCGAATGGGCCTTCGACGTGCACCTCACCAACGCCCAGCGCGAGGTGCTCCGAAAGTACGCCGTCGACGCCTGGGTCCAGAAGAAGAAAAGCGACATGGACGATGTGACGCAAATCGTGCAGGAGCAGGTGGAGCTCTCCAAGGCCGACCCTCAGCAGCGAAGCTACGTGCGCGTGAAGATCGAGCCCCAGTTGCTCGAATTGATGCGAAACCAGCCGAACGAACCCATGGCGCGATGGGCCCTCGCGGTCTACGAGTCGGCGCACAGGGCCATCGCCCCGGGCACCCCGCCGCTCACCCGACAGAGCACGGACGCGTTCCTCGAAGCCCTCTTCTTCGAGGCCGGCGTCGTTTCCGGGGTGCACGCCGTTCCCGACCAGAAGCTCAAGGACGATTGGGCCAGGGCCCTTGCGGCCAACTATCCGAGGATGTCGGCCGACCTGAAGCAGCAGATCGCGGGAATGCCGCTCTTCATGGCCACGATGCGCATGTCCTGGCCCCGGCTGTCCGAGAGGGTGAAGGCTCAGTGCCGTGCGCAGTGGGCGGAGCAGCTCAAGGGCCTGCTTCCGGCGCCGGCCTCCGCATCGGCGTCCCAGGGGGCCGGGGCGCCGGCCGTCGGCGGGAGCGTCGCGGGCAAGCAGTCGATTGCCGAGATGATGGCCGAGCAGAACCGTCAACACCAGATGTTCATGAGCATGAGCAATACGATGATGCGAATTCACCAGAGCAACTTCAACATCATGGCGAACTGGAGCGGCAGCCCCTACCGGTACTGGTAGGCCGCCCGCATGGACCCGCTCATCCAAGCCTGCGCCGCGACCCGAAACTTGCGGGTGGAAGGGGCGGCAAGCAGGCCGATGGGCGAACAGGGGGCGCGAGTCGCGGAGTGACTAATCCGAGAGGGAAGGGGTTGGCCCCTTCCCTCTCCCCGCCTTCGCGGGGGCAGGCTCAGGCTTTCGGCCTCGCTGCTCTCCCATCCCCACTTCGAAGCTGCCCTTAGCAAAGAATCAACCCTACTGGTGTCCCATTAGTATGAGCGTCGAGCGGCGAGGCGGTGAAAGCGAAGGCTCGAACACCGGAAGCCGGGCAGGCACCACCGCCGCGGGAGACTCCTTCAGGTTGCGAGTCTTCGAAAGACTCCGACACAGGTGCTGAGCCGATGGCCGATGCCGAGTGTCGGGGGGGGCCATTGTGACGACGGGACCACGCGCCCTTTCGCCTTCCCGGCAGCGAGGTAGGGTTGGCCAAGGCGACCTGCCCCCCACCCGCCTTGAGTGGTACCTCGCCGGGGACGCATGAAGGGGAACGCAAGGCGCCGGACGGAGCGGGTATCGTGGTATGGTGCTATTGTCCTCACTGGAGCGGCCTTGGAGCTTGCTCGGAGAGACGAGGAGGTCCCATGGGCAAGTCGAAAGAGACGAAGAAGGAATCCAAGAAGAAACCCGCCAAGACCATGAAGGAAAAGAAGGCCGACAAAAAGGCCAAGAAGACGGGCAAGGGAGGCATCACCCCGGCCTGAGGGCGGGATCGTTTAGGACATCCTTAGAAAAGCGGCGGCCCCGAAAGGGGCGCCCAGGCTTTGCTGTACGCGCGAGAGGCGACACGCGCGCATGCGTTCACCGCTGAGAGGGGAGCGGGGAGCGGAACCGGTTCCGCAAAAGCCCTCCAGGGACCAGGGGAGGGGTGCCGTGCGCTACGGCTTGCGCGCGGGGTTGACCTTTCTGATTGCGGCGGCCCTCTTCGCCGGCCTGCCCCTCACGGCGTGGGGATGGAGCGCCTGGCGGGGCTTCTTGGCCGACCCCGCGCGGGCAGCCTACCTGGCCCTTGCCCTCCTCCTCAACCTGGTCATCTCCTGCCGCATGCCGGAGGTCGGGAAGGCGAGGGAGCGCGCCAAGACCACCGTGGCCCGCCAGCGGTGGGCCGTTGTGGCGCTCCAGCTTCTGGCCCTCTCGCTCGTTTTAGTCCCGCCTTTCTGCGACCGCCGGGCCCTCGCCGTGCTGCCGGGGGCGGAAGGCCTCCGCCTCGCGGGCCTCGCCCTCTACGTCGGCGGCCTCCTCCTGATGCACTGGACCCAGGCCCACCTCGGGAGGCAATTCAGCGTCCAGGTGGCCATCCAGGACGGCCACCGGCTCGTCACCGACGGCCCCTACCGCCGCGTGCGCCATCCCCGCTACCTCGGCATCCTCCTCTTCTCCTCCGGCCTCGCCCTCGTCTTCCGCTCTGCGCTCGGCCTCGCCGCGGCCGTCGCGACCGCCGCCGTCCTCCTCTGGCGCATCCGCGACGAGGAGGCCCTCATGAGCGCGGAGTTCGGCCCCGAGTGGGAGGCCTACGCCCGCCGCACCCGGCGGCTCCTTCCCTGGGTGTGGTGAGAGAGGAGGGGACCTTTCGGGCGTGAGACGCCAGGCGCTAGGCGCGAAACGCGAGACGCGTGCCTAAGGGCGTCATTTTGTGGCATGCCTCCAGCGGGCTGCTGGCACGGAATCCCGCCCCATCACTGACTCACCTGGCCTCACCGCGGAGAGCGCGAAGAAGCCACCGCCTCCGAATGCCTTGTAGGAGCGCTCTCCAGAGCGCGACCGCGGTCAATGAACATGGAATTCACCACGGAGGACGCGGAGGACAGGACGAGATGGGGAGATGAGGAGATGGCGAGATGAGGACGGGGGCGGGCCTTCGAAGGTTACCCTTTCACCCTCATCACCTCATCACCTCATCACCTAATCACCTGAAACACCACGGAGGACTCGGAGGACAGGACGAGATGAGGAGATGAGGAGATGGCGAGATGAGGACGGGGGAGGGCCTTCGAAGGCCACTTGTTCACCCTCATCACCTAATCACCTCATCACCTAATCACCTGAAACACCACGGAGGACGCGGAGGACAGGACGAGATGAGGAGATGAGGAGATGGTGAGATGAGGGCGCGGGCGGGCCTTCGAAGGTTACCCTTTCACCTTCATCACCTCACATCACTACGGAGGATACGCAGAGCACGGAGGAGGGACGGAGGATTTCGCGGGGAGGAGGGGAAGAAAGGAGCGGGGCAGGCCCCCCCGCTGACGGGGCCTTGACCCCTCCGGTCGCCGCTGCAACCTTTCTCGGGCCGGAGGCGTCATAATCAATGAAGAGATGGCCGACCGAAACGATGAGGAACCGTTGTGGCGGGACCCGTGTCCTCCTCCGCCCGGTACCCGGGGGAGCTTCGCGCGGGGTCCGCGAAGGAGCCTTCCGATGGCGTCACGAAAAAGCCCTACCCGCCTCGCCGCCTACAGCCTCTCGGCACTGCTGGCCTTCTCGCTGGCTTCGGCGGCCGCTTCCCATGAGAACCCCTCCCAACCGCCTCTCACCGCAGGCCAGCGGGCCGCCGTCCTGGACGAGGTCTCGGAGGTCTTCGGCCGTTACTACCCCGATCCGGCGCTCACGAAGCTGATGGTGGAACGGCTCAGGCGGCGGGAGGCCGAAGGAGCCTACGCCCAGTGCGCCGACATGGCCGCCTTCACCTCGCAGGTGACGAAGGAGATGCGGGCGGTCTCGAAGGATGGCCACATCACCGTATGGCCGTACGAGAAGATCCCCGACGACCTGGCCGCCGAGACGCTGCTCGGCTCACCACAGGACAACTACGGCTTCAAGAGGGTAGAGCTGCTCCCCGGCAACATCGGCTACATCCAGATGACCTACTGGGCGAACCCGAGGTTGGCGGCGCCGACGGCGATCGCGGCGATGAACTTCGTGGCCCACTGCGACGCGCTCATCTTCGACCTCCGCGGGAACGGGGGAGGCGACGAGATCATGGGCCAGTTTCTCAGCAGCTATCTCTTCGCCGAGCGGACGCACCTCGCCGACGTCTTGGTCCCAAGCGAGGGCCGCCTCCAGCAGACCTGGACTCTCGAATGGGTCCCCGGCCCGCGCATGCCCGACGTGCCCGTCTACATTCTCCTCAACCGGCTCTCCTATTCGGCATCCGAAGCTTTCGCCTTTCCGCTCCAGCAGTGCGGGCGCGCCCTCGTCATCGGCGAGCGCACTCGGGGAGGGTGTCACGCCGTGAAGTACATGAGTTTTCCGGAGATCGGCGTCAACATTCGCGTGCCCTACACGACCCAAGTCAAGCCCGGCACGAATGAGAGCTACACCGAAGGCATAGTGCCGGACATTCCCGCCACCTCCGAAAATGCGCTTTCCGCCGCTGGGGTCCGGGCCACCTCGGACCTCCTGCCCCGCGAGACCGACCCGAAGAAGCGCTTCTCGCTCGAATGGGCCCTCGCCTTCTACAAGGTCGACCTGAAGCCCGTGCTCCTCGACCTCACCGCGCTCAGGGAGTACGTCGGCGCCTACGGCGATGCGAAGGTGCTCTTGGCGGGCGACCAGGTCTGTCTGCAGCGCAAGGACCGGCGGAGGCAGGCGCTGGTACCGCTCGGTGGCGACGACTTCAAGTTCGAAGCCCCCAGCATGGCCCGTTATCGCGTTCGCTTCACACGGGACTCCAAGAGGCACATCGACGGGTTCATCTATCAGGACAGCGACGGCGACAGCTACCCGCCCATGAAACGCGTGAAGTAGCCGTCCGCCCGCTTCTGGTCGCCCATGGAAGCGCGCCGGCGAGCGGAGCGGGTGGTACACTGCACATGCTGATTCTGAAAAGGGAGGGTCCCATGAGCAGCGCCGCGAGAAGCGTGCAGGTGTTCGGCATCTACCTGTTCGGCCTCGGCTCGGTCCTAATGGTCGTGCCCAACCTCCTCCTGGGCGCATTCGGCCTCCCGGCGACGGGAGAGGTGTGGATCAGGGTCGTGGGGGTGCTGGTGCTCTGCCTGGCCGTCTACTACACCCAGGCGGCCCGCAGCGAGATGCGGGAGTTCTTCGGCTGGACGGTCTTCGTGAGGTGCTTCGTCTTCGTCTGCCTGGCGGCGCTCCCCCTGCTGAGGCTAGGGCCGCCACAGCTCGCGCTCTTCGGCTCGGTGGACCTGGCGGGCGCCGTCTGGACGTTGGTGGCGCTGAGGCGCACGGCCGGCGCATAGAGGGACGCACGCCGCGCCGAGACATCAGACGCGAAACGCGAGGCGTGTGCCCAAGGGCGTCATTTTGTGGCATGCCCCCAGCGGGCTGCTGGCACGGAATCCCGCCCCATCACTGACTCACCTGGCCTCACCGCGAGCGCGGAGAAGGCACCGCCTCCAAATGCCCTGTAGGAGCGCTCTCCAGAGCGCGATTGGGGGCGATGAAACTGGGATTCACCACGCAGGGGGGCGAGAGAAGGGGATGAGGAGATGAGGGCGCGGGCGGACCTTCGAAGGGTGGCCGCCGTGCCCGTGGGCGTGAGCCGGCGGGAAGGATTCACCACGGAGAGCGCGGAGAGCACGGAGGAAGGGCGAAATGAGGAGATGCCGAGATGAGGACGGGGGAGCGCCTTCGCAGGCCACTTGTTCACCCTCATCACCTCATCACCTAGTCACCTCAAATCACCCCGGATGGCACGCAGGAAAGGCGAAGATGGGTCATTGCGGGATGTGGCCCCACGTGCCCCGAGGAAATGTGGCATTTCAAGATCTGACCCCAAGTCCCCGCTAGACCCCAATGCCCTCGCGCCTAAGCGGACACGGGTGCGAAGACAGTGAACCCATCGCCGGCCCCTTTCCGGTGAGCGACGAACTCACTCCGATGCGCGACCGCCATTCTCCGGAAACTGACGGGTGGCCTCCGGTGAGGGCCGGGCTCACTCCGGAGACCGACGAACTCTCTCCGGAGGCCGACGAACCTCCTCCGATGACCGACGAACTTCCTCCGGAGACCGACGAACCTTCTCCGATGACCGACGAACTCTTTCCGGAGGCCGACGAACCTCCTCCGATGGCCGACAGACTCTCTCCGATGACCGACGAACTCCCGCCGGACACCGCCAGACTATGTCCGATGACCGCCGGGGGCTCTCCGGTGACCGCCAGACCCTCTCCGATGACCGACGAACGTTCATAGGTGAGCGACAGAGGTCCATTCCGAACCGCCAGAGCCGCTCCCGGAACCGCCGGATGTATCTGTGGCGAAACGCGAGACGCCAGACGCAAAGAAAGGGGATTCACCACAGAGGCGCAGAGAACACGGAGGAAAACAGGGCTCTCGAAAGCCCTGTAGGAGCGCTCTCCAGAGCGCGATTGCGGGCGATGAAAATGAGATTCACCACGCAGGGGGGCGAGAGGAGGGGATGAGGAGATGAGGGCGCGGGCGGGCCTTCGAAGGAAAGAATTCGCCCTACACACCTACTGATTCCATTACTTACTCACCTGAGATCAAATGGCACGCAGGAAGGGCAAAGATGCGTCATTGCGGAATGTGCCCCCACGTGTCCTCATGAACTGTGGCATTGCAAGATCTGACCCCGAGTCCCGACCCCGAGTCCCGCCGGGTGCTCTCCACGCTGGAATGGCTGGTGGCGAGGCGGGGAGCGCCGGAGCACATCCGCAGCGACAACGGCCCCGAGTTCATCGCCAAGGCGGTGAGGGCCTGGTTGGGGGCCAAGGGGTGCGAGACGATCTTCATCACACCGGGAAGCCCGTGGGAGAACCCGTTCATCGAGAGCTTCAACGGAAAGCTGAGGACCGAGTGTTTGAACCGGCATGTTTTCGAAACCCATGCCATCCTCTCATTCTGACTGGACCACAAAACGGGGGGGAGTCAAAATCACCGAGAATGGCACGCAGGAAAGGCGAGATGCGTCGTTGCGGGATGTGACCCTTCGTGTCCTCCGGAAATGTGGCATTTCAATATCTGGCCCCAGCGCCCTGCTACCTACGGGATAGCTGCTGCAAGACGTTCTCCAGGAGGGAAACAGGCAGGACTCCAAATTCGCGTTCAATATCGTATAGCGTGGTGGTTGCGGAAATTGAGGAATCAATTCCTGAAACCGCGACACCAACAATTCTCCCGTCTTGGCCAATAACTGGTCCTCCGCTCATACCTCTTTCGATGTGAGCTGTGACCTTTATGCGCTTAAGCCCATGCCTTTTTACCACCTGTGCAACCTTTCCCTCAGCGACAAAAGGCTGGGTGCCAGGCACGCCTGGAGGGAACCCGGCAACTAAGACGGGATCCAGGTACCTCGGGTCACTGCCTAGAGGAAGTTCAGAAATTGGCTCCAATGGGCAGCGAAGGATGGCGATATCTCGATCGGGATCCTTTGTCAAGATTTCAATGCCGAACGGATGGATAGGATCCTGCCAACGGTGCATCATCATTGAATCAGTTAAGACATGACTGCATGTCACGACAAATGCAGAGGCGATCTCGAACCCAGTTCCCAAGTTTCCCGCATCCTCCGTCCCCAGAACCCAGAGCGCGCTAAAGAGGAGGGCGAGTCTCGGATCCAAAATGGCCGGCAAGAGCTCAGCTTTACCGGTCAATTGGTTGAGCCGATGCTGCAATGAGCTGTAAATTCTGTCTTCCCGCCCTCTAACGTGCCTTATAAAATCAATCTTTCCTTGAACAGAGGCAAGCAGCGCGGAATTGTTGCTTACTGGTGATTCGGAAGATCCCCCTGGGGTCTGGCTGGCCGCGATTCTAGCTAGATGCGAGTTTCCAATCTCAACCTTGTGAAGCATGGCTCGGACTTCGCGAATCAGCTTTCTCCTTACGTTTATTCTCTCATTTACGACAAGTCCTGTGACTTCTTGCCTTCTGGCCTTTGAAGCAAGTCTCACTTTGGTCGGATTGATCAAGAACCCGTTTCCGGCAATTATGTTGGCCAGTTCCTCACCGACCACAACTCCCCTTTCTGCTGACGTGTCGATTCGGGCAATCGAGGCCGGTAGAGACGGGGAACGGGTAGAGATTGTGATGTCGTCCGCGTATCGGGAATAGTAACAATTGAGAGACCGAGAAAAGCTCCATAATTGATGGTCCAATTTTCTGCAAATCATGTCGGAAATAATAGGAGAAGTAGGTGCACCTTGCGGCAGGGCGTTACCATTACAGCAAATCTGAGCAAGTACGGTTGCAGCCGCAGAGGGTATTTGAAAAGGTGACGCCATGAAGAGGCCCCGAACTCGCCCGAAGTTGATAGTTGGGAAGAAATCCTGCAAGTCGATGTTCAGAACCCATCTCATGTGTACGTGGAGGCCGGCGTTGGTGATGATGCTACGGCCTCGGACAAAGCCGTGAGAAGACTTAGAGGGCTGATGGAGTGAGTATAAGATATCCTTTAGATATGATTGGAGCCCAGCGATGGGAGGCAACGGCGCCGCAATTCGCCGGACTCCCCCGGCCCTCTTCGGGATCTCAAACTCATGGTACTTCTTCCCCTGGTCCAACCTGTAAAGTACATAGGTTAGCCGTCGCCAGCTGATTCCAAGAACTTGTGCTACTTGTGATCCAGAGCTTGCTTGAAGAAAGGCCTGCTGTAAGGGGCTTAAAGGGGAAGGGAGCGCCATTGGGTATTCTGCTTATGCCTTTCTACTGCGAACGCAAGTCGACACATGACGACCGAAGATCGCAAGGAGGCTGAAGATGGGACATTGGATGTGTGTGTCGCGATAGCACGACATCAAACGCAATAGTCCCAATGGGCCCCCTTCCCCCTAAAGTCTGAAACAAACCAAACAACATTGCAAGGCCAAGAAACAAGAAAATGGGCTTTCAAATGAGACATCCCTTACGTGAGGCGCGGTCGGCACCAGCGGAAGCATGATCGCCTGATAATCCGGTATCGGCATGATTCTCCCCCCTTGGTGCGCTTCGCTGATGAGGAATAAGGCTAGGACGGCGATACGCGAAAGTCAAGGGCTTGCAGGGCGAGTAGGTGAGCAGAGCGAATGCTTGTTTTCGAGGGCTAGCCCCCGCCCTCATCTCCTCATCTCGGCATCTCCTCATCTCGTTCTTCCTCCGCGCCTGTGCGCGTCGCGTGCTGGATGCGGGCTGCCACTCTGGCCATGCATCCTGCCATTCGGAGTGCCGATACGAGCTCCACCGGCAACACCGACGTCTCCCGTGAGGGGGCTTAACGGGCTGATAACCCATGGACTCCGGACGATGCGGCTTGAGCAATGCGGCTGGCACCCTACTTGCTTTGGCTAGGGGTAGCCCAAGCAGAACGACGGGCGAGCTCGTTAGAGCGAAAGGAGCGTTAACGTGACCGGACGCAATGGCAACGAGAGCCAACATCCGATGAGCGACCCACAACAACCGACGCTATCGAAGCCGGTGCAGGCCCTAGCCGCCGTCGTCTCTGCCGCAAAACGGACCGTGACGCAGAAGGATGCAGAGGTCTATAGGCGAATTGAGTCCCTGTTGGGACTCGTGCCGTCATGGCTCCAGCCGGAAGACGCCAAGGCGCTGCTCGCCTATGCCCCCTCTGTTCCCAGACGGAAGTAGGCCTCCCGCCCCTTAGCCCGTCCGCGCCTCCGTGGTGACGGGAGTGAACAGTAAAGAGTGAAGAGTGAAGAAGCGGCTATGGTGTAGCTCAGCGGCGGGATTCTGTGCCAGCAGCCCGCTGGGGCATGCCACAGAATGACGCAATGGGGGGCGCTTCTCGCGTCTCCCGTGTAGCGTGTCGCGTCGGCCACTCTTCGAAGGCCCGCCCGAGCCCTCATCTCCTCATCCCCTCATCTCGCCCTTTCTCCGTGGCCTCCGTGGTGGCGGCAAGGTGGCATGTCACGACCTGCCGCTGGTACCCCCTTGGGGCGATTGCCGGCATAAACGGCACCTCCACGTTGTTGAGGGCAACTTCTGGGGAGGGAAGCATGCCTAAGCTGCTGGTCAGGTGCTTTTCCGTTTCCATCGATGGTTTTGGCGCCGGCCCGAACCAGGACCTCGACAACCCGGTCGGGGTCGGTGGCATGGACCTGTTTGATTGGTTCCACCGCACGCGCACTTTCCAGCAGATGCACGCCGGCGAGGGTGGTGAGACCGGCCGGGATGATGACATCGCGGCACGGGGCTTCGACAACATCGGCGCCTGGATCCTCGGCCGCAACATGTTTGGGCCGGTCCGCGGCCCCTGGCCCGATGAAGCCTGGAAGGGCTGGTGGGGCGAGGAACCCCCCTACCACACGCCCGTCTTCGTCCTTACCCACCACGCGAGGGGGCCTTTGCCCATGAAGGGCGGTACCACGTTTCACTTCGTCACCGAGGGCATCCACACCGCTCTGGAGCGCGCCACCGAGGCCGCCGGGAGCCGCGACATCCGCCTGGGAGGCGGCGTCTCGACGATCCGGCAGTTCTTGCGCGAGTCCCTGGTCGACGATCTGCACCTCGCCATGGCGCCGACACTCCTTGGTTCCGGCGAGAACCTCTTTGAAGGTCTCGACATGCGGGCGCTGGGCTATCACTGCGTAGAAACGACGCCGGGAACTCGTGCGGCGGCTCACGTCATCCTCCGCAAACGCGCCTGAGGTTCTCTCCGGTCCGCGGGGCCAGCTCAGGGCGCCTTGCCCGAGCGTGACCGCCCTTGCGTGGCGCATGGTCCTATGCGGGCCTTCGTCGCAAGATGGGCTCAGAGCGGGTGCTGACGGCGCGGCGGCCCAACGTGGGCGTTGGGACGCCCATGGGAGACGCGGTGAAGCCTTGCGCGGACGGTGCGAACTCTAACCTCAGGGGAGAAGCGCCATGACGAAGATAGCCAAGAACACGGTGTGCCTGTGGTACGACGGGTGCGCCGAGGAGGCGGCGCACTTCTACGCCGCCACCTTTCCAGACTCGTCCGTCGACGCCGTCTACCGCGCGCCGGGGGACTTCCCGTCCGGGAAGAAGGGCGACGTGCTCACGGTCTGGTTCACCGTGATGGGCATCCCGTGCCTCGGGCTCAACGGAGGACCGGCGTTCACGCACGACGAAGCGTTCTCGTTCCAGGTCGCGACCGCCGACCAGGAGGAGACGGATCGCTACTGGGACGCGATCGTGCGCAACGGCGGCCAGGAGAGCGCCTGCGGCTGGTGCAAGGATAAGTGGGGACTGTGCTGGCAGATCACCCCCCTGGCCCTGACGGAGGCGATCGCCGATCCCGATCCCGCGGCCGCCAAGCGCGCGTTCGAGGCGATGATGACGATGCGGAAGATCGACATCGCCGCGATCGAGGCGGCGCGACGGGGCTGAGATCTGCGCCGTCCGGCGGCGCGGCCCGGCGGCCGAGCCCTCCCGGGCCCGGTCCGTGAGATGCAGTGCGAGGATTTCGAGAAGGCCCTGGAAGGAAAGAGGGTGCTGGACTACGACCAGGGGGGCCTCCACCTCACCGTCGACTTCAAGCAGCGGACCTGGGCGGTGAAGTTCAAGGAGGGGGCCATGCAGGCGCACTTCGCGCCCAGGTGGGGCGCGTCGCGCTTCCGCATCCTGGTGGGCGGCGTGCCTTGGTACCAGGGGGAGATCCCCATTCCGGACTTCACCTCCAAGATCAGGTTGTAGCGAAGGGTCGAACACCGGGAGGGAAGGGCACCTTCCTTCCCTCCCGGCGCCCTCATCCCCTCATCTCCTCATCTCCTCATCACCTCATCCCGCCCTTCCTCCGTGCCTGCCGTGTTCTGCGTAGTGAATCCTCCTGCCGGCCCGCGCTTTCAAGCACGACGGCCACTCTCCGAAGGCCCGCCCGCGCCCTCATTACCTCATTACCTCATCTCCTCATCCCGTCATTCCTCCGTGCCCTCCGTGTTCTCCGTGGTGAATCTCTCCCCCCTTTGGAATTGCGTCGGCTTCGCGGTGGTTTTTCCATCGGGACGTTCGGATTTCACGGCGCTTGGGTGCGCGTGGGGAGGGCACGATGGAGAGCTACAGCATCCGTCACGAAGTGGGGATCGCGGCGTCGCCGGAGGCGGTGTACGGGGCGCTGACGGAGGTCGAGAAGCTGGCGGGGTGGTGGACGTCGGACACCCGGGGCGAGGGGGCGAAGGTGGGGGGCGTGCTGGAGTTCTGGTTCGGGGACTTCTGCCAGGCCTTCGAGGTGGTGGAGCTCCGGCCGGGGCGGCTGGTGCGCTGGAAGGCGACGCGGGAGGAGACCATCGAGGAGTGGGCGGGGACGGAGGTGCGCTTCGACCTGAGCGCCGACGAGGCCCAGTGCTGGGTCGCCTTCGCCCATTCGGGCTGGCGCGGGGAGACGGGGATGTTCGCCCACTGTTCGACCAAGTGGGCGGTCTTCCTGCTGAGCCTCAAGGAGCTCCTGGAGACGGGCAAGGGCCGCCCCGCCCCCGACGACGTGCCCATCAACCACGATTAGAGCAGGGGACTATCAGGCCGTTGAAAATCCTGGCTTGAGATGTCTCTGGGTGGCTCGTTCGCCGTGGAATTCGGGTTATAGCTGATGAGTGAGGTGGCGATGGGGATCGGACGAGGGGCGGAAGGGCCAGGAGGCACTCTCCTGACGCGGATGCATCCGCGGGTTGGGGCTTTTCCCGCTTCTGTCTCGTGAAGGCCGGCAGGGAGTCGATGGCGAAACTCTTTCCGCCTCGCGAAATCCAACGCAGGAGGATGGTTCGATGAGAAAGCTGATTGCCTCTGCATTCGTTTCGCTGGACGGCGTGATGCAGGCCCCAGGCGGGCCACAGGAGGATCCCACGGGCGGCTTTTCCTTCGGCGGCTGGATGTTCGACTATGCGGACGAGACCATGGACATCTCCGCAAGCGGCTTCGACGCCAAGGATCGCGACGTCGTGCTCGGCCGCAAGACCTACGAGATCTTCGAGGCGTACTGGCCGTACCAGCCGGCGGACGATCCCATCGCTAAGAGCCTGAATGCGGCGCGAAAGTACGTGGCCTCGAAAACGCTGAAGAGCCTGTCATGGAAGAACTCGGTGCTGCTGGGAGAAGAGGTCGTCCCGGCGATCGCCGCGCTCAAGGCACAGCCTGGCCGCGACTTGCAGATCATCGGCAGCGGCAACCTGATCCAGTCGCTGGAGGCCGCGTCGCTGATCGACGAATACAACGTGTGGACCTTCCCCGTCATCCTCGGGGGCGGTAAGCGGCTGTTCGAGGCGAGGGCGAAGCCGGGCGCTCTGCGCCTTGTCAGCACCAAGGTCTCGACCACCGGTGTCGTGATGAGCGCCTACGTACCGGCCGGCGAGATCCGGCGCGGTTCCTTCGCGCATGCCGAGCCCAGCGAGAAGGAGCTCGATCGGCGCTCGAAGATGGCGCGTGAGGATCGCTAGCGTGGCGAGGGGGCATGCGCGGGAGGTTCCTGGCCTGCCGCAGCGCTTCCGGTCTCTGCACGCCCCCGGTGCCGGCGCGGCCATTCCCCGAACGACCAATAGGGTAGACAGGAGGTGGCCGGTGCAGTTCCTGATCATCGTGAAAGCGAGCCGGGAATCTGAGGCGGCACGGTTACCGCCCCGCGAAGTGCACGAGGCGATGCGCCGGTACAACGACGAGATGGACGAGGCCGGGATCCTCATGGCCGCCGAGGGGCTCCACCCGAGCTCCAAGGGGGCGCGGATCCGCTTCCAAGGCGGGGAGAGGATCGTGACCGACGGCCCCTTCGCCGAGACGAAGGAGCTGGTGGCGGGCTTCTGGTTGGTCGAGGTGGCGTCCAAAGAGGAGGCCGTCGAGTGGGCCAAACGCGCGCCCATGGAGGACGGCGCCGAGCTGGAGGTCCGGCAGGTCTACTTGGCCGCGGAGGTGGAGAAGATGCTGGCGGAAAGGTCCCGTGAAACGGAGGTCCCGGCCAGAAAGTGACCGGCAGGCGTGCCATGAGTTGAAAGGCAGGTGAGTAGGTGATGAGCGGACTAGGTGGGAAGGACGGCAGCGCCCAGACCGAGCGTCGGGGCCGGCCACGCACCCCGCGCCCCCACCCACCCCCTCGCCCAATCGCTCAATAGCCTAATTGCTCAATCGCTTAATCGCTCAATCGCTTAACCGCCTAACCACCTTCTCCAAAGGAGTCCCCCCATGAAGATCGAACCCTATCTGTTCTTTGACGGACGCTGCGAAGAGGCCATGGAGTTCTACCGCGGGGCGCTCGGCGCCGAAGTGACCTTCATGATGCGCTACAAGGAGAACCCGGAGCCGGCCCCGCCCGGCATGCTGCCGCCCGACTACGGCAACAAGATCATGTACGCCAATCTCCACATCGGCGACACGCACGTCATGGTGGCCGACGGCATCTACGAGAGCCACGGCTTCGAGGGCTTCTCGCTCTCGCTCACCGCCTCCGACGAGAAGCAGGCCAGGATGCTCTTCGCGGCCCTCTCCGACGGGGGGAAGGTGGAGGTGCCCCTCGCCAAGACCTTCTTCTCGCCCTGCTTCGGCATGCTCACCGACCGCTTCGGCGTGGGTTGGATGGTCATCGTGGAAGCCAAGCAGCCTTAAGCGGCCGGGCTGAGTCTGATGGGCGAGGCGCGAACGCGAGGAACGGGACGCAAGGGAACGAATGCACCGCGGAGGCGCGGAGGAAGGGCGAAGGGATCTTCACGAGGAGATCAGGGAGGAGGGGCTAAGCGAAGTCTACCCCCGATGGCTTGATCAACGGGCGACTGGCCAGGGGAAGGGCTTCATGCACGGGATCCAGCGCCTACAGAACTGCGTGGTCTTGAGTCCAACGGGATCCTGAGCAGGGTTCGCATCGAAGGAGCCCTCAGGATAACGGGCCTGTTCGACGGGCAGGCGCGGGAGGGTCTTCGAAAGGCAGCATTCGCCCTCATCACCTCATCACCTCATTACCTCATCACGTACTTTCCTCTACCGTCCCGCCAGTCTGCCGAAGGGGATGGCGATCAGGTCCAGGATGATGTAGCTCGCGAAGATGACCGCCAGCACCAGGGAGTAGAAGGGCGGCCTGCCGTGGAGCCCCCGGGGTAGAAAGACCACCGCCAGCCAGAGCACCTTGTACCCCAGTTGCACCAGGAAGACCGGCGCAAAGACGAGCGGTGAACGGAGACCGATCGCGGCCACGACGCCGAAGGCGAGCCATGTGCTTCCGGCCACGCCCAGGATGAAGGGATCCTGGGGCGGCATGCCGAAGGCGGAAGCGAAAGTCTCCGGCGCGAGAAGGATCCAGAGCCCCACGGCTCCGGCTCCCAGGATCGTGTACCAGTAGAGCCCCTTCAGCCACACCGCGCGCACCTCTTTCCTTCTGTCCATGAACAACCCCCACTCGCCCAGCGGCGACTCGGCGGATCCCGTTCTTCGTCGAACCTCTGAGGTCATCATAGGGAGGCCGCCCAGACCTGGCAACTGGGCGCAAGGCCGCGGAGCGGGAGGCGGATCCGGGGAGGGGAGCCCAATGGTAAGGCGAGACGCGGGGTGTAAGGAGTCGGAGTAGTAGGTGAGTAGAGCGAGGTTTTTCCTTCGAAGGCAAACCCCCGCCCTCATGTCCTCATCACCTCATCTCGCCCTTCCTCCGTGCCCTTCTGTGTCTCTGTGGTGAACGTTTCTGTTCCGGCCTGCTGTCCGCAGTCCGGGCTCCGCCAGCTCACGCTTTCGGGTTCGGCGGGCATGGTTCGGGGGTCTTCCCTGTCCTCCTGACCGCTTCACGTCCCCACTTCCTCACTTTCTCACCCAATCACCTTTCGTTGGCGCGCAGGACTCGGAGGACGTTGTCCCAGGCGAGCTTGCGTAAACTGGCGTCGCTCCAGCCGCGCTCGCGAAGGCGCAGGAGGATGGCGGGGAAGGCGTCGCAGCCGGAGATGCCGAGGGGGAGGTCGCTGACGCCGTCGAAGTCGGAGCCGAAGGCCACGGCGTCCTCGCCGGCGAGGCGGGCGACGTGCTCCAGATGGTCGCAGAGCGTGTCCACGCCGGCCTCGGGCGGCCCCATGGCGGCGCGCGCCTCGCGGGCCAGGCGGCGCATCTCGGCGTTGCGCCGCGCGGGATCGTCCAGCGTCTCGCGCTCGATGCGCTCGTGCCGGGCGAAGAGTGCCTCCATGGAGGCGCCGCGCTTGGCGAGGTAGCGCCGGTCCAGAAAGGCCGGGAAGAAGTTGACCCCGACGAGGCCGCCCGCCCCGCCGACGGCCCGGAGCTGGTCGTCGGTGAGGTTGCGCTCCATGGGACAGAGGGCGGCGGCGCAGGAGTGGGAGGCGATGAAGGGGCGTTTGGCGGTGCGGACCACGTCCCAGAAGGTCCTCTCGTGGACGTGCGAGACGTCCACGAGGACGCCGAGGCCGTTCATGGCCCTCACCACCTCGCGCCCGAAGGCGGTGAGTCCGCCGGGGCCGTCGCCCGGTTCCCCCGAGGAGGCGGCCCACGGCAGGTGCCGGGCGTGGGTGAGGGTCATGGCGCGGATGCCTCGGTTCGCGAGGGCCTCCAGATTGCGGAGGTCCCCCTCGATGGCGTAGCCGCTCTCCACGGCCGGCACGGCGGCGGTCTTCCCGTCGCCCGCGGCCCGCTCCACCTCCTCCGCCGTCCGGGCGCGGACGAGCGCCTCCGGGTGCTCCTGGCAGGCGCGGTCCATCAGGTCGAGCAGGGCGTTGGCCTCGGCGAAGGCGCGGCCCTCCGGCAGGGAGGCGGAGACGAAGGCCGCGAAGAGCTGGAGGCCCACGCGCCCGGCCTTCAGGCGCGGAAGGTCCACGTGGCCCTCGGGGTTGTGGGCGATGGCCGCTCCGCCCTGAAGCTCCAGGACCGTATCGCAGTGCAGGTCGGCGACGAGGGTTGCGGGAGATTGAGACTCCATCCGATCACCTCCCGAGGCGAAGGATTGCCGGGCTCCCGGGACTCCGTGTCCGAGGCTCCCGGTAGGATGCCACGGAATGGGCGCGCGGCGGCAGTGGGGGCGCAGGGGCGAGAAGGGGCGGCCCTCCTCTCGTCCTCCGGTTGTTGGGGGGAAGTCTACTCGGAGGCCTGGCGCAGCTCCTGGACCACGCGCCGGGCGTCGTAGAGGCGCGTGAGCGCCTCGAAGATGGCGGGCGCGTCCACGGCGACGCATCGGGCGCTGCCTTGTTCGTGGAGGAAGGAGTTGGGGATGTTCGGGGCGTTGCCGTCGAAGACGAGGCCGACGAGCTTGCCCTCTTCGTCCACGACGGGGCTCCCCGAGTTTCCGCCCGTGATGTCGGCGGTGCAGACAAAGTCCAGCGGGGTCTTCAGCGCGAGTTGGCCGCGACGCGCCTGCTCCGTCTCGCTGAGTTGGAAATCACCTTCGTCATCGAACGAATAGGCGCGGTCGTAGAGGCCGTAGAAGGTGGTCTGGAACGGCACCTCGGTGGTGTCGGAGGAATAGCCCTCGACCCTCCCGAAGGCCAGTCGGAGCGTGCCCGTGGCGTCGGGGTAGAGCGCGTCGCCGCCGAGGGCGAACTGCGCCCGGGCGATGTCGTCGAGCGCGGGCTGAACCACGGCCTCCACGTTGTCCCCGAGGGCCGCGTCGATGTTCCGGAGCGCCGGGTCCAGCAGGCGCGCGAAGGCAAGGAGGGGATCTTCGCAAGTCCTCACGGCGGCGCCGTCATTCCTGAGCAGGGACACGCGGAAGGCCTCGTCGTAGAGGCGCGTGCCGCGCACGAGTTCGCGGGCGCGCCGCTTCGGGCTCTCGCCCGAGAGGAGGGCCTTCACGTACGGGTCCGCCGCGCCGACTCTGTCCCGGAGAACGGTCAGAGCGTGGGCCAGCAGGGCCTCATCCAGTGTCCTGCTGTAGGAGCTCGGGGCCTCCAGGTTCCGCAGGAGGCCTGGGATCTGCGACTCGTGATAGCCGGGGAGGCGGTCCGAATCGGGCCTTCTGACCTCCTCGGCGTACCGGAGGATGTCGAGCGCGGTCCCGGTGAGGCCGATGGCGTCGGGGACGCGGCCTTCATACGTGATCTGGTCGAAGTGGGCCCGCTGCCATTGCACGGCCCGCGCCACCTGCTGCCAGGCCTTCTCATAGCGTGTCAGGTCGGGCCTCTTGGCGATCGCCTCTCTGAGGGCGTTTTCCGCGCGCGCCTTCTCGGCCATCAGCTCGGGGTCCTCGAGCCCTTGGAGCTCGCCCCGGATGACCTTGAGCCGGTTGTGCAGGTAGAACAGCGCGGACTGGGCCTCCTCGGCCTGCCGCGGGCCTGTCTTGCTGTAGGCCGTCACGATCTGATCCAGGCCTGCAAGGTCTTCCGCGGCGGCGGGGTAGCTCAGGTCGCGGAAGTAGGTGAGCTGGGCCAGGGTGGCGAGGCGGTGCGTCCTCGCTGGGTTCCCTGAGACGAAGACGGGCATGCCCTCCCTGACGCCGGCCGCCGCGATCCTCAGGTAGTCCGGCGTTCGGGCGGGCCTGCCGTTCTGGTAGGCTCTCAGAAAGGCGAAATCGAGATCGTAACGGGGATAGCCGAAGTTGTCAGAATCCCTTCCGAAATAGGCCGCCTTCTCCTCCGGCGCCATGACCGCGCGCAGGTCCGTGTACTCCTTGTACCGGTAGAGGACGTAGCGGGCGCCGCCGAAGAGGGCGACCACCTCTCCCCGGAGGCCGGTCTTTTCCCGGCACTGCCTTTCCAGGCCGGCGATGGCGGCCTCGCGAGCCTTCTGGGCCAGGGCGGGCGTCACGCCCGACTTCGCCGCGGCCTGCACCAGGGGCGTGACGTCCTCTATGGACATCAGGACTCGGGCCACGGCCCCGGGGAGCCTCAACTCCTGGCTCCGTCTCTTGGCGTAGAAGCCGTCCCTGACGTAATTGTGCCCGGGCGTGGAGATCTGCTGGAGGTAAATGCGGGCCACGTGGTGGTTGGTGAGAATCAGCCCATCGGGCGAGACGAAGGAGGCGCTGGCCCCGCCGATGCCGACGGAGGCCAGCCGAAGGTGGTCCAGCCAGGCCTGGGTGGGCGTGAAGCCGAGCTCCTTCTGGAGAAGCGGGAGCGGCGGGTGGTCGTAAGTCCACATGCCCTCGGCGGCTCTGGTCGCCGGGGACAGGGCGAGGTTGCAAAGCACGCCGAGTGCGGCCACGAGGAAGGGCCAGGAGCGGCCGTGCCCTCCGACCGCGCCCTTTTCTCCTGCCGATTGGGTCTTTCCTTCCATGCGGGTAGATACCTCGGAGAGGAGGCGGATATTTCCGGCGCTGAAGCCGCAGGATGTTCTTGCCCCGCGGCGATGGACCAGAAGGCCCTGCCTGGCCGGCGGTTGCGGCCCCAGCACGCTGCTAGCGGGCTCGGTAGACGGTGACGGTGACGGTGGCGGAGGAGCCGGTGCTGTTGTAGAGCAGGAGCCGGTAGCGGGGGAAGCCCACCTCGAAGCGCGTCTGCTTGGCCATGAAGTAGGGAAAGCCCTGGCCGGTGACGGGGGCGGTGATCTCCAGCGGCACCGGCAGGAGGAGCAGGTTGGCGTAGGCCCTGTCGAAGGGTGAAACGTCGGGGATGAGGATGGCGCCGATGACGCCGGTCTTGGCGGGCTGGTCCTTCATCTCCCCCGCGAGGTTGACGACGAGGGTGCTGTAGCCGTCCGCGTCGAAGGTGCCGCAATCCACGAGATCGGCCGTGTCGGCCCGCTCCACGGGCGGCACGATGACGCCCCGGAAGCCCACGAGCTGGCCCATGTCGATGGTCTGCCAGCGCGACGTGTCGGCGGCGAAGCCGAGGCCCATCGCGAGCGCGGCCACGGTGAACATTCCGAACCCGATCCATGAACCTCTGGCGCGAGCCATGGCCACCCTCCTCCCAACCCTTCCCTCAGTCCCGTTTCGACGCGGCCTGCACGGTCCGGGCCACCAGCCCCTCATCCGCCACGGCGGGCTCTGTGATGTGGCCCTTTCCGGTCATCTTGGCGTTCCAGCTTCGGGCCGTTTCGATGGCGTTGGGGTTGCGGGCCCAGGCGCGGCGGGCGATCCCGCCGGTGACGTCCCAATCGAGGGCCGAGGCGATGACGGCGTCGGTGCGCTCGGAGCCGTCCAGGAGGAGGCCGAAACCGCCGTTGAAACACTTGCCGGTGCCCACGCCGCCGCCGTTCGAGAGGACGGCGTACGTCATGCCCCGGGCGACGTTGCCGGCCCAGCACTGGTGGGCCATGTCGGAGGCGTAGGCGCTCCCGTCGTAGATGTTGGCCGTCTCGCGGAAGGGGGAGTCGGTCCCCTGCACGTCGTGGTGGTCGCGGCCCATGATGACGGGGCCGATCTCGCCCCTGCGGACCATGTCGTTGAACTTCAGGGCGATCTTCACGCGGCCCTCGGCGTCGGCGTAGAGGATGCGGGCCTGGGTGCCCACGACGAGCCGGTTCTTCTTGGCGTCCTTCACCCAGTGGTAGTTGTCGCGGTCCTGGGAGCGGCGCGCCGGGTCGATGCAGGAGGCGGCCGCGGCGTCGGTCTTGTCCAGGTCGTCCGGTCTGCCGGAGAGGCAGACCCAGCGGAAGGGGCCGTAGCCGTAATCGAAGCAGAGGGGCCCCATGATGTCCTCCACGTATGAGGGCCAGATGAAGCCGTCGTTGGTGTCCCGGCCGTTCTTCGCGATCTCTATGACACCCGCGTCGAGGATGGCCTTCAGGAAGGAGTTTCCATAGTCCCAGAAGCGCGCCCCCTTGTCAGTGAGACGCCTGAGGACGGCGTAGTGCCTCTTCAGGCTCTCGTGGACCTTGGCCTTGAAGGCGGGGAAGTCCTCCTTGAGGAGGGCCTTGGCCTGATCGTAGGTGAGGCCGGCGGGGCAGTAGCCCCCCTCGTAGGCGGCGTGGCAGGAGGTCTGGTCGGAGAGGAGCTCGGCGGGCCAGGCGCGGGCCTCGGCGTACTCCAGCAGGTCCACCACGTTGCCGTGGTAGGCGATGGAGAGGGGCTCGCGCTTGGCGAGGCCCTCGCGCATCCAGCGCTCGATCTCGGCAAGGTCCCCAGAGACGCGGCCCACCCAGCCTTGCTCGTGGCGCGTCTCGATGCGGCTGGCGTCCACCTCGGCGGTGACGGAGACGGCCCCCGCGATGTCGGCGGCCTTCGGCTGGGCGCCCGACATGCCGCCCAGGCCCGAGGTCAGAAAGAGGTGGCCGCGCAGGTCCTGGTCCTGCGGGATGCCCAGGTAGAGGCGGCCCGCGTTCAGCAGGGTGATGTAGGTGCCGTGGACGATGCCCTGGGGGCCGATGTACATCCAGCCGCCGGCGGTCATCTGGCCGTAGTTCACGCAGCCCATGGCGGCGAGGCGGTGGAACTCCTCGGCGGTGTCGAACATTCCCACCATGAGGCCGTTGGTGATGATCGCGCGCGGGGCCTCGGGGCGCGAGGGGAAGAGGCCGAGGGGGTGGCCCGAGGAGACCACCAGCGTCTGGTTCTCGTCCATCTCCGCAAGGTAACGCTTGACGAGAAGGTACTGCATCCAATTCTGGAAGACCTGCCCCGTCTCGCCGTAGGTGACGAGCTCGTAGGGGTAGAGGGCCACGTCGAAATCGAGGTTGTTGTCGATCATGACCTGCATGCCCCGCGCTTGCAGGATCTTTCCCGGATACTCGTGGACGGGCCGGCCGTAGAGCCGGCCCTCGGGGCGGAAGCGATAGCCGTAGATGCGGCCGCGGGTGGCGAGCTCGTCGAGGAATTCGGGCGCCAGCTCCTCGTGGAAGCGGGCGGGAACGTAGCGCAGGGCGTTCTTCAGGGCGGTCTCCGTATCCTTGCGATTCAGCCGGAAGCCGCGGCTCGGCGCCCGGCGGATGCCCTCCTGAAAAGCCTTCTGGGGCGGAAGCTGCTCGAAATCCAGTTCGAATGTGGTGGCCATGGGAATCCCCTCATCTTGAGAGATGAGTATAGCGCAGGGGAGGGGTGGCGGGTGAAAAGCGGAGGAGGGCAGGAGCCGCCTGGTGGCCGATGCAGCGGAGAGTGCGGATCATGCCTGTCCAAAACAATTTCAGCTTGCACTGGTAGGGTTTGCCTTCCGGGGCGAAGCGCAGGCTGCTATTGGCGCATCCATCCCAAGCCGGGGACCGCCAAGCCACAATCCAACGGCTTCCTCCGACTCATTGACTTATGCTGCGGCGCAACTATAATGACATCAGGTACATTCACAATAGGGGTTCCGGGAGCTCGGCGGCAGTCCGATGCGAGGTGCGGGCCAAGGCGCGCGCATGCCGGCGATCCGTTCAGGCGGGCGCGACACATCGCCGGAGCGGCGGGGACTCCCGTGCTGCGGGGGTGGGCGGCCGTGGGAGCCGTCCGAACGGCCGGGACAGGAGGGTAAACCATGGAGGAGCGTTTCTGGCACCGTCACTACGATCCGAAGGTACCTCCGAGCTTGGATTATCCAAAAGTACCGCTCCACCGTTTTCTCGACGACTCGGCGGCCAAATTCCCCGACCGGGTCGCCATCACCTTCCTCGGCAAGCAGATCACCTACGGGGAGCTGCTGGGATCCTGCAACGCCTTCGCGCGGGGCCTGGCCGACATGGGCGTCCGCAAGGGCGCCCGGGTGGCCCTCTACCTGCCCAACGTCCCTCAGATGGTCATCGCCTACTACGGCGTGTTCAAAGCCGGGGCGATCTGCGTGCCTACGAACCCCCTCTACACCGAGAGGGAGCTGTCCTACCAGCTCAAAGATTCCGGCGCCAAGGTGCTCGTGACGCTGGACCTGGATCTCACGCTCTCCAAGGTCAAGGCGGTCAAGGATTCGGTGGGGCTGGAGAAGGTCATCGTCGGGCGGGTCAGCGACTACCTGCCCTTCCCCAAGAGCCTCCTCTACCCGCTGGTGAAGCGCAAGGAACTGGCGCGGGTGCCCGCTGACGGCGGCTACGTCCGCTTCAAGGATCTGATCAGGAAGAATGGGAAGACGGCCCCCGAGGTCGAGGTGGAGCCCTCGGATACCGCTGCTCTGATGTACACGGGGGGCACGACGGGTGTTTCCAAGGGTGCCGTGCTGACGCACGCCAACATGGTGGCGAACACCTACCACTTCTTTTGCTGGGCCAGCGCCGGGGAGATGAAAGATACTCCCCAGGAATCCATCATGGCGGTCCTGCCGCTTTTCCACTGTTTCGGTATGGCGGCCTGCATGCACAGCAGCATTCTGTGGGGCGGCAGGCTGATCCTCTTTCCGACGCGGCCCAAGCCGGACGTCTCGGACCTGCTGGAGATGATCCGCGACGAGCAGCCGGATTATCTCCCGGGCGTTCCCGCCCTCTACACCGCCATGGCCAACAACCCGCGGGCCAAGGAGTACAAGGTGGACTGCATCAAGGGCTGCATGTCCGGCGCGGCGCCCCTGCCCGTGGAGGTGCTGCAGAAGTTCGAAGCCATGACGGGCGGGAAGATCTTCGAGGGCTACGGCCTCTCCGAGACCGCGCCATTCGCCGCGGCCAACCCCAGGCTCGGCCTGAGGAAAGTCGGGTCCGTCGGTCTCCCTTTTATCGACACGGAGATCCGCATCGTGGACCAAGAGACGGGCGAGCGTGACATGCCCATCGGCGAAGCCGGAGAGATCCTCATCAAGGGCCCGCAGGTCATGAAGGGCTACTGGAACCGGCCGGAGGAGACGAAGGCCAGCCTGCGGGACGGGTGGCTCTACACGGGGGACATCGGCCGGATGGACGAGGACGGCTACGTGTTCATCGTGGACCGCAAGAAGGACATGGTCATCACGGGCGGCTTCAACGTCTACCCGAGGGACGTGGAGGAGGTCCTCTACGAGCACCCGAAGGTTCTGGAGGCTGGGGTCATCGGCGTACCGGACGAGCGGTCGGGGGAGCGCGTGAAGGCCTTCGTCGTTTTAAAGGAGGGTCAAACGGCGACGGCCGAGGAGATCATCGAGTTCTGCAAGACCAAGCTCACGGCCTACAAGGTGCCCAAGTACGTGGAGTTCCGGAAGGAGCTACCCAAAAACAACGTGGGCAAGCTCCTGCGCCGCGTGCTCAAGGAAGAGGACAGAGGCCGCTCCGCGAAGTCGCCGTGAACGGGAAGGCGGCCGGGATGGCCGCGAAGGCATCCAGGGGACACCGGTGGAGGGCCGTGATGCGGCTCGGACCTGGCATTGACCGATTCTGCAAATCCCCTATACTGAAACCACCTACGGTTGCCGCGTGGCCCAGCGGGTGAGGGGGCGGGATTCCGGTGTGAGGGGCTCGATAGAGTACCGGAAAGACGGGGGAGTCGTTCGCGCACAGAGTGAGGCGGAAGGCGCCTTGACCATCACGCCCGTTTGGGCGCGGCGAGCCGTGTAGGGGCACAGAGAGGGAGGGTAAACCATGGAGGAGCGTTTCTGGCACCGTCACTACGATCCGAAGGTACCTCCGAGCTTGGATTATCCAAAAGTGCCGCTCCACCGTTTTCTCGACGACTCGGCGGCCAAATTCCCCGACCGGGTCGCCATCAGCTTCCTCGGCAAGCAGATCACCTACCGGGAGCTGCTGGGATCCTGCAATGCCTTCGCGCGGGGCCTGGCCGACATGGGCGTCCGCAAGGGGGCCCGGGTGGCCCTCTACCTGCCCAACGTGCCGCACATGGTCATCGCCTACTACGGCGTTCTGAAGGCCGGTGGCATCTGCGTGCCCACCAATCCGCTCTACACGGAACGCGAGCTATCCCACCAGGTGAAGGATTCCGGGGCCAAGGTGCTCGTGACGCTGGACCTGGATCTGACCCTCTCCAAGGTCAAGGCGGTCAAGGATTCGGTGGGGCTGGAGAAGGTCATCGTGGGCAGGGTCAGCGATTACCTGCCCTTCCCGAAGAGCCTCCTCTACCCGCTGGTGAAGCGCAAGGAACTGACGGCGGTGCCGGCTGACGGGGGCTACGTCCGCTTCAAGGAGCTGGCCGGTCGAAAGGAGGTGTCGCCTCCGGAGGTGGCCGTGGAGCCACAGGAGCCGGCCGTCCTCATGTACACGGGCGGCACGACGGGCCTCTCCAAGGGAGCGGTCCTGACCCACGCGAACCTCCTGACCAACGCGCTCCAGTGCTACTGCTGGGCCACCGGAGGGGAGATGAAGAACACCCCCCAGGAATCCATCATGACGGTCCTTCCGCTCTTCCACAGCTTCGGGATGACGACCTGCATGAACTTCGGCATCCTGAGCGCATCCAGGCTGATCCTCTTCCCCGCGCGGCCCAAGCCGGACGTCTCGGACCTCTTGGAGATGATCCGCGACGAGCAGCCGGGCCTCCTGCCGGGAGTTCCGGCGCTCTACACGGCCATGGCCAACAATCCGCGCGTCAAGGAGTACAAGGTGGACTGCATCAAGGCCTGCGTCTCCGGTGCTGCGCCTCTCCCGGTGGAGGTTCTCCAGAAGTTCGAGGCCATCACGGGCGCCAAGATCATGGAGGGCTATGGCCTCTCGGAGACTTCGCCCGTAGTGACGGGGAACCCCATGCTGGGGTTGAGAAAGCCTGGCTCCATCGGCGTCCCCTGGCCGGACACGGAAATCCGCATCGTGGACCAGACCACGGGGGAGACCGACGTGCCGCTCGGGGAGTCGGGGGAGATCCTCATCAGGGGCCCGCAGGTCATGAAGGGCTACTGGAACCGGCCGGAGGAGACGAAGGCCAGCCTGCGGGACGGGTGGCTCTACACGGGGGACATCGGCCGGATGGACGAGGACGGCTACGTGTTCATCGTGGACCGCAAGAAGGACATGGTCATCACGGGCGGCTTCAACGTCTACCCGAGGGACGTGGAGGAGGTCCTCTACGAGCACCCGAAGGTTCTGGAGGCTGGGGTCATCGGCGTACCAGACGAGCGGTCGGGGGAGCGCGTGAAGGCCTTCGTGGTTTTAAAGGAGGGCCAGACGGCGACGGCCGAGGAGATCATCGAGTTCTGCAGGACCAAACTCACGGCCTACAAGGTGCCCAAGTACGTGGAGTTCCGGAAGGAGCTACCGAAGAACAACGTGGGCAAGCTCCTGCGCCGCGTGCTGAGGGAGGAGAGCGGGGGGGCGCGCTAGTGTCGTGTCCCCGTCTTGCGTTTGCCATGGTATCTTCCCGGGACACAGCACTTCCCCAGGGCTCCGCCCCTAGTGCGCCCGTCTGCGGCGGGCTGTTACCCCGAAGGAGCGGGGAGGCTTCTTCCCCGCACCCCTTCGTGGGTTGTCAATCGCCCGCTTCCATGGCGAACCCATCACCGGGACGACACGCTAGAGTGGCCCGGTCCAGCGTGCTGCGAAGCCGATCGGCAAGGCGTACGGATGGCGGGGCCGTCCGAGAGGCCATTCGGCTGGATGGCCGGGGGGAGGGGATGATGGGCCTTCTCGCCATGGCGCGCTTCATCGAAATTGGCCAGCTTTTCGGGCGGGCAGAGGAGGAGCGCTTCTGAGCCGGCACCCTGCCGCGCTAGGCGAGTTACGCTCCGGGACGGCCTTCAGGACAGGATCGTGCTGAGAGCCCCCCCCTTGGCCCTCCTGCCCATTGTGGTGCATAATGGAACGCCCGCGAGGCCTTCGCGGCCATCCGGGGTTCCTTCAGGAGGTTTCGGGTCATGCGTGCAGCTTTCGGTCGTCCCGCCGTGATCATTCTTGCCGCGTTGGTTCTTGCCGCCGCCGCCTGGGCCGCTGGCCTCTCGCTGCCCCAGGACAGGGGCCCAGCCACCCTGGATGTCTCCTCCTATCCTCCCAATATCCAGGCGGGCTACCGCCTCGTGGTCGCGAAGTGCGGGCAGTGCCACACCCTCGCCCGGGTCTTTAACACCACGGCCTCTCCACAGTTCTGGGCCCACTACCTTGGGGGCCTGCAAAGCTCCGGCAAGACCACCCTGTCCAACGACGAAGCGGTCCAGGTCTACGACTTCCTCATCTACGACGAGATCCACCGGAAGGAGAAGAACCCGGCGGCCTTCGCCCCTCCGCTGACGGAGGATCAGTTGGATCGCTTGCGCGCGGCCGAGGGCGTGGGCAAGCGCCAGTAGAGGTCCGGCCGCCGGCAATCTTCGCCCCGACCGCGTTGTTTTCAGGGCGGAGGTGATCATGCGCATAGCTCTGTTCTTCGTGATGCTGGTCCTGGGCGCAGCCCTGGGCACCCAGGCGACACTCCACACGCAAAAGCTCGACTACAAAGAGGGCGGCACCGTTCTCGAGGGCTACCTGGCGTACGATGACGCCTTCACCGGAAGGCGGCCGGGGGTGCTCGTGGTCCACGAGTGGAAGGGCCTCTCGGATTACGAGATGAGGCGGGCCGACATGCTGGCGCGCCTCGGCTACGTCGCCCTGGCGGCGGACGTGTACGGCAAGGGCGTGCGCGCCAAGACCACCGAGGAGGCGGCGGCCCTGGCGGGGCGGTACAAGAAGGACCGCGCCCTCTTGCGGCGAAGAGTCATCGCCGGTCTTAAGGCGCTGAAGAAGGATCCCAGGGTGGATCCGGACCGCGTGGCGGCCATCGGATTCTGCTTCGGCGGCACCGCGGTGCTGGAGCTGGCCCGCAGCGGAGCGGACC